>JBMCTC010000100.1:0-9826 GCA_048624115.1 Spirochaetota bacterium
GAAGATGCGATTCTCGAATTACTGGCGGTGGCTGGTTTCGAACGGTACGAGGTCTCGAACTTCGCCCGGCCGGGATTCGAGTGTGATCACAACGTGGGCTACTGGAGACAGCGCGGATATCATGGTTTTGGCCCCTCGGCGGTCGGAACATTGTACACCGGAGACGAGGCGCTTCGGATCACCAAGACAGAGCGAGTCGACACCTATCTCTCGGGAGATCAAACCGCAGCGACCTACGAACGACTCGACCAATTTGATCTTACCGTCGAGCATGTGATGCTCGGGCTACGCACCAGAGAAGGCGTTGTGTCTGAAACCATGAGGTCGCGCTACGGCTGGGATCTTCAACACCTTGCCCCCGTGGCCCTTGCGATGCTGCTCGAGCAGCGGCTTCTCACCCGGAGCCGTGGTGGGTTCGCGGCCACAGCGCGTGGCTGGCGCTTTCTCGACGGGGTGCTACGGCAGCTGATTTGTGAGATACGTGTCAATCTTGACACCCTACAGGTGTAGGGGTACCGTTTGGAGAAATACGAGGGTAGGAATGTCCGGTCATAGTAAATGGGCGACGATTCGCCACAAGAAAGGGGCTGCCGACGCAAAGCGCGGAAAGCTCTTCACCAAGCTCATCAAAGAGATTACCGTCGCGGCTCGCATGGGTGGTGGCGAAGAGGATGCGAATCCTCGGCTTCGGCAAGCAGTCATCAAGGCACGCGCCGCAAACATGCCGAAGGATAACATCGATCGCGCAATCAAGAAGGGTACGGGAGATCTCGACGGCGTCGATTACGTCGAGATCACCTATGAGGGCTATGGGCCGAGCGGCGTGGCTATCATGGTAGATACGCTGACCGACAATCGAAACCGGACTGCCGCCGACGTTCGAAGCATCTTCAACAAGCATGGTGGCAATCTCGGTGAGAACGGCTGTGTCTCGTACCTCTTTAGTCGAAAGGGCATTCTCGCCTACAGCGCAGAGAAATACACCGAGGAGCAAATCTTCGAGGTAGCTCTCGAGGCGGGAGCGAGCGACGTGAGCACCCAGGGCGAGGCGATCGAGGTAGTTTGTGAACCGGAGGAGTTTGAGTCGGTACTCAACACCATGCAAGAGGGTGGGTTTGAGCACGAGAGCGCCGAGATTGCCAAGGTGCCGGAAGCCACAATTTCGCTCGATAATGAAGGGACCCGCAAGGCGCTGCGACTTATCGAACTGCTCGAGGACAACGACGACGTACAAGATGTCTCGAGCAATATCGACATTCCTGACGACTTCGAACCGGAAGAATGACGCGCGTCCTTGGAGTTGACCCAGGGCTCGCCGCGACGGGCTGGGGAGTCGTCGACGCCGACGGGTCTCGTAACAGCTACGTTGCTCACGGAACCATCGACACCCCGGCCGCTGATCAACTCGGCGCGCGCCTCTCGAAGATCTACGACGAGCTCACGGCGGTCGTGCGAAGCTACAACCCCGCTGCTGCGGGTATCGAGCAGCTCTACTTTGCACGCAACACGAGCAGCGCACTCCCGGTGGCGCATGCCCGGGGTGTAGTTCTCCTCGGGCTCGAACAACGGAGTGTGGCGGCGTTCGAGTACCCGCCGCAAGAGATCAAGCAGAGTATCGTTGGCAGCGGAAGGGCCACGAAGGAGCAGGTGCAAGAAATGGTGCGTGTTCTCCTCGGCCTTAATGAGGTGCCAAAACCCAATCACAGTGCCGACGCGCTCGCTGCTGCGCTGTGCCACATCGCACACGCCGGGGCAATGGAGCGTTTTGGTGTTTAACAGTCTCACCGGCATTGTTACCGGGCGCTCGACGACGGGGGTTTATCTCTCGGTAGGCGGAGTCGAGTGGGAGCTCGAGACCTCGTCTCGAACAATCCGCGAGCTTTCCTCCGTCGACGGCGAGACGCGAGTATTCACGCATCTCTATCACCGAGAAGACCAAATGCGGCTGTTTGGATTTGCGAGTGAGGCTGAGCGCCGAGTCTTTCTCGAGCTGATCCGGGTGAGCGGGGTAGGGCCGCGAGCGGCGGTCAAGATACTCTCCGCCGCGTCGCCACAGGAGCTTATCCGTGCCCTTGAGGCCGAAGACGTGGATGCGCTCACGCGCTTGCCGGGGCTCGGCAAGAAGACGGCGCAGAAGATCATCCTCACCCTTCGCGGGAGTCTTACCGCCGATTCGGAAGGAACCGGAGGGTTTGCTGAGGAGCTGGTTGCATCGCTTGTTGATATGGGATTTGACAGGAACCGTGCAATCCGCGCCGTGTCCCGCCTGATTGCCGATGCGGGCGATGAGGCAACCTTGCAAGAGAGCGAGGTGCTCAGGCGTGCGATTGTGGAATTGTCGAGTGAGTAAATGAGTATTCTGGACGGAGAGACACGAGAAGAAGACTCCTCGGAAATGACGCTCCGGCCGCAACGCCTGGAAGAGTTTCAGGGACAACAGGAGCTCAAGAACAACCTCGGTGTGTTCATCGAAGCGGCGCGTGAGCGCGACGAGTCGCTTGACCACGTCTTTCTCAGCGGCCCGCCTGGACTCGGGAAGACCACCTTGGCCTCGATCTTGTCCCATGAGATGCACACCGAGTTTAAAGTGACAAGCGCGCCGGCGCTCGACAAGCCGAAGGATCTCGCAGGCATACTGACGACGCTCACCGAGAAGTCGGTATTTCTCATCGATGAGATTCATCGACTCAAGCCGGCTATCGAGGAGATGCTCTACATCGCGATGGAGGATCGAGAGCTCGACTGGATTATTGGTCAGGGCCCCGCGGCTCGGACCGTCCGGATTCCACTTCCACCATTCACGCTCGTTGGTGCTACGACAAAGGCCGGGCTCGTGGCCGCACCGTTATACAGCCGCTTTGGGATCACGGTCCGCATCAACTATTACTCGCTCGAGGATCTCATCTCGATTATCAATCGGAGTGCGTTGATCCTCGAGGTCGGGATAACCTCGGAAGCGGTGCGCATCGTGGCCTCGTGCGCACGAGGGACGCCTCGGATTGCGAACCGAATCCTGCGGCGGATGAGAGATTTTGCGCAGGTTCTCGGAGATGGAATTGTCACTCCGGACATTGTCTCGGAAGGAATGAAACGCCTCAAGATCGATCCCGAGGGCCTCGAAGAACACGACCGTGCGATCCTTCGCACCGTAATCGTCAACTACGGCGGCGGGCCGGTCGGCGCCGAGACGCTCGCAATTTCCATCGGAGAGGCTATCGACACGCTTGAGGACTTCTACGAGCCCTACTTGATTCAGCGTGGCTTTTTGAAGCGAACGCCGCGGGGGCGGGTCGCAACTCCAAAGGCCTATCAGCACATCGGGATGGAGTTTCCAGATGAAAAGAACGGACTTCTCTTTTGACCTTCCGAAGCATCTCATTGCACAGCACCCATCCGATTCGCGCGACCAAGCGCGACTGATGGTAATAGACAGGCGAACTGGAACGACTCGTCATCAACAGGTTGCAGATCTCCCTGAGCTTCTCTCCAGCTTCTTTCCGGAGGGTCTGGTCATGGTCTTCAACGACAGTCGCGTTCGGAAGGCCCGGCTCTATGGCCACACGGACGGTGATGACCGCCCGCGGGAGTTTCTCTTGCTCGAGGATGTCTCGGCCGGACACAATGCCGCTCCGGGAACGATGTGGACGGCGATGACGCAGAAGACGCGTCGGCTGAAAGAGAAGACACTGTTTTCGTTTGCGGGATCGCGATCGGCGTTCATCCTCGCGAAAAATGAGATGACTGTTACGCTGCGGTTCAAGGAGCCCCTCACCGAGTCCTACTTCGAGCAGCATGGGCATGTTCCCTTGCCGCCATATATCGAACGGACAGATGAGCCGGAAGACGAGTCGCGCTATCAAACTGTTTACGCGAAGGAGCCCGGCTCGGTTGCTGCGCCGACGGCGGGACTGCACTTCACCGAAGGGCTTTTGTCTGAGCTCAATGCGCGAGGAATCGAGATGGAGTGGGTGCGATTGCATGTGGGCATCGGCACATTCCTTCCCGTGCGGGTAGAGAATGTGAGTGAGCACGTAATGCATAGCGAGGTTTGTGAAGTCAGCGCCGAGACTGCCGATCGCCTCAACGCTGCTCGAGCGTCGGGGAAAAAAATCCTGGCGGTTGGAACAACGTCGGTTCGGACGCTCGAGAGCGCATGGAGTACAACCGAGGGATGTCTGATTCCCATCAAGAAGGACACGGACCTGTTTATCACCCCAGGCTACGAGTTCAAGGCCGTTGATGCACTGTTCACAAACTTCCACACTCCGGAGTCTACGCTCCTCATGCTGGTAAGCGCATTTGCCACGCGTGAACATGTACTCCGGGCTTATCGCGAGGCTGTTGCCAAAGAGTACCGTTTTTTCTCCTACGGCGACGCAACTCTCTTTGTGTGACTCTTGCTCGTGCTTAGTAGGTAGTTTCGTCCATTACCTCAAACTGCGCGCGGACTTCTTCGAGCCGCTCTTGGTGGCGAGAAATAATCGCCCCATAGTCCAGCTCGCCGGTTTGAATCCGGTAGCTCTGATCTGCCCAGTACTGGACCTCATCGAGCTGAAGCCACGGGAATCTCGCTGCTTGCGCGCGATCTAAAAGAGACTCTCTGCACGCCGTAAGCTCTCGAGATTATCCTCTTTCCAAGGGTAATTGAAGAAACGGGCATCGAACTTGACGTACCCGGCAGCCCAACCGAGGTACTGGTCTACCATATGAAGGTTCAGATGCATCCAGAAGAGGTTGCGATAGAACTCCCATTCGCGTTCATTCTCGATCTCTGCGAACGCATAGAGCGGGTTTGCGAAGTCGGCCGCAAGCGCGCGCTCGAGCCAGGCGATGTTAGCCGCGTAATCCTCGGGATACATGTAGAGCTGTTGATGATTCAAGTCGTAGAGCTGCTCCTTGTATAGCAGCTTGTAACTCCACGCACGGGGAGCTGCCCCGAGAGAGCAGAAAAACGCGATAGCGGCTACAAGATAGCGGGCCTTCATGCTTCTAGTATCGACGCCGCCCGTAATTCCTCGAGAATCGTGTTCGCTATCTCTATCGCCGGCCTGTGACCGTCTATCTCTATAACAGTGGTCCGAGCTCGTGCCGCCGCTAATTCTCGATCGTAGTTGGCGGCGACCCGTCGCTGAAACTCTAGTACTTCGTAGATCTCTCGCGATGAGCGGTGCGCAAGCCGTTCCTCTGCAGTCTCTGGGTCTACGCGCAGATAGATCAGTGCCGCAGGGTCCGGGAATGCGTTGTTGAGCGCGCGAACAAGATCGATGCCCGCGTCTACGCTCTGGTACGCGAGCGAGCTGTACTTGTAGCGGTCGCAGATCACGAGGCTTCCGCGGGCAGTGTCGGCGACTATCCCGGACGAGCCGAAGAGGTGTTCGCAACGATCTGCCGCGAAGAGATGGGCGATCGTGCGAGGATCGATTGCGTTGCTACCGGAGAGATACTCACGCAGGACGCGTCCAATTGGGCTACTCGTGGGCTCACTTGTCAGAACGCTTTGCACGCCCCGTGAAGTCAGGTTCGAGTGGAGCATGCGCGTTTGGGTCGTCGTTCCGGCTCCGTCGAGTCCCTCGAACACAATAAACCGGGAGATCTTCGGGCTTGCTTTTGTGGGCGTCACTTTTTTCCACCTTCTCGCTGTGGTACACTAAGGTACGGAGAGGTGACAATCAAGGTGGTAACGGCGGTTGAAACGTAGACATGCGTTCCAAACGGTCACCGTTTTTTTGTTGATCGGGACAGCGCTACTTGCCCTCGGTCCCGTGCGGCAATTCATATCACGTCGGGTATCGCAACTACGGGAAACGGCGCTCGGGCAGATAGAACGGGCTCTTGGACGAGAAGTAACATACCAGAGTATCTCCCCCTCTATTCTCAACTATCTCAGCGTGCGGGGTCTGACCGTTCGGGGCAACGAGGGCGAGCCCGACCTGCTTCGTGTAGACCGCCTGCGCCTCTACTATCGACCACTCAGGCTCTTGCAGGGACGGTTTGACGAGGCGTTTTCTGAGATTCGGATACTCAATTCCACCGTCTTTATCGACGCGCGGCTTAGCGAACGGGTCGAAAGCACCTTCATCGAGCTTCTTGCGCAAAACTCCGACCCCGACCGCGCCGCTCTACCCGACGATTTGATCGTCAGTGCGCGCAATCTCGACGTCGAGGTTGTCACCGACGAACAGTCGTTCGGCGTACAAGATCTTTTCTTTGACGTCGATCTCGCAGACTCGATTCTCCAGATCAGAGCGAATGGAGAAATCACTGCGTCGGATCTTGCCGCGGAGCTGTTTCTCAACGACCTTTCCGGGGCGTTTGAACTCTCCGGCACCGTGGACCTCGAGCTGGGGACCACGTTGGCCGAAGTGCGGGTGCTCGCAGTCGAGAGTGATTTCTTTGAGTTGAGCGACGTCACCGTTCAGGTGCGCCTTGACGAAGAGCGGCTCGAGATTCGGAACGTGCAGAGTCGAGATCCGATTGACCTCTTTTATCGTTTTTCAGAGGAAGAGGAGAGCTCCTATGCGCGCGTTTTGGTCGATGGATTCGAG
Source organism: Spirochaetota bacterium (assembly GCA_048624115.1). Classification (GTDB taxonomy): domain Bacteria; phylum Spirochaetota; class Spirochaetia; order DSM-27196; family SLST01; genus SLST01. The sequence continues at coordinate 6,546 of JBMCTC010000100.1, forward strand.
CTCGCTCGGATCATTCGATTCAAAGGAGCCCTGTCTCCTTTCAACGAGGTTCTCTCCTTTCCAGTTCGCGGTCAGGCAAGTATCACCGCTACCCCGGGTTCCACTACTTACGGTGTCTCGCTGAGTTCAAATACGAGCCGTACGGGAGCCATTCCTCCTGGAACGGTCGCGATTCGACTGAACGGAAACGAAGCTGTGGCCGAGGTGGAGCAACTCTCGTTTCGCAGCCCGGAGGGCTCCGCCGTGTACGAAGGTAGTATTGAGCTCGATCCGATACGCCCTCGTGGCCGGCTTGTTGTCGATCGACTCTCTCTCTCCGGCACCGAACCGCTATCCACCATCGTCTCGTTCGGCGGCGCTGCCGAAGAGGTCGTAATGAGCACGGCTCCGTTCGAGCTTAACGGAGTCATGGTGCCGCGGCTTGACGCACGGATTTCCTATGGCGAGAACGCTCGGGTCTCCTTCGGAATGGCGTTTGGCGGCGGGGACCCGGCGACGCTGGCGATCGATTCGACCCACAGCGAGACATGGGCACTGCTTTCCGCGGAGCTCGCACTTCTTGGCGCAGATGTTGAAGACATAATCGCAATGCAAGCCGCCCTTTTTCCGGCAGTCGAGACAGACACGATTCAAGCGCTGTTTAGCAATGCCGAGGTCACCTTGCGGGCTTCCAGTGACCTCACGTCAGGTACCGTTGTTCGGGTATCCGAGTTTCGTGTCGAGGATTTGCAGAATCGCTCTGAGTACCTCGCGTTTCGAGGCGGATACGAGGAGCAGCGCATCCGAGTCGATGGCCTTCGTTTCGGGATGCTGGGTGTCTCGGGCCAGGGCGCGATATCAGGTACCTTTGCAAGGGGCGCGATCGAAGGAGAGGGTGAGATTGCTCTGGACGGCGTTGAGTACGGGTTCACGTACGTGTATGAGCCTGATCGCTTGCTGGAGATTGCAGGGGAGCGCGACGCTCGCCTCTCGCTACGGTTTGGTCCCGACGGGAGCGTTTCGCTCGAGAGCGACGCGGAGATACCCCTGCCGAGCGTAGGCCGTGGCAATGCAGACTTGACGCTGAATGCCAGCGGGCGTTTCTTCAACAACAGGAATTGGAGCGCGAATCTCGAAGCGCTGGAGGTGAGCGGCTTTTCGACGGAGACACTCACCGACATCGCGCTCAGTCTGAGCGGTTCGGTTAGTCAGAGCGGAGCCTCCTTCGAGGAGATTCGGTACGCCGATCAGTTTTCGTCGCTCACAGGCGGTGGAGAGGCGGAGTGGGACTTGGATGAGGGATTTGCTTCCTTTCAGATTTCCGTTGAGAACACGCAATACCCACAAGGGGAATGGTACATCTTGTCGGGCGTCGTAAGTGACGCGTCAATCGAGTCCGAACTGCTCGCCCGCGGTAGTCCTGTAGAGCGATTTGGCATTACAAGCTTTTCGGGAGGCGTCCACGCAGACGTGGCTCTGCGCGGTGACCTCGACGATCCGACCCTCGCTGGAGAGCTCAGTCTGGTAGACGGTCGGTTCAACAACGATCCGCTGAACTTCGAAGCAACGATTCGGGCCGACCGTCGTACCGCTACAATCGAGCAAGCCCGCGGACAGTTCGGCCGCACGCGGGTCGACAATTTCTCTGCAGGAGTGAGTCTGCCCACAAACCGCGTTGCCGTAGAGGCAACCGTGACACAGTCGCGCGACCGTCGGCCGCTCAGCGTTACGCTCGCGGCGCAAGCAATATATGCTCGACTCGATCAATACGTCGACATCTTGTCGAACGATCTCGATGCGCAGGCGGTTGTCTCCGGGCTTCCCTCAATCACCGAGAGCGACGGCCTGACGGATTGGGAGTTCTCGATCGATCGTGAGAACGGATTTACGGTCATCGAGGGCGGACCCGATTCGGCGATTCAAGCTCGCTTTTCACCCGCGGGTGACTTCGAGGCTACGATAGGTGGCGCATTGCCCTTGGCGTTCGAAGCCATCGGATACCTCTCGTCCGGACGTCTCGAGATGGACCTCATCGATGTTGAGGTCGACATCAATCGGTTTGCTGCCGTTTTCGACGACGCTGAGTTCGCGATCGACGGCGGCCAGGCGGAAGGAAGCGTGCGCATTGTCGGCCCGATCAATGATCCGGACTTCTATGGAACGCTCGTCGCTCGCGATGTTACCGGCAGAGTCGATCTCATCCCTGTGGCGTTGGGTCCATCCCGCGTGTTCTTGGTCTTTGAGGAGAAACTTCTGACAATTCGCGAATCGCGAGTTCCAGCCGGCGACGCTGCCGCACTAGTTGGCGCGCAACTCGTGTTCGATCGATGGGGCGTGGAACAGTATCAGGTACGGATCGCCACCGTCGGCGGTCGGCCACTTCCAGTGGACTCGGTTTTCGGTGGAGTCTTGGTTCGAGGGGACGCGATCGGCGAGATTGAGTTGCGCGGTGACCGTGGGAGCTTTGCATTGGTTGGAGATATAACAGCGTCGAGCACGGCCATTGCGATCGGAGAGGCGGACAGGGACGATGATGAAATCGATCAGGATACGACCATTGGCCTGACGATTGAGTCGGGACGGGGGGTCGAGTTCTTGTGGCCGAATGAGAACGTACCGATCCTGCGTGGCTTTGCCGCGGCCGGAGAAACCGTCACGATTGCGGTTCAGAGCGAGACTGGATCGTTTGGTGTTGACGGCACGGTAGGGATCCAGGGAGGCGAGATATTCTACTTCGATCGAAGCTTCTACATTACCGAGGGAGAGATCATCTTTGCGGAAGATCAGACCGAGTTCGACCCCAGATTAAGCGTACAGGCAGAGATTCGCGAGATTTCCGAAGAGGGGCCCGTACGGATCTACCTGGTCGCGGATGAGAATCCCCTGAGCGAGTTTAGTCCTCGATGGCGAAGTGACCCGCCGCTGAGCGAGACCGATATTCTTGCGCTTCTCGGCGGCACTGTGTTTATCGGTGAGAGCGGCGAACCCATCGATTTTTCGCAAGCCGTGCTCCTGACCAGTGATTTTGTCAGTCAGTTCGGGCTTATTCGGAACTTCGAACGCAGTGTTCGCGACGCGCTCCAGCTTGATCTTTTTAGCATACGGACGCAACTTTTCCAGAACCTGCTTCGCGGGGTGATCGACCAAAACGCGGCCGTACCACTTGACACCACGGTGCCATCTCTTGGACAGTACCTGGACAATACGACCCTGTTTGCCGGTCGATATCTCGGGACCGACCTGTTTCTCGAAATGTTTGTGCAGGTCAGTGAAACAGAAGCTGAGCCGGGAAGCCCGCAGAG
>JBMCTC010000101.1:0-9782 GCA_048624115.1 Spirochaetota bacterium
GTCCGACGAACGAGCTCCCGGATGAGCTCTTCGCAAAGCTTGCCGACCTCTCGAAGAGCGGCACGAGTTTTGTGCTGACGAATGGAAGTCGTTCGACGGTTGTCGCACAGAACGGCTCCACCGAGCTGGTGGAGATCGTTTCTGCTGAGCCCGTAAACGCGATTGGGTGTGGCGATGCCGTGACGGCCGGAATCCTCGCCGGATGGGCGCGAGGGCTCGAACTCGGCGAGGCGGTTGCGCTTGGTCACCAGTGTGCCGCGAAGAATCTCGTTCTCGAAAAGCCTGGGACAATAGAGTAGTTCGCAAGCCGACGAACCTCGGCTACCGCTCTACCGTTACCCAGCCCTCGGTTTCGGAAGCCTCGATTGCCGCGTATGTCAGTCCAATGCTGCCGATATTGAGCGCTCCAGCGGTGATCGGTTCCCGGCCCTCGCGTATGGCGCTCACGATCTCGCGGACGCAGCACTCGCGAGCGTCGGCGCTTGCGTCTACAAAAGCTACCGCCTCAACTTCGGGTGACGGTGCTACCTTGGTCGTACACCAGTTGCGCCCAAAGCAACCCATGCCGGCTTGGATGATCCGCATCGCCTTGCTCATGAGTTCCTCTTTACTTACTTGCACACCGTTTCGAGGTGTTTACTCTGCATCTTTGATAAGTCGGCATAATAGCCGCGAAGATGCTCGGGAAGCAAGGCTGCAAGACGGTACATCATCTCGTCGGTGATCTCGCGGAGTTCATTCGACGAGGGTCGTCCGGAATCGCTCTGCTTCACGCAGAACGGCTCGCCGACCCGAAACGACACACGGGCGCGACGCAGTCGCTTGAGACACGGCAGAAAATCTACGAAGCCCCAGTGAGCTACTGGGTAGATGGGTACCCGCTTCCGTGAAGCCAGAAGCGCCACTCCGGGGTGGGCCTGCCGCATCGACCCGTCGCGGCTTCGCTTTCCCTCCGGCGCAATCCCGATAATGTAGCGGTCATCGAGTGCCTGCATCGTCTTTCTGATGGCCTTTCGATCGACCTGGCCGCGTCGCAGTGGGATGATGTTCCACACTTGCATAAAAAAGCGCGTGAAGGGATTCTTCCACAACTCGATTTTGCCGAGTGCGGTAGCTCGCGCCGGTTGGATGAACACGTAGTATGCTGGACCCTCGAGATTTGAAGTGTGGTTCGACATGATGACCGCCGGACCTTCGCTCGGCAGTTTTCGGAGCTCCCGGGCGTCGATCTTGAAGACGATACGGAAGAGTGTTCTCATGAGCGAGTTCACGATGCGCTCGGTAGTTGTCACTCTTCAAAAGTACGACAGGGAGCAGGCGGTTGCAACCATCGATCGGAGCGGCCTATTATCGCCCCATGAAGCTATCGTCGGCGATTGCCGCGGCCGACCCAGATCACGTGCTCGAACTCGCGCTCGAGATTCAGGCAGTTGCGGCGCCAACACTCAGCGAGGCCAAGCGTGCGGAGGTTGTGCTCGGTCTGTTCGAACAGGCAACAGCGGCGGGTGGAGGGGTTGGGATCGAGCTTCTCGAGACGCGATGCGAATCACAGGCGCATGGGCCCATTTCGAATGTGATTGTTACCGTTCCCGGCGCCTCCGCCACTGCCCCAGTAGTGCTCTCTGCCCACACCGACACCGTCTTTGGTGCCGAAGCCGACCTCGCGTCGAGGCGCGACACCTACGCCGGCCGAGTCTACGGGCCGGGGCTCGGCGACAACAGCGTTGCGGTGGCCGCGCTTGTGGTGGTGCTCGAGGCAATCGTCGCGACCGGCTGGCAACCCCCGGTTCCATTGCTTCTCGTCGCGAATGCAGCCGAAGAGGGCTTGGGCGATCTTCTCGGGATACGAACGCTGCTTCCCGAGTTGGAACGTCGATACCATTCCCTTCCCGCCGCGGCAATCGTGCTCGAGGGTCTCGCCCTTGGCAATGTGTACAATGCGGGCATCGGCGTAAAGCGCTACCGGCTCGACGCGCAGACCGACGGCGGCCACAGCTGGGCAGACCATGGCCGAGCGAGCGCCGTGCATGAGATTGTTCGCGTTCTTGCCCCGCTTATCGATCTCACGCCGCCGGCTCTACCCCGAACGACGTTCACCATAGGGACGATCCGTGGGGGTACGAGCGTGAACACGATTGCTGCCGCCGCATCGGCCGAGATAGATGTGCGCAGCACCACGGAGGAGGGGCTTGCCGCCTTTGATCGAGAGCTACGGGCTGCGCTCGGCTTTGCCGACCAGGATAGAATACGCACCGAGCGCGCGGCGTTCTCGCTCACGCAGATCGGTAGGCGTCCGGCGGGCTCGATTTCAGAGGAGCACTGGCTCGTGGGGTGCGCGAAGAGCGCGCTCGTGAGGGTGGGGCTCGAGCCGCAGATCCGCGCGGGCAGTACCGATGCCAACGCCTTTTTTGCGGCTGGGGTCCCGGCGGTCTGCGTGGGTTTGACAAACGGGGCGAATGCGCATCGGCTCGACGAGTATATCGAAATGGATCCTCTCGGGATCGGTCTGCGGCAAGTCGGTTACCTCCTCGAGACGGTTACCAAGAGAATGGCGGAGTTACCATGAAGTACGAGCTGCAGACCATTCCCGTGTGGAAAGCCTACGAAGCGCAACCGGAGTGTACGCTGTGCTACCTCGAAAAGCAGAGCGAGGAGCGCAATCAGAAGTTCTTCCTCGGCAACTCAATCATGGCTCCGGAAATGCGCGTCAAGCTCAACGAACGGGGCTTCTGCCCGCGACACTTTCATATGCTTGCCGAGGGTACGGGTAAGCTCGGGTACTCGTTGGCTCTGAAGACGCACATCGAGTCGTTGGCGGATCGCCTGGCGAGTTACGAGAAGGGCGTAGGAAAGATCAAGCGCGGCGCGCCCAAGGCGGTCGCTCCTCTCGTGGAGTTTTTGCGTTCGCAGGAGCGTGACTGTCTGATGTGCGAACGCATTCGCTACAACGTGCTCAACTACGCGTACACAATTGCAAAGCTCTTTGCCGATGAACCTGAGTTTGCAGCGGCGTTGCGAGAATCCTCAGGGTTCTGCCTGCATCACCTGCCCCTCGTGATTGAAATGGGAGCAGAGGTGTTGGCCCCGGCGGACCTCGCAGCCTGGCACGAGGCCCTCTTTGCCGTGGAGCACGAGCAGTTGGCTCGGATCGGCGAAGACCTCGAGGCGTTTACCTGGCAGTTTGATTATCAGAGTGAGAGCAAGACACCCGACCACGCGCAGGATGCGATCCCACGCGCCGTGCGCCGCATATCCGGGTACCTCTGAACGGCATCGACTACTCGATGACCGAGCGATCGATGTCGATTTCGAAACTGCGACCGTTAACCTCGATATCGTTCTGGATCCGGTCGCCCTGGAACATCGCGTCTGCAGCCACTTCGAAGCTGATGTTTCGAGCCAGACCTCCATCGAGCTCGAACTCGATCGACGAGACGTTGTCATCGGCCTGAACAGTTCCGGAGAGCGACTCGTAGGCGGTGCCCATGTCCGACACATCGAACTCGCGGTAGGTGAGCGTTCGCTCCTCTCGGTCTATCTCGATGCCGGGCAGCGGTCGATCAAATGCGGCCGTCATCGAACCGACAACCAATGCGCTGTAGCTGACTAAGAACGCTTGCTCGGCCTCTTCTTGGCTGACGGCCGGCGTATCGCTCTTGCACGCGGCCGCCACGAGAGCGGTAACTACGGTAAGTATCAGTATCGATCGTTTCATGAGTGCTCCAAAAAAAGCCGGATCTCCTGTGCGAGATCCGGCAGTGCTAAGAGATAGTATCCGTTTTTGGCGCAGTATTACAACTTCTGAAGAATTGTAATTCCCAAGAATCCGCTTGGATCGCTGAACGCCTCGCCTATGCTCTGACCGGTGAGCTCGACGTTCGTAAACCAGCTCAAGCCGAGCGAGAGCTCTCCGAGCACCACATCGGCGGTTGCGCGAAGGTTTGCGCCGGCTCGCGCCGCCTGAGTATCGTCACCAAAGGCGACCAGGAAGTTTGGTCCAACTCCAATGCCTGCACGGATAAGCGGCAACTCGAGCGTCAGCCCGACATCCGTCAACAGTGCTACCCGCGGCGCACGAAAGGAACTGCCGGGCAAGAACGTTGCCACGGCCGAACCGGTAAGCGCGTTTAGGTAGAGCCTGCCCTCTGCACCAAAGGCAAAGTCCGACGGGGCTAGACCCTCAGGCCGAACGTTTTTCACGTCGTCAGGTTGAATGACGCTTGCGAAATGCGCGTTGCCACCAATCCAAAAGTCCATGGCAGAAGCCATGCCGGTAACCGCCACGACCAATACCAGAACAACGAGTAATTTCTTCATAAATCCTCCTCGGTTCACGAAGACTCGTGAACCTGCGTTCTCAAGTTCTTATTTCATGTCGCGAACGGGAACCCTCTGTTACCAAAAACATTGCTTGCATAAGATGTGCAGAATGCCCATACTGTGCGGCGAATACTTCAGATTGGGTCTTAGAGCCCGGAAAGGAGTTAGCTAATGGCTAACAAGCTCTACGTGGGCAACTTGAACTACCGAACCGAGCAGGAGAGTCTCCGATCACTCTTCTCTCAATTTGGTGAGGTTGTTTCTGCCGTGATTCTTACCGATCGGGACACCGGCCGCTCCCGCGGGTTTGGATTCGTGGAGATGAATGATGCAGACTCTGCGTCTGCAGCAATTGCCGCTCTGAACGGAACTGAGTTCGAAGGGCGAATGCTGAAGGTAAACGAGGCCAGGGAACGCCAAGAACGCTCCGACCGCGGCTTCGACCGAGGATACTAAACCAGCCGCAATACCCTAATAACCGGGCCCAGCTTCGCTGGGCTCCTGTCGATTTGCCTGAGACCCCGCGACTACGGTGCGTAGATCTTCCACCCACTGAAATCTTCATCTTTTCGTAGCTCGACTATCAATAACGCAATCAATGCCGAACACCGGCTCTGACGATAGTGGAGGAGTGCCGCTGAAACGTGCCGGCTCGTGCACCCGACTCATACCAGAACTCCGTCTCGAGGGTATACGGGCCTCCCGCTGGAACGGCAGCTACAACGAGCGAGCGGTCTTCGGTCAGTGTCTGGAATGAGTGGCGTTCGTCCCCGTCCTTTATCGCGAGCTTGTAGTTGCCGAAGTAGTCGTCGCCGGTTTCATTCGCGTGCCTTACGGCGATGACAAGCAATCCTTCATCTGGGCTTGATGGTCTCGGCAACGTCGAGCAGCCGGCGAGAATGATTGACCCAGCAACCAATGAGAGTAAGGCAACCTTGCTTTTCATGACTCCAGCTTAAAACAATACCTAACGCGGTGGGCCACTTGCTTTTGGGCTTCTTCACAGATCTCGAGCTTCTCACTGCGTTCCATGTTTGGATCATTGAATATTGACATTTCCTCCGGTTTACTACAGACGAGGAAAAGAATGAAAAAGAACACTAGAAACAGCGTCTACAGGCTTTCTGTTGGGATTCTTGTGCTCATCGCGCTGATGAGCTGCGGCACGACGGAGACCAATGAACGCACGCAGGAGGCTTCGATGAACACGAGGGCCCTCGCAGAACTCGCAGGCACCTGGCAAGGAACCTTGAGCGCCGGGGGCCAGAGCATCCTGCTCGTCTTTCATATTGACGAGGTCGATGGGGGCGACGTACAGGTGACCATGGACAGCCCCGATCAGGGTGCAACGGGAATCCCGATCCCCGAGGCATCGCTCGAGGGCAACACCCTCACGCTCGGCGCACCCGTGATGAGTGCCCAATACCAAGGCACCGTGAACGATGCGCAAGACAGAATCGACGGCGTGTGGAAACAGGGCGGCGCCGAGGTCGATCTCGTACTCGAGCGCACCGGTGAAGCCGCGTCTCGAGGTGAAGCGGCGAGTGAGTCTCGAGCGCAGGCGCAACCCCAGCCAAGCCGTCCAACCGCTCGCCCTCAGGAGCCAACTGCTCCATTCCCCTACGAGAGCACGAACGTGACGTTCGAGAACGAACGGGAGGGCTTCACCCTGGCCGGAACCATTACGTATCCCTCCGGGAACGGCCCCTTCCCCGGCGTTGTGCTGATCTCCGGCAGCGGGCAGCAGGACCGCAACGAAGAGGTATTCGGCCACAAGCCGTTCCTGGTCATTGCCGACGCCCTGACCCGCTCCGGGTTTGCCGTGCTTCGCTACGACGATCGAGGCGTCGGGGAATCCGGCGGGCGTGAGACGCTTGCAGACGCAACGAGCGAGGATTTTGCTCACGATGCACTCGCTGCCTATCGCTACCTCGCCCGACAGCCATTTGTCGACTCCGGTCGGATCGGGCTCTTAGGCCACAGTGAGGGCGGCGTGATTGCGCCCATGGTTGCAGCCGAGCTGCGCGCGGGCACCGACACGAACTTGGACACGGACACCCTCGTCCCCCCAGCCTTTCACATACTGATGGGCGCGCCCGGCGTCCCTGGGGACGAGCTCCTGATCATGCAGAGCAAGGCGCTTCTTCGCGCACAAGGCGCGAGCCAGTCTCAGATTGACGCGGCAGAGCAGGTCAATCGCCAGATTTATGATCTCTTGCTCTCTGATGCGCCTGGCGACGAGATTCGCGGCGAGATCATGACAGCGCTCACAGATGCAGGTCTGTCCGAGCGTCAGGTCGAGCTGCAGCTCGGCGCGCTGCTCTCGCCGTGGTATCGCTCCTTCCTACGCTACGATCCAGCCACGGCGCTTCGGCAGATCGAGGCCCCCGTACTCGCGATCATCGGCGAACTCGACCGGCAGGTACCGCCCGAAGACAACCTTCCTGCTATACGAGCCGCCTTGGAGGCTGCTCCGACCGAGACGTTCACCGTCCGCGAACTCGAGGGGCTCAACCATCTCTTGCAGCCCGCCCAGACAGGGGGAGTAGAAGAGTACTCGCAGATCGAGACGACAGTTGCCCCTGAGGCGCTCGATCTCATGAGCGAGTGGGCGCTATCGCAATTCCGGTAGCCGGAAAGCCACACCCAACACACGAGCAAAAAAAAGGCGGTGACTCCGGTCACCGCCATGTTGCGCTTACCCGATCGGCAGCACCCTCACGATGCGCATAAATACCGTGTTCTCTAAAGTCGCGCGCTCGTTCATCGCCTGATACTGCTCGAGCAGACGCTCTTGTTGTGAGCGCGAGCTCACGTACTCGATCACGATGCGTGCGCCGATGTTGCGCTCGAGCCGGTCCTCCGCCTCGGGGTTGTGCTGATAAACGGTCAGGACAGCCAGGTCGCCATTCTTGATGTTCTCGATCGTCTGGTTTCCGCCGCCTCCAAAGCTCTGGGCAATGACACCAGCTCGACGATCGACAACCCCGGGAACCATAACCGAGGCGTTCGGGCTACCGTCCTCATTCACCGTAGACCAGACAAACGCGGCCTGCCGCGACGCCATCAGGTCGTAGAGCGCTTCACCCTCGAGGGAGCTTTCGTCGTAGTAGTACGCCCCGGCCGAAGCCGCAGAAACACTGTCGGCGTCGCCCTCCGCGACGAGCAGGGCACCGCTCAACGCGAGCAGCGCTACGAACAGACCAGTTCGGACTCTTGCATTCACATCCATAAAATCTCCTTGATTCGATATTGAGATATCGATACTACAAAGACGATTCATCTGTGGTCAAGAGAGAGTGTTACGCTGCCCCGGTTTATGATCGGCGGCTTCAGAACTCCCAGAGCTCCGAGTTTCTCGCGCGTCGCAAACGGTCGGTGTACTCAGCTCGCATCTGCGACGGTGTGGGCATCCACCGCTGGGGCATAGAGTACTGGCCGTCCTCTTCGACCAACGCGACAAGAGCATACTGATCATTTATTGTGATCCGTCCGGGACGCACCAGCGCCGATTCAATGGTTACCACGTGCGGCCACTGCTCCGCATCCTTGTACCAGAAGATGGTCTCGATTGTGTATCTGCCCGGCGGTAGCTGCACCACGACCATCGTACGTTCGGGCACGAGCATGTCGTGAGTGTACCTTCGCGCCGCGCCCTTGACAGCCAGCTTATAGTGACCGAAGTACTCCCTGCTCGTTTCGTTTTCGTGACGAACGGGAATGACCAGGAGTCCGTACTCCGGATCAGCAGGTTCCGGCAAGGAGGCGCATCCAGCCACAAACACCGTCGTGGCGACAATGCCCCAACCCAACAACCTTTTTCGCTTCCCCGTCATACCGCCCCCTCCGGCTCCAAAATCCCCTCGATCCGCTCCATCACCTCGTCGGTGAGCTCCGGCACCACGTCGAGCGCCTTCATGTTGCTCTCGACCTGCGAGACCTTCGAAGCGCCGGTGATGACCGTGCTCACGTTGGGGTTCTTCAGCGCCCAGGCAAGGGCCATCTGCGCCATCGGCACGCCGAGGTCGTCTGCAACCACGCCGAGCTTCTTGACCTTCGCAAGCTTCTCCTGACCCTCGGGCCCGTCGAGCATCTTTCGAAGCCACTCGTAGCCGGGCAGATTCATCCGCGAGTCTTCAGGGATCCCATCGTTGTACTTCCCGGTCAAAAGCCCCGAGGCGAGCGGAGACCAAATCGTCGTACCCAGGCCGTAGTCGCGATAGAGCGGCGCGTACTCAGCCTCGAAGCGTTCGCGATGAAGCATGTTGTACTGCGGCTGCTCCATGAGCGGCGGAATCAGATTGTACTGCCGAGCCACCTGATGCGCCTGGGTGATCTGCTGCGCGCTCCACTCGCTCGTCCCCCAGTAGAGCACCTTCCCCTGGATGATGAGATTGTGCATGCTCCACACCGTCTCCTCGATCGGCGTCTCGGGATCGGGCCTGTGGCAGTAGTAGAGGTCGAGGTAGTCCAACTGCAATCGCTCGAGCGCCTGATCGCACGCCTCGACAACATGCTTTCGACTCAAGCCGCGCTGCGTCGGCTTTCGCTCCTCAGTCGAGCCAAAAAAGACCTTCGACGAGACAATATAGCTATCTCGCCGCCAGCCATTCTGCTTGAGCACCTCGCCCATAATCGTCTCGGCCTTTCCGCCGGCGTACGCCTCAGCGTTGTCAAAAAAGTTCACCCCGGCGTCGTAGGCGGCCACCATGCACTTGCGCGCCTCATCGACCTGCAACTGCGTGTCAAAGGTGACCCACGCCCCATAGCTGAGCGCACTCACCTTCAACCCCGATCGCCCCAAGTTCCGATACTCCATACGTCCTCCTGTATAATATTCTTTGAATATACCAGAAAGAGCCAAGAGGGGGAACGCCGCCATTCTCCCGACGAGCACCACCCGACCCGCAATCTCCACGCACGCCGTTCCCCCTCGCTCCGGAGCCTGCCCGGCTTCGCCGGACCGGGGCGCGCCCCTCGGCTCCGTAACTCACGTCCCATGGCGGAAGCGCTGCAAGCACTCCATGCCGACGCTCCCGCGTCGGCGCGCCCCTCAGTCTCCTCCGCTACCCCCAGGTTGGCTACGTAGACGTACGGGTCGCGGACGCCGCATTGTGTGTCGTCCAGGTCCATCAAGGACTCGCGCAGGGATTCTCTGTTTCCGCGATGCCACCAGCACCGCAACACGAGCATTGATCTTGTTCTCCGTCCTTTCTGAGATATATACTATGGTAGATACCATGCTTGGAGGTACTCCATGGATACGGCAAAGCTATTCGTCAACGGTAGAAGTCAGGCAGTTCGACTGCCCAAGGAGTACGCCTTCGCCGGCGACTCAGTCCACATCAAGAAGGTTGACGGCATCGTCATGCTCATACCCAAAGGCGATGAATGGGATCTCTTCGAGCGCAGCCTCGAGAAGTTCTCCGAAGACTACATGGAAACCGCTCGTTCCCAGGGTA
>JBMCTC010000102.1:0-9775 GCA_048624115.1 Spirochaetota bacterium
GAGTGATGGAAATGACACATTTGACGTCGGCACGGATCTCGATCTCACCTCTCAGGGAGAGGTTGTCCAGTATGTTTACGACTCTTCCACCTATGATTCGTCGCGCCCGTGGGACGTCGGCGAGTATTCAACCTGGGTATCGGGGAAGACGTTTGTAGGTGAGGACTTAGCCATCCTCGAGTCGGATAACGCAATTGTTGGGCTCGACTCCCAAGCACAAATAGACGACCTGCAGTTGAAGTTAGACGATTGGCTGGCAGAGCTTGATGCTACGGTCAATGTTGCCGCGAACGACATTATCGCGTTCCCGACCAATGAGACTGAGTTCTTAGCCGAACTTGGATTGCCGCTCGATCCGGCAGACTTTCCCTCGCCGTAGGCATAGTCGCTACTTCGGCTGAACGGGCAGGAGGATCGCGTGGATTGACCCCGAGGACGGTAGGCTTCCTCCACGCGAGAACCTCCTGCGTGTCGGTCTCCAGATCAAGGCCCCAAAGCGCGAATCGGTATCCCCGGGACACTCACTCACGAGACCGCCGCGCCAAGGGCCGCTTTATGATCACGAATGAACTCGTCGAGGGAACGAGGCTTTCGTCCGGTCAACTCTCCAAAGGCCTCAGTTGCCACTCCCGCCTTTCCGAGACGTGTGACCGAGTAGAGCACGTACATCACAAGCGCGTGGCCGAGCTTTCTTCCTTGCTTCTTCTGATAGCGCAGGAAAGGAATCGCACGCGCCGGCTCGTACGTGATCGTGCGCCCGAGTATCTCGCTTAAACGTTCGGCTACCTCGTAGTAGCTGTAGCTTACCTCGCCCGTTACCGTATACGCCCTGTTTTTGTGCTCATCCCCGAGCAGAGCACGAGCCACCGCCTCACCGATATCGCGCACATCGATGAAGTTCGTCACCCCGTCGCCCGCAGGGACAAAGATCCGCGACTCGTCACGAATCTCAGAAAGATGCGTGGTGCTCATGTTCTGCATGAAGAATGAGGGACGAATAAAGGTGTACGGGATTCCGAGCTCGAGGATCGACTCCTCTACCTTGTAGTGCGGAATCATCTTGTTGTTCTCGACCCCCTGCACCGAGAGGAAGACCACATGCTCAATGCCCCGCTCCTTCATGAACTGCATAAAGGGATACATGTCGCGCTTGATCTTGGAGATGTGCGGCGGGCGCATGAGAAACACCTTCTGCACGCCTTCGAGCGCGGAAGCCCACGTCGACTCATTTGTAAAGTCGAATCCTCGCGGCTCCGATCCGTAGAGACGTGAAGCGGTGCGCTCGGTAGGAGTGCCGTCTTCGTTCACCTCGGGCGCAATCACCGCACCGTAGATCGGGCGGCCGCTCTCCTGCAGATTCTTGCAAACCTCGGAGCCAACGTTTCCCGTAGCACCAGTTACCAGTATGCCATTCGCTTCGCTCACTTCTTCTCCGTGTACGAGACCAGCGGACTCTCTTTGACCCACTCGCCGGTCACCGCCGTGTTCAAGAGAAATGCCGCGAGATCACCACGCCCAACCGGTATTGGTTTTGGAGGCGTGTAGCTACCGGTAAGGTTGATCCCTCCTGGTTCGTCTGCAAGCATGGGCGGGCGAACGATGGTATAGTCGAGACCAGAGGCTCGTACGATCTCGTACGCATTTTCGCTCGCCTTCAATACCTTCCCAGCCGCGATCTTCATGATTCCTCGGATGAGATTCCTGCTGAACGCCTTTCCGTCTCGCTCATCGAGCACCCCTGCCCCGGTCAGCCAGACCAGACGCTTGCTGCCGGCACTCTTCATCGCGCCCACAATCGCGTTTGCCGCATTCACGAGCATGTCTGTTGGGCTTCCCTTTACCGGTCCGGCCGCCATGATCACTGCGTCCACTCCGCTGACGGTTTTCTCAGCGTCTGCGCGGTCGGTCATATCGCCCTTGATGACCTCGAGCTTGTCACTCGTTGTCGTGAGCTTATCCGGGCTCCGAACAAGCGCCTTCACATGATGCCCTGCTTCGAGCGCCTGCTCGAGTACGCGGCTCCCGGTCTTTCCCGTCGCTCCAAATAGGCCTATCGTCATGATTCCTCCATATAGTTGCGGTCGCAACTAAAATAGCCCTACCGTCTGGAATCGTCAACAGAAACCGCGGTGCGACCGGGTATTCCTCCGTCCCTCTCGATTTCCGCTCCGATTTGCAGCTATACTGAAGCAGGAGCGCAAATCGCCACGTTATGCATGGTGAGGAGTGCAGATGAGTGAAGCGATGGAACTGTCTGAGCAGCAACTAAACCAGATTGGCGGTTACGTAAAGCAAATCCTCGGCGCATGGATGAAAGAAGTGGTTCCGACGACCGATTCACTTCTGGCTCAAAACACCTTCGAACGCGTAGTCCGGGTAGAGGAAGAGCTTAAGGCGAGCCGCCAGCTCATGGCTCAGGGCTTTGAGTACATGGAAAAGCGATTTGAGCAGGTCGACAAACGGTTCGAGGACCTGCGCGCAGACATGCTCTCCCGCTTTGAGCAGATGGACAAGCGATTCGAGCAGGTCGATACCCGCTTCGAGCGGCTGACTCAGGCTCAATCACGAATGATCGGGTGGCTCACGCTTATCGTCACCCTGGTGACCGGAGCATCAACCGCGATTACGCTCCTGCTCGGCTCGTGAGCTAAGGGGCCGACAAAGCTGGACCGCTGCAACTTCACGGAGCGTCGTCCGGCGCCGTGTTGCGTTCACGATCAAATCAGCGCCGCCCGCGCCCCATCACCGCACCGAGGACAATGCCGACTACCACACCGCCGAGGCCGGTGAGGAGGATGTTGCGTCTGATCTGCTCGATCTTGAGAACATCGTTTACGAGCTCGCCCAACAAATCGCGTGGTTGTCCCAAGAGATCACCAACAGCGATCAGTTCACCGGTCAGCGGTGCGCGGGCAAAGATCAGGTAGCCTATCACCAATCCCACGATGCCAAAGACCAGGGCGAGGATTACGATGTTTCTCATACTTTCTCCTTTCAGTGGAACATATCGCACAAAAATCATAGTAGTATATGCGGCGATATGAAACCGGGTGGAGTCCTCTTCTTTCACGGGTATGGAGTGCGCGGGCAGATCTGGAAGCCGATCCGCGACTACCTCGGCGACGGCGTTGGAATCACATCGGCGGTCAACCTCGAGGCGAGCTCGGCAGTCGAGCTCATTGCCCAGGCAAAGACGGCAACCGTCTCGTTTGCAGAACACACCGAGGCGCCGGCCGTCCTGGTCGGCCACAGCATGGGTGCCGTCGCTGCCGCACTCGCGGCGCAGGAGCTCAGCAACTCGACCGTCGCGGGCGTGGTTATGCTCGCTCCCCCGTACGGCGAGCGCGACAACGTCCCGGGCCCCTTCCTCCGCTTTTTGCTTCGCTACCGACTGCTCCCACCGGCTCTCGTGCGCCCCCGCTTCTTCTCGAGCAAAACCCCTCTCGACGTGCAAAAACGGATCTTTGCAGAAGCCGTCCCGGAGGCGCCGGGCCTGCAGGAACTCACCTTCGCGCGCCGCTGGTTTCACACCGACCTGCTCGAGGGACGCTTGTCGGTCCCGAGCTTGCTTATCGCAAGCGGCGCCGATCAGATCACACCCGTCGAGCAAAGCGTGGCGATGGGCGAGCTGCTCGGTAGCCGCATTGTGCTTTGGCCCGCGACGCGCGAGATCGGGCACGACGACTTCTTTGCCGCACCGCGGATCGCTCGCGAGACTGCCACCACGATTCACGAGTTCTATGAATCGCTACGGTAACGCACTCGAGGCGGCCGCAGCAGCACCAGATTTCATCAACCTGATCAATACGAACTTTCACGAGTGCGGTCTGTCCTATGACACGGACGCGCTTGCCCGCTGGAGCGCCGAGTATTTCGAGACCCCAACGCTCAGGCGCTACGCGCCCGATCCGGCAGGAAGCGCGAGCTTGCGCGAGGCCGTGGCGGCCTGGTACGACGCGCGCGGGTTTACGATCGCGCCCACCGATCTGGTGGCAACCGCGAGTGCGAGCGAGAGCTACAGTCACATCTTCTCGGGCCTGCTGAAGCGGGGAGCCGGGGTCGTGCTCCCCCGCCCCGGATACCCGCTCTTTGAGGAAGTGGCGCGGCGGTGCGGACTTGCGGTTTCCTACTACGATCTCTCTCCAGACCAGCAGTGGCAGCCGGATCTCGAGAGTCTGTCTACGGCACTGGGGGTCAACACGGGGGCGCTGGTCGTGATCTCACCCAACAACCCAACGGGGCACATTCTCTCGCGCGAGAAAAGTGAGGCGGTCGCAGAGCTCTGTCGAGAGCACGACGTCTTACTCATTGTGGATGAAGTATTCAGCGAGTATCGCTACGAGAGCGCTGCGGGCGAGGAGCTTCCGCGTCCGGCGGCGATCCGGCCCGACATCCGCGGATTCACGATTAACGGAGCGAGCAAGCTCTTCGCGAGCCCCGATCTCAAGGTGAGTTGGATCGCCCTCTCCGGCCCCGAGCGGTGGCGTGCCGAGGCACGCGAGCAACTCGAGGTAGAGAACGATCTCTACCTCAACGGATCGCCCTTGAGCCAGCACCTCGTGACGAGAATGCTCGAGTCCGGCTCTTACGAGACCGACCGAATCGTCGGGGAGGTGGCGAGGCGCAGAGAGGTACTTCTCGGGGCGCTTCGCCGCCTCGAGGACAGGCTGCCGGGTGTTGTCTCCCACGAGCCGCCTGCCGCGGGAATCCACCTGCCGATCCACATCGTCGACGAAGCGCTCGCTGCGAGTAAAGACGACGAGCAACTCGTCGTGAGCGCGCTCGAGGAGTATCACCTCAACCTGCACCCAGGCTACCTCTACGGTCTCGAAGAGGAGACCGTGCTTATCGTGAGTTTTCTCTCACCAGAGTCGGTGCTGCAAGAGGGCGTCGCACGGCTCGGCGAGCTACTCACCCGCCACGCGGTGTAGCAACCTCGCCGAACGGTACGCCCGGCGTCGCGGTAGGGGAGCCTACCCCCCGTACGAGGCGAGTAACGCCGCGAGCAACTGCCACGCTCGCGAGAGCGTACTCACCTGCAGGCGTTCGTCGGGTGAGTGGGCGCCGGTGATGGTAGGCCCAAAGCTGATCATCTCCATCCCCGGGTATTTTGCTCCGATTACGCCGCACTCGAGTCCGGCGTGAATGACCTCGATCACCGGGTCGCTGCCAAACTGCTCGTTGTAGACCTTCTTCGCACGCGATAGGAGCGAACTCTCCATGTCGGGCTCCCAGGCCGGGTAACGCGAATCGACGCGAACGCTTGCCCCGGCAAGGCGCGCTGCGGCGGTGACCTGCCCGGCGGCTTGCGCGAGGCGTGAGGAAAAGGAGCTTCGTTGGCTCGTGCCGATCTCGACTCCATCCTTGATCTTGATGGTTGCGAGGTTGGTCGATGTTTCGACAAGGCCTTCAACATCCGCACTCATCCGAAGGACACCGTGCGGCAGTGCCGCGAGCAGGTCGAGCAGACGACGGGCGCTCTCGTCGGTCATGACTTCGGGTGGGGTCTCGCACTCGGACACCGTGAGCGCGAGACCGGGCTCGATCGAGGCGTGCTCGGCCTGGAGTGTTTGCTCGAAGTCCGCGACGAACTCTGCAAGCTGCCCCTTGTGCTCGGACGAGAGCACGAGCGTCGCCTCGGCATCGCGAGGGATCGCGTTGTGGGCGCTGCCGCCGGTGATTGAGGCAAGCGAGAAGTAGGGTTTGCCCCCGTGCGCGACGGCTACCTCGACGGCCTGCAAAAAACGGGTCAGGAGCACGTTGGCGTTTGCGCGCTGCTCGTGGATGTTCACGCCCGAGTGTCCACCACGCAGGCCCGAGACGCTAACCTTCATCCCGATTGACTCGAGGTCGGTCTGCTCGTAGGCAACCGGCAGCATGAGGTAGGTCGTTTGCCCGCCGGCACAGCCGACAGTAAAGATCCCATCATCCTCACTATCTATATTGAGCAGTTGCGTCCCGCTTAGCCAGCCGGCGCGTAGCTCCTGCGCCCCGGTAAGACCGGTCTCTTCGTCTACCGTGATAATGATCTCGAGCGCCGGGTGTGGTACGCCCTCCTCTACTACGGCAAGCGCGAGTGCAATCGCGATACCGTTGTCGGCACCGAGGGTTGTCTCCTTCGCGTGTATCCAGTCGCCGTCTCGAATAACTGCGATCGGGTCTTTGGAAAAGTCGTGCGTTGACTCAGGCGTCTTCTCGCAGACCATGTCCATGTGCCCTTGGATAACGACCGTTGCTGCCTGCTCGTAGCCCTCGGATGCCGGAACCCGAATGAGAACATTCTTGACCTCATCCTGCTCAGCCTCGAGATCATGCTCGGAGGCCCAGTTCATGAGCCATGCGCCGATGCGCGCTTCGTTTCGAGAGCAACGCGGTATCTCGTTAATCTTGGTAAAGATCTCGAGTATCCGCTCGGTGCTTGCTTCAATCTCTGCCACTATCTTCGCTCCACTTCAAAGAGTTCGCCGCTCGCAGCGTTTAAGTCGACCAGAACCGCCCCACCGCTATAGTCGTGAACGTTGCATGCGGCGCGTACGAGCACCTTATCAACATCGGGCGGAATTGCAATGCCGGCCTGACTCCGGATAAAGGGCTGCTCGTCGTCGTGAGGATGGAGCAGCTCGCGCGTGCCGTAGACCTCGAGCGTCTCAGGATGCACGACCTGCCAGATGTTGGCGTAGTGATCCCACCCCTGATCGTTGTGCTCGACGCTGACAGCAAATCGCCAGACGCCCTCCCGAGTCTCCTGCGCGACCACGTAGCGCACCTGCGCCCAGTCGAGGTCGCTCTCGTACTCGGGCTCCCCGTAGCCGGAGAGCACCTCCTGCGCACCGACGGCGGCCGCCATAACGAGGAAGAGTCCTGCGAGTAGCTTCTTCATCGCTCAAACATACTAATAGCACAGCTCCTTGTTGCCTCCTTGCCTCGCCCCCTACGAACTCGATAGTATGCCGATATGCGAACGCACAATTTCTACGCCGGTCCCTCAGCACTGCCCGAGCCGGTGCTCAAAGAGCTTCAAGAGACGATGGTCGATTACCACGGTCTGGGGCTCTCGCTTGTCGAGACGAGTCACCGAAGCAAGGAGTACGACGAGGTACACCAGGCGGCGCTTGGTGGGATCAAGGCGCTATTGGACGTACCCGATTCGCACGAGGTGCTCTTCTTAGGTGGCGGCGCGACGATGCAGTTTGGCATGGTCCCGATGAACCTACTGCCCGACGGCGGGCACGCCGATATCGTGGTAAGCGGAAGTTGGGCTAAGAAGGCCCGGGCCGATATTGAAGCGTTCGGCACCGCCAACGTACTCTTCGATGGAGCGGAGAATGGATACACCACCTTACCACGGCCCGCCGACGTATCGCCGAGCGATGGCGCGTCGTACGTTCACATCACGAGCAACGAGACAATAGGCGGCGTTCAGTGGCGCGCCTTCCCCGATACGGGGAGCGTACCCCTCGTAGCCGACATGTCGAGCGACATCATGAGTCGTCGCACCGATGTCTCGAAGTTTGGCATTATCTACGCGGGCGCCCAGAAAAATATGGGCCCGGCCGGCGTGACCGTCGTCATCATCAACAAAGATCTCCTGGGCAAAGCGCCACGAAAGCTTCCGGCCTACCTCGACTATAAGACGCACGCGGACAAAGAATCGCTGTACAACACGCCGCCGGTGTTTTGCATCTACGCGTTGAGTCTCGTACTCAACTGGATCACGTCACAAGGCGGGCTCGACGCGATTGCGCGCAGCAATGAGGAGAAGGCCGCACTGCTCTACGGGACGATTGACTCGTCTCCCGACTTTTTCAAATGTCCGGTTTCGAACCAATTCCGAAGCAAGATGAACGTCGTCTTCCGCCTGCCGAGCGAAGAGCTCGAGCAGACCTTCGTGGCGGAGGCCAAGGGTCGGGGGATGGTCGGCCTGAAAGGGCACCGTTCGGTCGGCGGCATTCGCGCGAGCATCTACAACGCCGTGCCCAAAGAGAGCGTCGAGACGCTTGTGAACTTCATGGAAGAGTTCAAGAAGAAGCACGGGTAAGCGCTACTCACCCCTCGTGTAGCCATACCGAGCAAGCTCCGCCTCGCTTGCAACCTCGTAGAGTTCGCCCTGCGCCATCACGTAGAGACGGTCTGCAATCGCGAGCACGTCGCGATATGCGTGATCGGTCACTACAATGCCACGCCCCGTCTCTCGCGCCGTGCGGGTGACCACCTCCGCAATGGGGACCCGCCCCGCAGGCTCTACCTCGGTAAACGGCTCATCGAGCAGCGTGTAGCGTACCGGAAGCGAGAGTGCCACAAAGAGCTCCACCGCCCGTTGTTCGCCGCCTGAGAGGTCGCGCACCCGACGCGCGGTTTGCCCCGAATCGAGAAGCGGTGCGAGGAGCGGAAAGCTCTGCGCCGCGGTCTCTGTGTCGAAGCCGGGAATCGAGAGCTCGAGTGCCCGCCGTACGGTGAGCGTACGCGGCAGATACGGCTCTTGCGAGAGATAGCTGATGCTCGCGGCTCGAAGGGCGCCGCCGACAGAGCGGTTGTCTATGGTCACGTGAATTTGATCCGCCGCGAGCGAGCCAAATATCGCCCGAAGCATCGTGGTCTTGCCACAACCATTTCTGCCGAGCACACCGACGATCTCACCCGGAGCACAGTGCAGAAACACACCCGAGAGCACACGGGCGCTGCCGTACCTGTGAGCAAGACTGTCGACTCGAAGCATCGACTACCCCCCGATTCCCAGTCCGGTCGCGAGTAGCAGTCCGCCGACGGCAATGGAGAGCGGCCACGCAAGAAGCGCGCGGGCGGCAATGGTGAGCCCGGCATTCTCGTAGAAGGGTCGCTCGGCCGCGTGAAAAAAGGCGTGAAGCCCGACACCGACCCAATGCCCAACCGTCGCCAATGCGACGCCGGCAAAAACAAGCAAAACCCGAAGCGCGTGTGAAAGCCCCCGTTCCGAGGCGAGTGGGAGTGCGCCTTCGGCCCGCTCAGCCGTGCCGCGTCCTTCCACACTGCGTTCAGCCGCTTCTGCCGGGCTGCCGCCGGTACTAATCGCTTGCGCGCCGACCGTCGCCAAGAGTGTGAGCACGAGGCCGTAACGAACCACGCGTGCACCGTAGAAGAGAATCAGCCTGAATCGGTGACGCGCCGAGGTGTGGGTTGCTGCACGCTCGACTTCGCCTGTCATTACGCTCCGTTCTTCATGATAAGGGGTTGATGCGTCGCCTCGATCACGTCACGCCAGAGACTCGACTCGGGGTCGATCTTGTTGCGTTCGCTCACCGCCATATCGATCGGGATGTGCACAAACACTCCGTTCACCTGACTTATGACGATACGCGTGCGACCGGCCATAGCGGCGTGTGCGGCGTTGTTGCCGAGGCGTGAGCAGTAGAGTGAATCGGTTGGCGCGGCTACTGCACTTCGAATGATGTAGCTTGGATCGATGTACTTGAGGTTGACCTTCATCCCAATCGTATCGAAGTGCTCTCCGATCTTCTCACGCAGGTAGAGGCCGATGTCACCAAGCTTGAGGTTGCCGCTCGCATCTTTTTGCTGAGCGACCTCGAGCAGTTCCTGACCCGCCCCTTCGGCCACGAGCACGACTGCGTGGGCGCGCCGCTCGAGCCTTTTCTTGAGCTCCTCGAGCAGTCCTTGGGGCCCCTCGAGCTGAAACGGCACCTCGGGAACCAACACGAAGTTCACGTCGTGGCTCGCAAGCGCCGTGTGGGCGGCAATAAAGCCTGAGTCTCGGCCCATGACCTTAACCAAACCGATACCG
>JBMCTC010000103.1:0-9744 GCA_048624115.1 Spirochaetota bacterium
CTCAGCCTTCCGGCAGGCACGACGTCTCACGACATTCCGGCTAACACACTGTCGGCAGACACCGGCTACGATGTGACTGTTCAGGCCACAAATCAGAAGATCATATCAAGTGACGCCTTAGGTGCGGGCAGCGGCATCGCCGCCGCGTCAGTAGCCAGCGACAGTTTCACGACTCAGTAGAATACAGGCGGACTCGCCGCCGAACTGCGATCGTGGTGGGGGTCCATTTGGGGGGGGGCGCGCGCGGAAGAGTGGGAGCGGCGGGCCGGGCGGAGTGAACGGAGCCCGGGAAGCCCGCTGCGGTGGCTTGCGCGCAAGCCGCCCAATTTACCATACACCCGCATCCGAATGGCAAGGGTCATTTCGGGTTCCCGTCGACCGCCTGCACTTGGCCCTCGACGTCACGCGCCTGACAAAGGACCCCGTTCGCATGATTCTCATCGGGGCGGCCATCGGCGCATTCTTCAGTGCGCTGATTACCGTCATTGTGGTGCTCGGTGACCCGAACGAAATCCGGGCACTCTACACCTACCTGGTCGGCAGCCTGATCGGGCGCGATTGGGACCATGTGCGATTGGTGTTGCCGTGGATTGCAATAGCATTGCCGATTGCGCTGTTGCTCGGGCGTCAGCTGAACTTGTTGCAACTCGGCGACGATATGGCAGAGGGATTGGGGCTGTCGGTGTTTCGTACGCGAGCGGTCGTCTTACTCGTGGCGATCGTCCTTCAAGGGGCGGTGGTGGCCGTCTGTGGGCCGATCGGGTTCCTGGCGCTGGTCGCACCGCACATGGCGCGTGGTCTATTGCGAACGACCGATGCCCGGCACGTTCTGCCAATCAGCGCGTTGATTGGCGCGCTGCTGCTGGCGAGCGCTGACCTCGTGGCCCGCGAGATCTTCCGCCCGGCGGAACTACCGGTCGGGCTGGTAACGACGGCGATCGGCGCGCCGTTTGCGCTGCTCTTGTTGCGACGGCTTATGAGCCCAAGTTGAAGACATGACCACGCTGGACCGCCTTTACGATTCCCGCACTAACGCGCCCGACGATCGTACGTTCGCCGTGCGCCGATTTGGGTTACTGATGGCTTTGTGCGTTGTGGTGATGGGCGTGCTCATCGTCGTACACATAGCAGTGGGAACGTTGGACTTTACCGCGCGGGAGATCGTGCTTGCGTTGTTCAATGAGGCTGAAGAAGAACTGCATCGACAGGTTGTATGGGGGCTGCGACTTCCCCGCGCGCTGGTTGCTCTGGTCGCAGGGGCGATGCTCGGGCTATCCGGGGCGATCCTGCAGACCGTGACCCGCAATCCGTTGGCTGCGCCGGGACTCATTGGGGTCACGCAGGGAGGCGTGCTTGCTATTGTGATCTACATAGTCTTCGCGTCGCGCGTACTTGATTTCGGTTTCGTCAGCGACGCCGGGCTGGTTTTGCCGTTGATGGCGCTTGTTGGCGGGTTGGGGGCAGCCGTGCTGACCTATGCCCTGAGTTACTCGCGGGGCAGCGATCCGGTGCGACTCGTGCTGGTCGGTGTGTTGGTCGGTGCGATGTGCACCGCGTTTACCTCGGTGCTGCTTCTGTCCGCTCAAGACGATGATGTTCACCGCATCATCCGCTGGACGGTTGGGTCAACCAGTGGCCGGGTGTGGCTTCATTGGCATACCTTGTGGCCTGTTGCGCTGATCGCGCTGCCGCTGGGCACGCTCAGTGCTGGGTTCGCCAATGTTCTGCAGCTTGGTGACGGCGTTGCACGCGGATTGGGAATCCGTATCGAAACCGTCCGGATGCTGCTGTTGCTCGTCGCTGCCTTACTGACGGCGGGCGCAGTAGCGATTGTCGGTTCAGTGGGGTTCATCGGCCTCATTGGCCCTCACATGGCGCGGCGCGTCGTAGGTGACGACGCGCGACGGTTGTTCCCCATGAGCGCGGTACTGTCCGCGATTCTACTCATTAGCGCCGATATCGTCGCACGGACTACCTCAATCGGCTGGCTGAGCACAGTATTCGGGCTGGGTGTCCCCGACGGAGCCGGGGTGCCCGTTGGCGCGGTAACAGCGATGCTCGGGGCGCCCTTCTTCTTGTGGTTGTTGCTGCGATCAGGAAGTGAACTATGAGTGATAAACGCAAACATGGTCCGGCCTTAGTGGTCGAGAATCTGTCGGCGGGCTATCTCGACAAGACAGTGATCAACGGGCTGTCGCGGGAGATCGAGCACGGTCAGATCACCGCGTTGGTCGGCCCAAACGGGTCCGGTAAGTCTACGCTCCTAAAGACAATGGCGCGGCTGCTGTCACCCACGGCGGGTCAGATCCTATTGGATGGCAAGGCGATTCATAGGATGGCAACTGCAGAAGTCGCTCGCCGGATGGCTATTCTGCCACAGGGGCCGAGCGCGCCACAGAGTCTGACGGTGCTCGAACTGGTTGAACAGGGGCGCTATCCGCACGTTGGCGCCCTGCGAATGCTGAAGCAGCAGGATCACGAGTCCATTTACCGTGCACTGGCGCTCACTCACATGACCGACTTCGCCCATCGCCCGCTTCACGGGCTTTCCGGCGGTGAACGACAGCGGGCATGGATCGCACTCGCATTGGCGCAGAACACGCCGGTGTTGTTACTGGATGAACCGACAACCTTTCTGGACATCGGTCATCAACTCGAAGTGCTCGATCTGATACAGCAGCTCAATCGTGAGCGTGAGATGACGATCGTCCTTGTGCTGCACGATTTGAACCAGGCGGCGCGTTACGCCGACCGCATGATAGTGCTGGACGAGGGTTCGGTCGTCGCGGATGGCGAACCGGCGACGGTCCTTACGCCGGCACTCCTCGCTGACATTTTCAACGTGCGGGTAAACATCGTCCTCGATCCCTCAAGCGGCACGCCGGTCTGTTTGCCGTATGCAGTTGTCGCTGACGCGCCTTCAGAACCGGTTGCCACCAAGCCGCTACGAGAGCGACAGCTTGGACACGGATGAGAGTAGATGCGTTGCAATAACGTGTGCGGGGTCGCCTCCGTCATGTCGATCGTAGGACTCCCGCAGGAATGAGAGTTCGACGTGCCACGACGGCGATTAGGCAGGCGGACTCGCCGCCGAACTGCGATTGTGGTGTGGTCCAGAGGGGGTCGCGGAAGAGTGGGAGCGGCGGGCCGGGCGGAGGGGACGGAGCCCGGGGAGCCCGCCGCGGTGGCTTGTCCGCAAGCCACCCACTCTGGAGCGAGGGGGAGCCGCGGCCGATTCGCCGTAAGGTCGGGTTGTGGTTGCGCGAGGAGAAAGGTGTTCCCCCTCCTTCCAATCTTAATTGCGTAGGTTGACAACTCGCGACATAATGCTCGGATGCAAACAGAATATGCGCTCGAGGTAAAGCAGGATCCGGTCAACAGCGTGGCCGTCTATCGGCAGGGGGCTGGTGCGCGGGAGCTCGTCTGGGTGGCCGATTTGGATGGCGACGATGAGCCGGTGGTGCTCTGCGAGTTCTACGCGCCTGAACAGTTTGTGGTGATGAATTGGGAGGGGTGGCTGCGGGCGTTTGATGTCTCGACGCGCGAGAAGATTTTTGAGCACGATTTCGAGGCGGACCTCGACAGTAAGGCGGCGATCTCGGCGGACGGGGCTCGGCTCTACGTTGCCGCGAACCAGGATTACAAGGCGCCAAAGCTCACGGTCTTCTCGCTGCCCGAGCTCGAGCTTGTGGCTGTGCACGAGCTTCCGGCGGATACGGGGTTTGAGCAGCTTGCAATACGCAAAGACGGTTCGGTTCTTCTGTACGGCAAGCATCACGTGCGCACCGAGAGCGGCGACACGCAGTGGAGTCATGGCTACACGGTGGTCGACCCGGAGACGGGGGCGGTCGATTGGTTTACCCTTGCCTCGCCGCCGAGGGACATGTTCTACGAGGGGACGCCCTCGCTTGATCTGCGACGGGGTCTCGGCGCCGTGGTCAACTGGGACAATGTCGAGGTCGTTCGAGAGGCCGAAGGTTCGCCGCGCTTTGTGCAAAAGATCAACCTGTTCGACCTCGACCGCTTTGCGCTTGTTCGCACGATAGCCGTGCGGGAGTTCGAGATCTCGCAGCTTACGGCGTTTGAGGCCTCGGATGCCGAGGCGGCGGAGGAGGCGCTCACCACCTTCAACGAGAATCTCTACAGCATCGTCTTCTGCGACTCCGACGATGCAATCTGGCTCGCCTGGCGCACGGGGGTCTTTCGCCGCGTGGGCCTCGATGGGAGCGCTCGTTCTCCGCTCTTGGTAGTGACCTCGGGGCACTCCTTCGCCTCGGCCGAGCCATTTGCCGCGCGCACGCTTCACACCTACCTCGAAGAGGTGCGTCCGAATTCGCTCGAGGTGAGTGTGTACGACGATCGCTTTCAGATCGACCTCACTAACATCGACCTGGGCTCTTCAGAGCCGGTGATCGAGGTGGCGCTCGAGCCGCTTGCCGATGCGCCGCCGGCCGTCGTTCCCGATGATCTCGAGCAGCAGCTTCGTGACTCCGGCTACGTCGTGGTTCCCACGAGCGACGTGGAGCAGGACGACGGTATCCTCGCGGCAATCGAACAGATCGAGCAGCTAACAGAAGACATCGGCTCGATCCGTCGCGCCCATCAACTTGCGTTTCGCATTCGCGATCAGAAGGGCCGCGAGCTCGAGGACGAAGAACTCTTCTCACGCGCCGCCGAAATCGACGAGGCGCGCCCACGCGTGCAGGCTATTATCGAGCACTTCGTGAGCTACCCCGACGCAGAGGAGCTCTACATCCACGAGGAGGCAACGGCGCTCTGCTACGCCGCTCACTTTCTCGGGCAGGCAGATCCCGCCTACATCGGCTCTGCGCTTCGATATCTGAGTGTCATTGACTACGAGCACGACGTCTACTGCCAAGAGTCGATGATACCCGGCATGCTCGAACACTACCGCGGAACCGAGCACTACCCGAAGCTCATGCTCGCACTGCTCGCCCTCGACGCATGGGACGCGCGCGAGTGTCACCTTTTCGCGGCGTTCCGCGATCCCGAGTCGGAGTTTCGCACGTGGTTCGACGAAGGTGGGCGCGAGCAGGTGCCTGAGATCATGCACTGGCTTCGCGGGTCGGGGCTGCGCCTCTGGGTCGAGCCCGAGGACGAACCGGCAGACGGGGATCTGGCCGAGCTCTACGAGGCGGTGTTTGGGGGTGCGGCAGCCGGCGGGGGTGGGACTGGGGGTGCGGCACCGCCGGGCGAAGGAGCATCCCGGGGCGGTGACGCTGGGGGTGCGACAAGCGGCCGGCTGCCGGCGCCCCCCGAGGGGTTTGCGCTCCACCCCGCCGTCCTCGGCTGGAACTACCTCAAGCAGGAGAACAACCACGAGGCCGGCAAGATGCTCCTGGGCCAGGACATCTCCCACCTCGACAACGAGCAGCACACCTTCCTCGCCTTTGCCGGAATCGCCGATATGGCCATGGTCGATGCCGCGACGCACCAGGTCGTCGGCCTGAGCGGAATGACCGCCTACCTCCTCCCTCGCCAGGTCGATGTCGAGGCCTTTGGTGGTCTCATGCATCAGGTCGAGGGCGAGAGCTTCCTGCGCCTGCCGGGCCTGATGCAGTTCGGCGCGATCGACTACGCCATCGACTATCTCTGCTCGGGCAAACTCGCCCCCGGCGACGTCGAGTTTCTTCGACTCGAGGCATGGAACGCGAACATCGCGAACCTCGTCCTCAACCTCCCGAAAATGTACGAGAACGAAATCGAGAAGGTGCTCTTTTTTCTCCAGCCGCCGTTTCACACCCTCGACGAGGGTCGATGGGACACGTGGCTCAGTTGCATGGCCACCGATCACGCGCTCTCGGCGCTGCCGGTCTACGCCCTCCAGCAACTCTCGAACCTCATCTCGGCGCTCAACTGGACCCCGGCAACCCGCGCCGCGTTGCCCGATTACCGCATCGACGAGCTCTCTTCCCACCTCCGTGCGGAGCTCGCCCGCCGCGGAGACGCACCTGCGATACTTCCAGATTGGTCCGACTATGTGGAGATTGCGTATGAGTGAAGGGGAGCATCCCAAACATCCCAGGCGCCCAACCGCTCGCGCGACCTCGGTTTGCCCCAGCTCCCCTTGGCTCCAGCCCGCGTGGCGTCGCCCCCTTCGGGCGCGACGCCACCGCGCCGGGCTCTCTCGGCTCACTCCCGCTCGCCGGCCCGGCGCTCGCGGTCTTCCGCCATCCCCTCGTCCCTTACCTCTGTCCGCACCGTAGCCGGCGCCGGCCTCCCGCGCGATCGTACCCCCGTGCACCCAGCATGCGCATCCGGTGGCCTTTCACTCCCCCGACTCGTTGACACGAGGCGCCGCCTCCATCAAGAGTAGAGGCGGAGGCTCCATGGGGCTACACCTACACGCAGGCGCGCGACGCGCTGCTGCCGCGATCTCAGTCATTGTCCATCCATTTGTGGTACCCATTCCGGTCTTTGCTCTTCTCGCGTTCGCAGGTCACGGAGGGGTCGTGCGGGAAGCAGTGCCCGAGTTTCTGGTAGCCTCGTTCTTTTCCACGTTGCTCATCGTAGCCGTTGTTGCCTTGCTGCTCCGCTTCGGCGCCGTGGCATCCATCGAGATGGATGATCGCCGAGACAGACCATTGCCACTCCTTGCCGGTGTCGCATGCTATCTCATCGGCTTCCTTCTGAGTCGACTAATCGATGCGTCCACGCTGGTGCAGGCGCTTCTGTTCTGCTACGCGTCCAACACACTCGTAATCCTTTTCATCACGCGCTACTGGAAGATCAGCATCCACGCAACCGCTGCCGCCGGCGCAAGTGTGGCGCTTGCCTTTGCGTTTGGCTGGTGGGCATGGCCGGCGGCGGTTTTAGCGTTGCTTGTCGCTATCGCGCGGGTGATTCTCGGTAAGCACACCACGTGGCAAGTGATCGCGGGTATTTGCGCCGGTGCAATCTTGACGTGGATCCAGATGCAGTTCCTGTTTGCCGCATAGCATAAGTGGTGTCACGTACCTTGGGGAAAGCTATCGGCCATTTGCTTTTGTTGGAATGCAATAGGCGAGCTCGCGTTGAGAAGGAAACGTCTGTTTGGCACAAGGTTCGGTGGCGAAATGACTTGGAGCATTCTCTTCCCCAAGCTCCGTGACACTTCTGTAGTCTTGACAAAATAACATTTGTTATTTAATATAACACCTGTTATGAAGCCGCCGCGCACGCCGGGACAAAAGAAGCAGCAGTCCGAACGCAAAGCGCCGGGCAAAAAGAGGCAGCCGACGTCTTTCACACGCGAGCGGGTGGTGGAAGCTGCGTTTGACCTGATTCGAGAGGAGGGGTGGCAGAGCATGAGCGCTCGGGCGATTGCCAAGCGGCTCGGTTCATCTACCATGCCCATCTACTCCCATCTGCGTTCGGTTGCAGAGGTTGAGCGTGCGCTGCGCGGGAAGGCGTACGCGCTTCTCAAAGATTACCAGCAGCGGAGTTGGACTCCCGATCCCTCGATGGACATGGCGTTTGGTTACATAGCCTTCGCCCGGGATGAGCCCCACCTGTTTCGCTTCCTCTATATCGAGCGGCCCGATGTAATCGGAGAGGAGGGGCTGGAGAAGCTCAGCGAGACCTACGACGACGAGTTTGGGGCTGAGGCTCCTGAGCATGAGGCGCTCGCGGCGCTCAGCCGGTCGGCACGCAACGATCTCATGCAGAACAGCTGGATCTTCACGCATGGACTCGCTGTGCTCGTTAATTCCGGCGCACTTGGTGAGTGTTCCGACGAGATGATTCTCCGCTTCCTCGGCAATGCCGGGGAGGCGTTCTACATATGGGCTGCCGGCCGATCCGGGAGCCCCCAAGGTTCAGACAACGGAGGAACAAATGGAGAGTAACAATTTTGCACTCGAGGTGCGGGAACTGACCAAGCGCTACGGCCAGACCGTGGCGGTGGACCGGCTGTCGTTTACGGTACGGCCCGGATCGATCTACGGGCTGCTGGGCCCCAACGGGGCGGGCAAGACGACCACACTTGAATGTATAGAGGGACTGCGGACACCTGACTCCGGCACCATCCGTGTAATGGGAATTGATCCCCGTTCAGACTCGGGAAAGCTATCCGACGTCATCGGGGTTCAGCTCCAGGAATCAGGCCTGCCGGCGACCATGACTGTAGGAGAGTCAATCACGTTTTTTAGCCGATACCACGGCCGATCGGCCCCGGCGAACATCCTCGAGCGGTTTGGTCTGGTTGAGAAACGGAATGTTCAGTACGGCAATCTCTCGACCGGACAGCGTCGGCGGTTGTCGCTTGCGCTTGCGGTCTCTCACCAGCCGTCCGTCCTCTTTCTCGACGAGCCAACGGCAGGCTTGGACGTGCAGTCGAGGGCGGAGCTCCACGAGCTCATGCAGAAGCTTCGAGCCGACGGCATTTCAATTGTGCTTTCGACTCACGACATGGCGGAGGCAGAGAAGCTCTGCGACCGGATCGCAATAATAATGAAGGGCCGCCTGATCATTGAGGGCACGCCGAGTCAGATAACGTCGGCCGGGGACAGTCGTACAAAGATCCGAGTAGCATCGACCCGTGCGACGCTTACAAACTCGAGCATCACAATTGCCGGGGCCAAACGCCTCGACTCCGAAGAGGGCTACGTCGCCTTCTGGTCCAACGCGCCGGCGCAGTCGGTTGCCGATATTCTCAACCATTTGCAGCACGCCAGTGACGAGCTTGTCGACCTGCGTGTTGAACGTCCATCGCTCGAAGAGCGCTTTATGGAAATCACGACATCAGAGGTAGGGGGCACTGTATGAGTGGATACGCACACCATTTGGCATTCGATTTTCGATCCGGCATTCGCGACGCAACGCTGATGCTCATGAACTACCTCTTTCCCATAGGCTTCTTTGTCATGATTGGCCTCTTTATGCCCACCATCAACCCGGCATTTCTCGAGATCATGATACCCGGACTTGTCACGTTTGCCCTGATGTCAGGCACACTCATGACCATCCCGTCGACGATCGTCGATCAACGCAACGCCGGGGTGCTGCGAAGCTACCGCGTGAATGGCGTGCCGGCCATGGCTCTCATTACTATTCCGATGCTCGGAGCGCTCGTACACATGGTTATTGTCTCGGGAGTTATCACTGTGGGAGGCGGTTTGGTGTTTGGTGCGACCCTGCCGAGCAACTGGGTCTGGTTCGCAGCGATTGTGATTCTCACAACCCTCTCCCTTGCTACGTTGAGCGTTCTGATTGGAATCGTGGCCCCATCGCCCCGCGCCGCGACCCTGCTCACACAGGCAGTGTTTGTCCCGTCCGTACTTCTCGGGGGGCTCATGGTGCCGTCGGCACTGCTTCCTGCCGGTGTTGCCCGTGGCGCCTCGCTCCTTCCGGCGACCCAGGCAATGCGGGCCTTTGGCATGCTCGCGATGGAGGGCGGCCGGACTGCCGCTGAGACAACGACGAATGGTTTGATGGCCGGAGGTCTCGTGCCGGTAATCATTCTGGCGGCAAGTATAGCTTTGAACCTCGCGCTTTGCGTCGCTCTGTTCAGATGGAACCCGCGGACTCACAACATGCGCTCGGTTCTGGCGCTTTTGGCACTTGTTCCGTTTGTGCTCGGTGCGGCGCTGATGTAGCACGGACAGGCCGAGCGCGGTGAACCGGCACTCCCCCTGGGAAGCTACTAGTCTATCGGATTGCGCACATCGAACACTCCGAAGGTCTCGAAATCCCCTACATTGCGCGTGTAAAAGTGACGTACGCCGTTCTCTGCCAAGGTTATCG
>JBMCTC010000104.1:0-9714 GCA_048624115.1 Spirochaetota bacterium
GATCGTCGCAAAGGATGCCAAGCTCGGCCTGCAACGCGTCAGCAAGGGTCTCCTGCTCTGTGATTACGACCGCGGCTCCTGCTTCGCCGAATCGCGCAGCGTTTCGCACTTGATCACCGCGAGATCCGATTACCAGAGGCACGACCACCATCGCCTTTTCGAGCGCTGCACACTCCCACAGTGTAGATGCGCCGGCACGACACACAACCACATCGGCCGCTGCAAGGAGGTCGGGGAGCTCTTCGCGCAAAAATGGAAAAGAGTGGTATCCCGGCAACGCACGGGTCGGTTCGCTTGGCGCCCACGCCGAACCGGTCTGGTGCGCGATTGTCCAATGGTACGACAGGTCGCCCAACCGTGCGGAAATTGCCTCATTTATCTGCCGCGCGCCAAGGCTCCCACCGAGAATCAATAGGAGCGGTTTGCTCCCGGCCGGCTCGCCGAGAAACTCCCAGCCGCGGGCGGCCTTGCCGTCGAACACCTCGCGACGCAGTGGGTTTCCGGTAACTACGACACGCCGACGCCTCTTGACGGGAAAAAAACCCTCCATGTTCCCATAGGCCACGAGAATTTTGTCGGCGAAGCGAGCGTTTATCTTCGTTGCCAACCCCGGATCGGAGTCAGACTCGTGGGTCAGCACTGGAATACGTAGTGATGCGGCGGCAATTACGGGCGGCACACTGGCAAAGCCACCTTTGGAGAACAAGACGAGCGGGGCAAGACGTTTGAGCTCGCGACGAGAACGGAAAATGGAGGCCAAGACGCGAAACACGTCGCCAATGTTCTCGCGCGAAAAGTATCGTCGAAGCTTTCCGGCAGGCACCCCCACAAAAGGCACACCTGCCCGACGCACGAGATGGCGCTCCATGCCATTGCGCCCGCCGATCCAGACGAAATCGAACTCGTCAGAGGGGAGTGCGTTTAGCACCGCGAGTCCCGGGAAGACATGGCCGCCCGATCCGCCGCCGGTAAACGCTATGAGTGGTTTTTTCATAGATTTGCTTTCCGTGTCGAGATGCGATATCACAAGGTATCATGCAACTACGTTTACCGGCAATTATCGCGGCGCTGATGCTGGTCGCTTTCTGCGGCCCGGGAGTCGTGGCTCAAGAGAACGAGCAAGCGTCTCTTCACGAACGGCTGATACGGGCCGTGCCCACTCTCTCGGAGGAGCAGCGTGAAGAGCTCGTGAGCGCTCGCGAAATTAGTAGGCGCTATGCTTTAGACGGTGACGCGGTTGAGCTACGCTTCGTTCCTTCCTACGCCGACGAGATCAGGCGCGACGTTGTGACCCTCGAACCAACCATCGGTGTTGAGGTGCTTTTTCTCGTTGATTCCCCGCTTCGCGAAGATGAGATTACCCCTTCTGTCTTTCATACCATGCAGGCAATAAGCACGATGGAAGGAATCGAGTACTACTCGGCCAGTCGCGACCGCATGCGGACGTTCTTCCGCGAGTCGTATGTAATCGACAATCCAGAGAACAGAGAGCGGGTTCCCGATCCCGTTGTCGGCGGCCTACCATCTCGCGCGACAATTCACGTTTTTCAGCACGATTCGAGTTTCGGGAAGAACGTTTATAGGCTCGACTACGTTGTCGAAGCGGAGGCCCTGCTGCTGCAAATGACCAATCTGACTCAGATGTACTATCAGCGTGTTTTGCCCGCCCTCGGTCCGCAGGAGCTGCAGATGCACCTTGTCGTGAAGCCGATCGGCGACAAGCTACTCTTTTATGGAACGAGCGCCGCTCGTCCGGGGTTTTTATTTGGAATGCAAGACCGGGTCGTGCGGAGCTTCTACAATCGCCTCGTCGCGCTGCACGACTGGTTCGTCGATCAGAACGGCCGTGGATAGGCGATCGACTAATGCCTTTCTAACACTGTTTGTGTAAGCTCATAAAAATGAACGAGCGCAGGATACTGGTCGTTGACGACGAAAAAGACATTGCGGAACTTCTCCGCGTGAATCTCGAACGCGCAGGGTTCGCCGCCGACGTCGCTTACTCCGGAGAACAGGCGCTCGAGCGAGCATCCAAGGAACCATTCGAGCTCATCGTCCTCGATCTCATGCTGCCCGGCCTCGACGGGATTGCCGTGTGCAAGAAGCTCAAGGAGCAAGAACGCACCGCTGCGATCCCGGTACTCATGCTCACGGCGAAATCCGAGGATGCAGAAGTAGTGGCGGGCCTCGAGAGTGGCGCAGATGACTATGTCACCAAGCCGTTCAGTCCGAAGGTGATAGTTGCCCGCATTAACACGCTCCTCCGTCGTCAAGCAGCGGCGGGATCTAAGGCGCCTGGACATGTGCTCTCAGTCCACGGGATCCGAATTGACGTGTCGCGACACGAAGTGTTCGTAGAGGACGAAATGGTGAACCTCTCGGCTACGGAGTTCTCGATCCTCGAGTTCCTTTCGCGTCACGCCGGCTGGGTGTTTTCACGAAATCAGATTATCGACGCGGTGAAGGGGAAGGACTACCCGGTCACCGAACGCTCGGTGGATGTCCAGATCCTTGGACTGCGGAAGAAGCTTGGCGCAAAGGGAGTGTTGATCCAAACGGTCCGCGGGGTTGGCTATCGACTCCAAGCCGGGTAATCTCTGCTCGATTGGCCATGACGCGCACACTCTTCTCTCGTCTATTTCCCGTCTACCTCATTGCAGTAACGCTCAGCCTGGCGCTGCTCGGCGGCCTTACGATCATCGCGCTCTACACGAGCGCCCGGACGCGGGCGAACGAAAGCCTCGAGGCGTCTGCCAGGCTACTCGCGCAACAGCTACCAGATCTCACTCAACGAGAATTGAGTTGGACTGCGGAGATCTTGGACAGCGTTGGAATTGCCAAGAGCTTTGTGATCCTGGACGGTG
Organism: Spirochaetota bacterium; assembly: GCA_048624115.1. Lineage (GTDB taxonomy): Bacteria > Spirochaetota > Spirochaetia > DSM-27196 > SLST01 > SLST01. The sequence continues at coordinate 2,865 of JBMCTC010000104.1, forward strand.
AAGGTGGAGCGGTCTACTCGAACCGAGCGTTGCAGCTACCGCTTGCCGCCGTCCGCCTGCAGTCAAGCGCCGGGTGGTCGGAAACCGACTCACTCAGAACCGCCGCCGGGAGTCGAGTTGAGTATGCCGTAGCTTACGCGAGTGACAACCGCTGGGTTCTGCTCGCACAGGACCGGTACCGCCTGACGCGAGACGCCCGACGCGCCTTTCTCGGCGTACTCGTGGCTGTCGGGCTTTTCGTCCTCGCTATTGGTCTGCTGCTCTATCGCCTCTTGCGATCAGTCAACGACCCGATCCTCGAGATTCAAACGGCGGCTCGGCAAATGGCCCAAGGGAACCTGAATATCCGGGTCGCTGCCGGCGGCCCTCCCGAGTTGCGCGATCTGGCTTCGGATCTCGATCAGATGGCCCACGAACTCCGGACGAGAATCGCCGCGATTAGTAGGCAGCGAAATCAGCTAGAGGCTATCCTTACCAGCATGCTCGAGGGCGTGGTCGTACTCGATGATGCACGTTCAATCGTCTCGATGAACGAGGCGGCGGGGACGCTGCTCAATGTGCCCTCCGATCAAGCAACGGGGCGAACGCTCATCGACTATTTGAGAAACGCGCAGCTCGACGAGCTCGCGGAACTCGCGCTTCGTGAGGGCCGACCGATCGAGCGAACCGTAACCCTCTACCGGGAACAGCCGCTTCACTTGCAGGTACACGCGACCCCTCTCTCGAGCGCGGACGGAGTGGTTGGCTCGCTTCTCGTGATGAACGACATAACCCGTCTCGTCCAGCTGGAGACGTTGCGAAAAGACTTCGTCGCAAATGTTAGCCACGAACTAAAAACGCCCATCACCTCCATCAAGGGATTTGTCGAGACACTTATTGATGCACCCGACTCGGAAACAACTGACCGAGTACGGTATCTCGGTATTATCCTCAACCACACCAATCGCTTGAACGCGATTATCGAAGATCTCCTGAGTCTTTCGCGCCTCGAACAGGCAGACCAGCGGATCACGTTTCGCGAGTTCCCGCTTGACGAGCTCGTCGCTTCTGTCGTGGATACTTGCAGGCTTCGCGCCTCCGAGCGATCGATCGATGTGGAAACAGTCTTCGCGGGAAGCAACACCGGCTGGGGAAACCCGAATCTCATCGAGCAAGCACTCGTGAACTTATTGGACAACGCGCTGAAGTATAGTCCGAACGGCAGCAGAGTGAAGGTGCGAGTTACAAACGCTGCGGGATCACTTCGATTCGAAGTCGAGGACAACGGCCAAGGCATTCCTGCACGAGACCTCCCACGAATCTTCGAACGCTTCTACCGCACCGATCGAGCGCGTAGTCGTGAGCTCGGCGGTACCGGGCTCGGACTTGCAATCGTGAAGCATATCGGACGCGCACATCGCGGCACCGTTGGTGTCGAGAGCGTGTACGGCGAGGGCAGCATGTTCTCGATCGAGATCCCACAGGATGTGAGAACCGACGCCTAACCTGCTACACGACTCTACGAGCCCTCAGGTGAAAGTCCCAAGCGCGATTTGAATGCCGCCGATCAACGCCCCGAGAATTGCACCAAAGAGGTTGATCCACTTCAAGTGTTTCGCGATTACCATGAGTAGGAGCTGCTCGACGCTCTTCACGTCGAGGGCGTTGATTTTATTCACGACCATGGTATGAACGTCGAGGCCCTGCAGCAACTCCGGCACCCGTTTTTGAATTTGGTAGAGTGCCTGCTCAGTCAGAAAGTCATCGAGTGTTTGCTTCTGGGCGGGCGAGAGGGGAAAGACCCTGCCAATGCCGCTTCCCGTGCCGGCTGTTGTGCGGCCGCGCACGAGGCCTGCAACCGCCTCGGCCAGTTGGTCACGGTGGCGCTGTTCAGTCGTCCATCGAACTACGACATCAACGGCGCGATCGATGAGCTCTTCCTGCCCTGCCCCGGTCAGCTGCTGTGCAACCTCTGCAATCGTCTTCTTGCGCCAACGGTCGGCCAGACCCGAAACCGCGACGGTAATCTGGATTTGCACATCATCGCGGGCGAGAAGGGTGGCGGCGAGCCGAAGCAGTCGGGAGAGTGACGCTCGTACGTCGACATTGAACTCGGTCGCGAGATCGCGAACGCCCGTTCGGGCCCAGACCAAGAGCTTGCGGCGCGTGACCGAGATCACGCGGTGGCGATTGTGCTCGCTCTCGGCGGCCGACTCGAGCGCTTCGATCACGTCGTTTACGATTGCGGGCATGTTCTGGTTCAGGTTACGGTCGTACTGGGTGGCGGAGACAAGCAAGCGTTGAAGCACGTTGAGGCGTTTGAGGATTCGCTTCAACAGATCGCGTCCATGAAGAGATAGTTCCTCACGCGTGCGGTGGTGCTTCAGAAAGCTCAAGACCATGCCGGCCACCGGTCCGTAGAGCGTCGGAATGACGCGAAGCAGCTGGGCTGTCGCCTTTCGTCCGACAAGATCGCGCAGCGGCGTATTCGCCTCGAGATGCCGATCGATCCACGCTTGAACTGCATTGAACGCGGCTTCGGAACTCTCGCCTGTCGTGAGCGACCGCACGAGTTGGGCCATCGCACTTGCAATCCGGCTCTTCGCAGGGATGACGTCTCCGGCGTCCATCCGAAGCACACCCGCCACCGCTTTCGAAGTGAGCGTCCCGGCCGTACTCTGAAAGCTCTCGCTCCGAAAGAATGCCGAGAGGAGATCCCGGACCAGATGACCGATCTCGAGCGGTTGTACGGCACCTTGGACAGGAGTCGTAGCCTGATCCGGCCGCCCCTCGAGAATGTCCCGCGAGAGGTTTGCTATGCTTCCTCGAAGCGAGTTTCGAAACTCAGGGTCTTCGACCTTTTCGAGAACGACTTCTTCAGTCAAGAGCTTTTGCGAAACCATCTGCGCAATGCTCTCGGCAAGCTGGTACCGCCGCTTGGGAATGATTCCCGGAGTGAGAGGAACACGGATGCCAAACACGCGTTTTTCAGTCAAAGGCCGAAAGAGCATCCGGATAGCCAGCGCATTCGTTACGTAGCCAATGACCGCGCCGAGAAGTGGCGGCAGAACCCAGGGCAACAACGCGACAACCTGATTCATTCGCCACCAAACCTATTTCGCGCCGCGTTTGCCGCTCGGTCGCGAGAGGTGAAGGTCTCTATCGACCTGCCCACCATCCAACCGCCGCTTTCCTCGGTTGATAGCTGATACCACCGGTAGAGGACGCCGCCAATGCGAACCGGTTGGGTACCAATCGAGTCGATACGTGCGACCTCACCGGAGCGAAGGTGGCCCGCGATTGGAGCGTCGGTAGCCGGTTCCTCAAAAAGCCGAACGTAGGGCTCGACAACGAGAGCCCATGACGGTCGAAGAGCGATGACAGGCGTCTCAGGGAGGACGATCTGCTCATCTTCGGGTGCGGCATCACAGCCAAGGGTGACCGCACTGAGTGCTCCAATGACAATGAAAAGTCGTATCACAAGTCTCACGTGGCAAACTCTTTTAGTCGCGCGAGCTCGTCACGTATGACCGCGGCCTGCTCGAACTCCAGATTCTTCGCGTGCTCGAGCATCTCCTGCTCGAGAAGCTTTATCAACGCCTTGCGCTGTGCAGGAACCGTGACATTGTAACTCTTCTTGAGAACCTCGATCGAGTGCTCCTGATCCTGCCGCTGCTCTTCCTTTTGTCGTACGAGAATGTCCTTGATGGCTTTAGAGATCGACCTCGGGGTGATCCCGTGCTCCTCGTTGTAGGCGATCTGAATTACGCGACGCCGATTCGTCTCGTCAATTGCGATCTTCATCGCATCGCTCATGCGGTCGGCGTACATGATCACCTTACCGTTTACGTTTCGCGCGGCGCGGCCAATCGTTTGGATGAGCGACGTTGCCGACCTCAGGAAGCCGATCTTGTCGGCATCGAGAATTGCAATAAGCGAAACCTCAGGCAAGTCGAGCCCCTCGCGAAGCAGGTTTATTCCGACGAGCACATCAAAGCCGCCCTGTCGCAGCTGTGTGAGAATCTCCACCCGCTCGATGGTCTCGATCTCGGAGTGTAGGTACCGGACCTTGAGGCCGAGGTTCGTAAGGTAGTCGGTGAGATCTTCAGACATTTTTTTGGTCAGCGTAGTCACGAGCACACGCTCGCCGGATGCAATACGCGCCTTGATCTCCGCGTAGAGGTCTTCGATTTGCCCTTCGGTTTTGCGGACGTCAATCTCTGGGTCGAGCAGGCCGGTTGGCCGAATCACCTGTTCTACGACCTGTGCGCTCTTCTCAATCTCCTCGTCACCTGGCGTGGCCGAAACAAAGACGACCTGGTCGAGCATTGCCTCGAACTCCTCGAAAACGAGAGGTCGATTGTCCAGCGCACTCGGCAGCCGAAATCCGTGATCGACCAGCGACAGCTTCCGACTCCTGTCGCCTGCGTACATCCCGCGAACCTGCGGCACGGTGACATGACTCTCGTCGATCATCGTAAGGAAACGGTCGGGAAAGTAGTCGATGAGAACCGCAGGACGCTCACCCTCCTCCCTGCCGCTGAGATGCCGACTGTAGTTCTCGATGCCTGAGCAGTAACCCATCTCGCTCAGCATCTCTATGTCGTACTCCGTTCGGCTCTTGAGCCTCTGAGCCTCGACGAGCTTTTCCTGCGAGAGCAGCTGATGGTGACGCTCCTGAAGCTCCGATTTGATCTTCTCCATCGCGATGCGTATTTGATCCTGCGGCATGACGAAGTGCTTGGCCGGATAGATCATCGCTGTATCATGCTCGGCGAGAACCTCGCCGGTGAGCGGGTTAATCTGTTGAATCGAGCTTATCTCGTCCCAGTCGATCTCTACTCGGTAGGCTTCTTCGGCGTAGGCAGGGTAAATCTCGATGACGTCTCCGCGAATGCGAAAGTGTCCCCGCTTGAGAATATCGTCGTTTCGCTCGTACTGCAGGTCAATGAGGCGTCGACGCATACGAGTTACATCGAGCTCCGATCCGACGTCAAGCCGAAGGCGAAGCTCGCGGTAATCGCGCGGACTTCCGAGACCGTAGATACACGACACCGTCGCGACAACAATGACGTCGGGCCGCTCGAGCAAGCTGGTTGTCGCCGAGAGGCGAAGCCGTTCGATCTCCTCGTTGATCGATGCGTCCTTCTCGATGTAGAGGTCACGACTGGCCACGTACGCCTCGGGTTGGTAATAGTCGTAATAGGAGACAAAGTACTCGACCGCGTTATCGGGAAAGAACTCCTTGAACTCCCGAAAGAGCTGTGCGGAGAGCGTCTTGTTATGACTAATCACGAGCGTCGGGCGTTGAACCTGCTCGATGATCTTTGCCATGGTGTAGGTCTTACCCGATCCGGTAACCCCTTTGAGCGTCTGCGCTCGGTGTCCGTCGAGGATACCCCGCGTAAGCGCCTCAATTGCTTGGCCCTGGTCTCCGGCTGGATCGTAGCCCGAGGCAACCCTGAACTCGCGTGCCATCAATTCAACCTAATTCGTTGCGGCCGTTCACTGAGTGTAATGGTAACCTCTCGCTCGCGACTTCCCCGCACGTAGGTAACGGTCACCTGCTCGCCTGGACGATTGTCCTCGAGCGCTTCGAAGAGATTGGCAAGCGTACGTACAGCGGTTCCATCGACCTCGGTGATAATATCCCCGCCAAGAAAGATTACCGTGCCGCGATACTCGATCCGTTGGGCACGATCCCCGCCCCGAAGCCCTGCGGCGTCAGCGTTTCCACCCGGGACTACTTGCGAGATGAGCACCCCTTCATCGGTGGGCAGATCGGCAAAACGAACGAGTTGCGGGAAGAGTTGCACGGGAACAATCTCGATCCAGCCGCGCCGGACCAGTCCAAACTCGATGAGATCGGGAACCACGCGCTTCGCGGTATTCACGGGAACCGCAAACCCGATGCCAATCGACCCTCCGGTCTGAGAGTAAATCATCGTGTTGATTCCGATCATCTCTCCGCGCGAGTTTAGCAGGGGTCCGCCGGAGTTGCCGGGGTTGATGCTCGCGTCGGTCTGAATGAGATCGTTAATGATGAAGTTCTCTTCACCTCGAACAGATCGTCCGACACCGGAGACCACGCCGGTCGTGAGCGTCCGTCCGATAGCAAACGGATTACCTATTGCCAGTACCTTTTGGCCGACACGCAGATTTGATGAGTCACCAAGAGGAATCGTGGTGAGCTCACGCCCGTCGGGATCGATCTTGAGAACAGCGAGGTCGTTCTCACGATCCGTTCCGACTACGTCGGCACTCAGCGTTGTTCCGTCGGAGAGGGTGACGGTGATCTCGCTCGCATCCTCGATCACGTGATTGTTGGTCAAAACGTAGCCGCGACGATCGATGATGCTGCCGGAACCCGACTGGCCCTGCCTCGGCACGACTTCGAAAAACCAATCGACGGTAACCCGTTGCGTTGCGATGTTCACGACGCCGTCGTTTTGGGTCTCGAACACCCCAATCGTCTCTCGCTCGTCGGCGGTCAGGCGGTTATCGTCGACAACTGCCGGGCGGGCACTCCCCTGATCACCCGGCTCGAGTTCGAAAGAAGGCTCGGGAATGGTCACTGTTTCGCTCGGTGCGACTTCGGGCTCGCGGCCAAGGAGGCCAAGTCCGAGGGCGAGCAGGAAGACCACGATCGAACTGGCGAGGCTGAACAGGATGAGCTGGCCTCGCGAGTAGAGTTTCATAGGGGTATCATACAAAATGGAGGATGAGCGGGTCCACTCGTCTCAGCCGGGCGGGTCCCACAGGGGCCGGTCTTCCCCGTGGCGACGGTAGCTGACCGCCTCGAGCAGATGCTCCTCGCCCGCGTTCTCTGACCCGTCGAGATCTGCGATCGTTCGGGTTAGCCGGAGAACCG
>JBMCTC010000105.1:0-9713 GCA_048624115.1 Spirochaetota bacterium
TTGTGTTAAGACAAAAGGAGGCGAAGTGGCGGCTGAGCAAATCCTCACGATGCGCGGTATCGATAAGCGCTTCTCCGGCGTGCATGCGCTCAAGGCGGTCGATTTTGAGCTGCGCGCAGGTGAGATTCACGCCCTCGTTGGTGAGAACGGCGCCGGTAAATCGACGCTCATGAAAATCCTCACCGGTATTCACGAACGCGACGCCGGTGAAATCCACTACCTCGGAAAACTCTTTAACCCTCGCGATCCCGGCCATGCGATGGACATGGGGATCGGCATCATTCACCAAGAACTCAACATGATGGACCACCTCTCGGTGGCAGAGAATATCTACATCGGCCGCGAAGACACGAAGGCGGGCGGTCTCTTGCTGGACAAGCGGAGCCAGAACCAGCGCACTGCCGAGCTACTCGATCGCCTCAACATGAACATCGATCCGACGGCAACGCTCGGGAAGCTCACAGTCGGAAAGCAACAGATGGTCGAGATTGCAAAGACCGTCTCGAGGCGATTACAGATTCTCATTCTCGACGAGCCGACCGCCTCCCTTACCGATACCGAGATCGATGAGCTCTTTGCGATCATGCGTGACCTCGCGAATCAGGGCGTTGCGATGATTCACATCTCGCACCGCCTCGACGAGATTCACCGCATTACCGATCGAGTAACCGTTCTCCGCGACGGCGAAATGGTAGGCACCCGCGATACCAAAGATGTCACCAAGCAAGAGATCATCAACATGATGGTCGGCCGCGTGATCTATGAGGAGCCGAAGCAAAAGAGTGCCGTCGCAGCGGATGCTCCAATCGCACTGCAAGTCCAGAACCTCAACGCGGGACCGCAAGTCAAAGACATCAGCTTTTACCTTCGAAAGGGGGAGATTCTCGGCTTTGCAGGATTGATCGGTGCCGGGCGCTCCGAGACGGCTCGGGCCATCTTCGGAGCAGATGAGGTGCAGAGCGGCAGCATCAAGATCAACGGACGGCCGGTGATGATTCGCTCACCGCAGGACGCGGTGGATCACGGGATCGCCTACCTCTCGGAAGATCGCAAGCGCTACGGGTTGGCTCTCAACCTTGCGGTGAAAGACAACATCGTCATGGCAACCTACGACGAGTTTCAGAGCGGGCCCTTTATCAAGAAGGGCGCAATCAACGAAGCGGCCCGCGAGTACGTAAACAAGCTCAGGATCAAGACGCCCTCGGTAGATCAACTCCTGCGAAACCTATCGGGTGGAAACCAGCAGAAGGTTGTCCTTGCGAAGTGGCTCATCAAGAACTGCGACATCTTGATTTTCGACGAGCCGACCCGCGGCATTGACGTTGGCGCAAAGAGTGAGATCTACACGCTCATGAATGACCTCGCCCGAGAGGGTAAGGCAATTATGATGATCTCGTCCGAGTTGCCCGAGATACTCAGGATGAGCGATCGTGTCATTGTGATGTGCGAGGGTCGCATAACCGGCGAGCTCGACATCGCCGAGGCGAATCAAGAGGAAATCATGGAGTACGCAACAATGCGTGCTCAGCAAACACTTGCACGGAGATAAGAATGGCTCAAACAACACTTGCCGGCGATAGCTGGAAGGAGATGAAGGAGAAGGCGCTCAAGTGGGCGCTCGCTCCGGCGGCGCTAATCATCCTCTACGTATTTTTTGGAGTCTTTGGTCGGAACTTCTTCTCGTATCCGACATTCGTTAACATCGTCGACGCGGCCTACTACATCGGCTTCATCGCCATTGGCGTGACCTTTGTCATCATAACCGGCGGGATCGACCTTTCGGTCGGCACGGTCATGATGTGCGCGGCAATCATCGGCGGCACGGCCTACAAGACATGGGGCTGGCCGATGTGGATTTCTCTCCTGTTGATCATTGCCGTTGGCCTTGCCTTCGGAATTTTCAATGGGTTGATGGTGTCGCGACTCAAGCTGCCGCCCTTTATCGTGACACTGGGAACGATGATGATCTCGATGGGCGTGGGCTCGATTGTCTCCAACGTCCAGAGTGCAACCTTCCCTACCCGCACGGCCGACGACGGCTGGTTCAAGAGTATCTTCAAGATCATTAGTGAGGAGGGATTCACCATTCCAACGGGAGCTTTCGTCCTAATAGCCGTCGCGGTGATATCGGCGATCATACTGAATAACACCAAGATGGGTCGATACATCTATGCAATCGGCAGCAATAAAGAGGCAGCCCGGCTCTCCGGTGTTAACGTCAAAAAGTGGGAGATGATGGCCTACGTGGTGGCCGGTACCTGCGCCGGTATCGGTGGAATCTCGTACGCCGCGGTCTACACCACGGTGCTTCCCGCACAGGGGCAGGGGTTCGAGCTGTTTGCAATTGCCGGCGCCGTTATCGGTGGCACATCGCTTGCCGGGGGTGTCGGAACGATCTTCGGTACCGTCATCGGTGTTTTGATTATGTCTGTCCTGAGCGTCGGACTGCCGGCAATGAACCTGCAGGCGCACTATCAGACCTTCTTTACCGGTGTTGTTGTGATAGGTGCAGTGCTCCTCGACATGTACCGTATCCGAAGGGCTTCGGAGGTGACCGTGCCCACCGCGGCGGACAAGTATAGGACCGAGATCGAAGAAGATATTGCTCGCCTTCGCGAAGAGGCCGAGAAGAAGCGCGATGCCGGAGATGAGTCGGCGGCGAAGGATCACGAGCGTCAGGCAAAGCAAAAGCAAAAGGAGCTCAAATCAACCTACGCGAAGATGAAGGCGGAGGAGAAAAGAGAGCAGGCGCAGATTCGCGCCCAGGAGCGAGCGAGCGAACGGGAGTTCCACGAGGAACTAGCACAGAGCGAGAACGAGCGCTCGCCCCAGAACAAATAGGGAATGAATCCTAGAGAGAGGTCTTTAGGAATCAGAAATATCATACAGGAGGTTTGTATGAGAAACTTACGAATTGGCATCGTGCTACTGGTGATGCTCACCTTGGTAGCAGGCTTCGGTTTCGCGACCGGACAGGGCGAAGGTGACGGCGAAGTCTTTATTCCCGTTGTCTCCAAAGGTCTTCAGCACCAGTTCTGGCAGACCGTAAAGTCGGGCGCGGAGGCAGCGGCTGAGGACTACGATGTGGCCATTACGTTCGAGGGTCCCGCGTCTGAAGCGGACATTCAGGATCAGGTTCAGATGCTACAGAATGCACTGGCCAAGAATCCGGATGCAATCGCTCTCGCGGCACTCGACACCAACGCGGTTCGCGATCAGTTGCAGGAAGCGGTTCGACGTGACATTCCGATTATCGGTTTTGACTCCGGTGTTCCCAATGCTCCAGAGGGCTCGATCTTTGCGAACGCCTCTACGGACAACTATGCGGCAGCAGGTCTTGGCGCAGACATGATGTTTACTGAAGTTCAGGACGACATCGAGAGCGCTTCCGCCGACAGCCCCGTTACCATCGTGGTCATGAACCAGGATGCATCGGGTGAGAGTCTCTTGAGCCGTGGTCGTGGCTTCCGCGATCGCATGATCGACCTGATCATTTCGGAGACGGACCTTAGCGCCGACGACATTCAGGTAACCGGTAACCCCGCATACGTCGCAGACGACAGCCCGCAGAGCGATAGCCCGACCGTCATCATCGACATGGTCGTTCCTGCTTCCCCGCGAACGCAGGATGCAACCGCTGCTGCAAACGCCGTCTTCAATCGAATCGAGGATGACAACATCGTTGGTATCTTCAGCTCGAACGAGGGAACGGTTGTTGGTATTCTCGCTGCAACCAATGACGGTTCAGAGCTTGCAAGCCGCTACGACGACGTCGTAGTCGTGGGCTTTGACGCCGGCGAGGCGCAGAAGAATGCAGTTCGAGAGCAATACTTCCTCGGATCCATCACCCAGGATCCCTATCAGATTGGCTACAAGGCCGTCGAACTTGCCTACCAGGCATCTCAGGGCGACTCGGTAGCAGACGTTGACACGGGTGCCAAGTTCTATAACTACGAGAACATGGACGATAGCGATATCGCTAATCTGCTCTACGACTGATCGATCAGCAATGATCACCTTGGGGCCCACGGGAAACTGTGGGCCTCTTTATTGCACTGCCCCCTGACGTATTGGGAAAGGAGTTCCCGGTGACTGCCACCATCACAAATGTTATTGCGCGTGTTCTCCCGATTATCCTTATCATCGCGATTGGAAGCCTCATTCGCTCTCGGAGAGTTCTATCCGAGAGCACGGTCGATGAGCTGCGGGGCCTGGTGGTCAAGGTCGCGCTCCCTGCAGTGCTCTTTATGGCGTTCCTCGAGATGGAACTTGACTCCTCATACATCGGCCTCTTTCTTGTCATCGCGGCGGTCTGTTTCCTCATGCTCGGCCTCGGATATCTGTTGCGAAGAGTCCTGAAAGTCGAGCACGAGTACTACCCATTTCTGATAACCGGCTTCGAGTTCGGAATGGTCGGAATCACGCTCTTTGGGACCGCCTACGGTCTTGCAAACGCAGGGTACATCGCAATCGTCGACCTGAGTCACGAGCTCTTTATCTGGTTCGTGCTTGCGACCCTTTTGACTGCGAAACGGGATGGAGCAAGCAGCTTGGCCAGCATTCTCAAAGGATTTGCTACCTCGCCTCTCATTATCGCGATCCTTCTTGCGCTGGCACTAAACCTGGCGGGCCTTGGATCTTCGTTTCGAGAGATCGCCTTCGGCGCAGCGATTGCACAGACGCTCGAGTTCTTGGGAGGCTTGTTGATCCCGCTGATCCTGATCCTCATTGGCTACGGAATGCGTCTCTCATGGTCTGCGATCCGGGAGTCGATCGGTATTGTCGTCTTGCGATTGGCGATCCTGATCCCGCTTGCAATTCTCATCAACGTATTCGTGGTGCGCCGTTGGCTCGCGCTCGACCCAGCCTTCGAAGCCGCCATCTTCACCTTTTTTATCCTGCCTCCGCCGTTTATCGTCCCGCTCTTTATCAAGAGCGAACAGGCGGACGAACGAACATACGTCAACAACGTTCTTTCCGTCTACACAACAGTATCGTTAGTCATCTTCATTGGATACTTCGTGCTCAATCCCACTCTGGGTTAGCACAGATCGCAGACCGTATCCTCGGCGCAGCGAGTGCCCACGATCAGCCATGGCAAGCACTTGAAGCGGGATGTCTTGAGTTCCTCCGCTCGGCGGCCTCGCGGGAATACCAGCAAATCGTGCTGAGCGATGCTCCGGCGTTGCTCGGAATTGCGACGTGGCGGCAACTCGACAGTCGTTACACTACGTCGACGTTGAAAGAGGCGCTTGATGAGCTCGATCGGGACGAGTTTCTCGACACGGCGAGCACGAGCGCGGCAGCTCAGGCGCCTTCCGGTGCAATGAATCGGCTTGCACGATGGGTTGGTTCGGGCAACGATGCTCTGGCGGCGGAGACCGTGCTGCTGCAGCTTCTTCGCAGTTTGTCCCGGTGGGGTGTCACTGACCGTGGGGATACGACTGCCGCAAAAGCTCATGGCATAGGGATCTGCAGCATCGGAAAGCCGGGATCCCAGGTTCAACGCGCCAAATGCTGAGGGCAGCAAGACTCACCGGAAATCCTTCCCCAAGCTCGGTGACACTGCTCATGCCCTGCTCTCGAAGAGCGTCGAGACGGGGCGTCTCGTAGAACTCACATCCGTAACACCGAGATCCTTCCAGTCGAGATCGTCGGCCAGAAACAAGATAATGTCCGTCTGGTTCACGCGGGAGCAAGCGTATCTGGCTCGGCGGTGCGGCGCAATGTGGCTACCGGCCACCGGGAAGCCCCTCCGGTAGCTCGCCCATCGTCCAGATCCGATACACCTCGTAGGCCGGCTCCTCGTAGGGGTGCGCTTCGACCAGCGCGGCAACCGCGGATCGAACGAGCTCATCCTTGCAGAGCATCTCCACGCGAAGTTCGGCGACCCGCTCGACCTTTCCCTGCGAGCCGATGTAAGGATCGCTCCCCTCGAGGGGCCTGAACTGCCCGGTACCTGCCGTCTCCCACGAGCACGAGTCGTAGTTCTCATATCGCCCGGCCCCGGCAGCGAAAAGCGCGCTTTTGACCGCCTCGACATTCTCTACAGGAACAAAAACAACAAGCTTGTACATGCCGCTATCGTAGCAGGATTTGGTATCTTTCGTAGCTCACCTGAACAGTAGCCACGTGCACCGGCGCCGCGCCGGCTCGCACGCTTTCGCTAAAACTGCGCCTCGAGTCCGCGAATGATGTGATAGACGGTCCGGTTCACCGGCGTCGCGAGGCCGTGGCGCTTCGCTCGCCCGAGCACGGTCCCGGCAAACAGGTCGAGCTCGGTCGGCCGGCCCGCCTCGACATCCTGGACCATCGAGGTCTTGCCCGTGGGGTCAAGTCCGGACAGCGTCTCGAGCCACGCGTCTATGTCGGCCTCTGCGAGCCCCGTACCCTCGAGCTTTGAGAGCTCAACCGCCTCGTCCATCAACTCGCTCATAAGCGCGCGGGCGTGATCCGACTCCTGGAAGAGTCCGTACGGCGCTCGCAGGATCGCCGAGGCCTGATTGATCCCCACGTTGATCATGAACTTCCACCACAGCGTTCTCGTTATGTTCTCGGAGATGGCGTACGGGATTCCGCTCGCCTCAAAGAGGTCGGCCACCTGCGAGATCGCCTCCGCGTGCACCGGCGCACTCTGCGCGTCCGCCCCAAAGTGGATGGTACCCCGATTGAGGTAGCGCACCACGTTGCCCTCGCGCGTCGCGTCGATCCCGAGAATCATCGCAGGCACCACCCGCTTCTCAGCCCCAGGTCCGAGCGCCTCTCGGATCGCGTCCTCACTCGAGATCCCGTTCAGCAAGCTCATCACAAGCCCAGCCTCCCCGGCCGCTCGCGCCACCAGCGGCAGCGCCGCCTGCAATCCGGTCGATTTGGTGGCAATGATGCTAAGCGTATAGGTCGATGGCGGGCCACCCGCCTCGAGTGACAAAATCCGAGGCTCTATCCTGCTTCCGTTTACGAGCAATCCTTCGTCGCGAAGCCGCCGCGCGCGTTCGGCATCCGCAACGACCGTGACATCAACCCCCGCCTCGAGCATCATCGAGACGATAGCCGCCCCGACTGCTCCAGCGCCGATAACTGCAACATGCATCTGCATGCTGTGCATGCTACTACACCGCCGCACCGCGCGACCAGCACCCCGGGGCGTTGCATGGACACCGCGCGACCACGCTACTCCATCCAGGCTCGCACGCATTGACGCACGAGCGCGCGGGCGCCATCATAGGCACGTGACGTTACTCTCCATGCCTGCAGACCCGCGCGTGTGCCCGATTCTCTTTGGGATTGCCCCGCCGCGGGCGAACAATCCTCCCGAGAAGACGCATCGAATCACCGGGCGCCGAGCCGAGCGTCTCGCACAAGCGGGTGTCGACGGCCTCATGGTCTACGACATCCAAAACGAAGACGAACGAACCGAGGGAGAACGCCCCTTTCCGTATCTGCCGCCGATCGACCCAATTCGTTACGTGCGCGACTATCTCGACAAGACCTCCGCCGCTTCACTGCCCAAGATCGTCTATCAGGCGGTCACCGGTCGCAGCCGCACGCAGCTCGAGACGTTCTTCGCAGATCTCGATCCGCGACGCGAGGCGACGGTACTTGTCGGCGCACCAACCCGCGACGCAAAGCGCGTGACATCACTCAACGAGGCGTACGAGCTTCGTGCTCGACTCGCGCCCGGGATCAAGACGGGTGGGGTCGCGATTCCCGAGCGCCACGCAAGAAAGGGCGATGAGCACGAACGCCTCGCGGCAAAGCAGGAAGCCGGATGCTCTTTTTTTGTGACGCAGTGTATCTACGACGCTACGGGCGCAAAGAACATGCTCAGCGCCTATCACTACGACGTGCAAGACCGCGGCGGGGAGCCCGCACGAATCATATTGACGCTGAGCCCCTGCGGGTCGGCAAAGACGCTCGAGTTTATGAAGTGGCTCGGCATCTCATTCCCCGAGTGGATCGAGCGCGAGCTCAGCCGCTCCGACGATACGCTTCGCCGCTCGGTAGCCGCCTGCCTCGGCGTTGCCGAGGATCTTGGCCGATTCTGCGCCGACCGGGGAATCCCCTTCGGCTACTGTGTCGAAAGCGTTTCGATCAAGAAGGATGAGATCGATGCGGCGGGTGAGCTCGCAAGACGCATCGGCGAGCTCGTGGGGCATTTCGGCTTTCGCCCGTTCACGCGATAAGGGAGCTATAGCACCGATTCAATCACTCACGTCGCGGTCCGATCCTGCTGCTGATACAAGAAGCGTTTGATCTTGCGGGTCGGCGTGCGCTCGAACTCCTCTTCCTGGAGCACCACTTTCGCGAGCTTCGAGAAGCGGTTCATGCGAGCATTGATGTCCTTGCGAAGGCGCTCGAGCAATTCGTTTGCCTGCGCGCGGAATGTCTCCACGTCGATCTTGCCCGCCATTGCACCGACCTGCTTTGCGACGGCCTCGGCATTGAGCCGCACGCGAGCAACCAGATTCCCGCCGACCTGGAGAACCAACGACTCCTCGACGATCGGCTCGGCGTTGATCTCCGCTTCGATCTCTTCGGGATAGATGTTTTCACCACTTGGACCCAAGATCATCGACTTGAGTCGGCCGCGAATAAACAGATAACCATCTTTGCCAAACGAGCCGAGGTCGCCGGTCTTGAACCAACCGTCCTCGGTAAATGCTTCGGTTGTTGCCTCGGGGTTCCTGTAGTAGCCGAGCATGATGTTCCCGCCGCGGGCCTGGACCTCACCCTCACGCGACGTCTCTTTCCCGGCGCTACCGCCCTCCACGGGCTGCAGACGAAGCTCCACGCCTTTTACTGCCGGGCCGGTCGAACGCAGCCGTTGGTGAGCTACATCCGCGCCGGCCAAAAGCGGAGCGGTCTCCGTCAGACCGTAGCCAACCGCGTAGGGGAAACCTCCCTCGAAAAGGAAACGCTCGGTCGCCGGCGATATGGGCGCGCCGCCGAGTCCAAAGAAGCGAATATTGCCGCCAAACTGCTTACTGAGCTTGCCGACGGCGATGCGGTGAATGAGCTTTCGCACCGGTGCGAACCCTCCGATCCACGCGGGAACTTTCGCAAAGATCGGGGCGACCTTTGCCTGATAGACCTTCTCGAGAATCAGGGGCACCGAGAGCATGATCGTGGGATGCACCTCTTCAAACGCCGGCAGCAGTCGCGAGATCGTCGGAGGGCCGCCGAGATAGGTAATCGAGGCGCCGGCCCGTAGCGGCGTGAGAAATCCAACGGTGCACTCGTAGGTGTGCGCGAGCGGCAAAATCGAGAGCAGGCGGTCTTCGGAGACAATTGGAAAGACGTCGAGTCCGGCCTCTACATTGGACATTAGGTTCTTGTGCGAGAGCATCACGCCCTTTGGGGTGCCGGTAGTACCCGAGGTGTAGAGAAGCGCCGCCAGATCGTCTGGTGCGGGAGCCTGGTCCGGCCGGTCAGTGCCAAGTGCCTCGGGGAGTTCCCAGACCTCGTCGATTCGGATCTGCTCTACCTTCGTTTCTGTCACCGCCTGACTCATCTGCGTGCTCACTACGATGAGTTCAGGCTCGCAATGCTCGATAATTCCGGCAATCTGTCGCTCGTGAAAATCGGTCAGTATCGGAACGATGACAGCTCCCCGAGCAGTGACTCCGAGATACCACATTCCCCATTCGGGGCGGTTCTCGGCAAGCAGAACGACGCGATCACCTCGGCGTATACCCCGGCGGTCGAGCTCTGCC
>JBMCTC010000106.1:0-9690 GCA_048624115.1 Spirochaetota bacterium
GACCGGACGGGGAAGTTCGAGCAGGCGGACGAAGGGACGCTCTTCCTCGACGAAATAGGAACCATGGAGGCCTCGACCCAGGTCAATCTCCTGCGCGTCATCGAAAGCAAGCAGTTTGTGAGAGTTGGCGGCACCCAGGTTCAGAACTCAAACGTTCGGATTTTGGCGGCCACGAATCTCGACCTCCTACAGGCGGTTCAGTCGAACGAGTTCCGTCGTGACCTCTACTATCGACTCAACGTGTTCGCGCTCCGGCTTCCGCCCCTGCGCGAGCGTCCCGAAGACATACCGGGTCTTGTCGAGTACTTCCGGCAGCGCTACGTCGCTTCCTACGATTGTCATGTCACAGGGATCGAACCTGAAGCAATGAAGCTTCTGCAAGATTACCGCTGGCCCGGCAATGTCCGTGAGCTATCAAACGTTATGACTCAGCTTGTGATTGGCGCTGCCGGCAAACAGATTACGTTCGATGAGGTTCAGGAAGCGCTCGAGGCGAGCACCATTCCCGATGAGCCGGCTCCAAGCGTCGCAACGCAGGACCCTGGAATCCAGCCGTCGCAGATTAGCCCTCCGCCGGTCGAAGCGGTGAAAGAGGCACGCGAGCTCGAAGCTGCCGATCTCGAGGCGGAGCCGCCGGCGGTCCTGGCCACTGGAGGACCGGCCAGACCTATGGCCGACGCACGACACAGTACATACCCTGGGAGTGAGGCATTTGATATCCAGCCGGGGCAGACCATTGAGCGCGTAGAGGAAGAGCTCATCCAGACCACACTTCGCTCAGTCAACGGCAACCGCTCCAAGGCGGCGCGCATGCTCGGGATTAGCCGGAAATCGCTCTACAATAAGATCAAGGCCTACGACATCGAGGCGTAGCTTATCGTTTGGCCATTTCAAGCGCCTGATCGAGATCGGAGATGATGTCGTCGACCGCCTCGAGCCCGACCGAAAGACGGACCGTCCCCGGCGTTATCCCGATTCGCAATCGTTCTTCTTCGCTCAGCTTCGAATGCGTAGTCGTCGCGGGATGGGTGGCGATACTTCGTGTGTCACCGAGGTTGGAAGAGCGGCTGACCATGGTAAGCGCATTCAGGAATCGCATGCCGCCGGGCTGGCCCCCAGGAACCTCAAAGGTTACGAGCCCCCCGCCCGAGCGCATCTGCCGCTTTGCGAGTTCGTGCTGCGCATGATTCTCGAGAAACGGATAGCGCACCCAGCTGATGGTATCGTGCTGCTCGAGGTGGCGCGCGACCGCAATCGCGTTCTCGGCGTGGCGGTCAAGACGCACTGAGAGCGTCTCGAGACTCTTCGAGAGCACCCACGCGTTAAACAGCGAGAGCGCAGGGCCGGTCTGCCGAGCGAAGAAGCGAAGCTCCTCGATCAGTTGAGATGAACCGACGATCGCCCCGCCAAGCACTCTTCCCTGCCCGTCCATAAACTTCGTCGCGGAGTGCGTTACCAAATCCGCCCCGAGTGGAATTGGTCGCTGGATGTAGGGGGTAGCGAAGCAGTTATCGACACAGAAAATCGTGCCGCGCCGCTTGCTAATCTCCGCTACCGCCTCGATATCGACCAACTCGAGGCCCGGGTTCGAGGGCGTCTCGGCAAAGAGAAGTCGTGTCTCGGGCCGCACAGCCTCTTCCCACGCCTCGGGCCGGGTCGGGTCAACAAAGGAGGCCGTGACGCCCCACCGGGGTAGGATTTTCGTCAGGATTTGCACCGTCGAGCCAAAGAGCGCACGTGATGCAACCACATGGTCGCCCGATCGCAGGAGACCGGCGATGCTCGCAAACATCGCGGCCATTCCCGTCGCCGTCGCAATACCGTCCTCGGCTCCCTCGAGTTTGCACAGCTTCGTAACAAACTCGTCGGTGTTCGGGTTTCCGTAGCGCGAGTAGACGAGCCCTTCCTCATCGCCGGCAAAGAGCGCCTGCGCTTGCTCTGCGGTATCAAAGACAAAACTCGAGGTCATAAAAATCGGTACGGCGTGCTCGCGGTGCTGCGTCCGTCCCGCCTGGGTCCGAATCGAGTCGGTCTGAAATTGGTCGCTCATGTTACGCTCCTCGCGCCGGGTTGATTGCGAACTCGTAGGTGATCTCCACAGTGTGCTTGAGCATTTCGGCGACCGAGCAGTACTTCTCTACGGCGAGCTCCACGGCTCGTTTTGCCTTCTCCTCTTCGATTTCGCCGAAGAGCTCGAATCGGAGGTGGATTGACTCGAACGGGCTCGGCACCGTGTCGGGCCGCTTACCAGAGACCACGATCCGCACGTCGTCAAGGCGTTGCCGTTGCTTCTCGAGGATCGGCACGAGGTCCATTGATGAACAGCTCCCGATTCCCGCGAGAATGAGCTGCATTGGCCGAAAGCCTGCGCCTTCGCCGCCGACGCGCTCCGCGCCGTCGATCTCGATCGTATTCCCCTGTGGGTTCTTCGCCTGGAAGTGTACCTTGTCGTTTACGCGCCGCAACTCGATTTGCATCTCTGCCACCTTCTTGATACGTCTGCTATAGTCGTAGGAAGACGGTGTTCGGTCAATACTGACTACACCATTCAACTACGGGATCGTATTTTGGCACTATGAACATCAAGACCATCGAAGAGTGCATCGGGAACACGCCGCTCGTTCGGCTTCAGAGACTCTACACGGGACCAAACACGGTGCTCGCGAAGCTCGAGGGTGACAATCCAGCCGGGTCGGTCAAGGATCGGCCCGCGTACAGCATGGTCGTTCACGCCGAGCAGCGC
This sequence comes from Spirochaetota bacterium, assembly GCA_048624115.1. Classification (GTDB taxonomy): domain Bacteria; phylum Spirochaetota; class Spirochaetia; order DSM-27196; family SLST01; genus SLST01. Next base: position 2,744 of record JBMCTC010000106.1, read on the forward strand.
GGTCGGATCAAGCCGGGCGACACGCTGATCGAGGCGACGAGCGGCAATACCGGCATCGCGTTGGCGATGGTCGCGGCGGTGCGAGGGTATCGTATGGTCCTTGTAATGCCGGAGCACATGAGTTCGGAACGGCGGGCGGTCATGAAGGCGTACGGGGCCGAGGTCGTGCTTACTCCGAAGGAAGAGAGCATGGAGGGTGCTATCGACCTGGCTCGGAAGATGGAATCCGAAGGAAAGGGCGTCATCCTTGATCAATTCTCGAACGAGGATAATCCCCGGGGCCACTACGAAACGACCGGGCCGGAGATTTGGCGCGATACCGACGGCAAGGTAACCCATTTTGTGGCGAGTACCGGGACGACCGGAACGCTCATGGGCACCGGCTCGTACTTGAAGAGTCAAAATCCAGAGATCATAATCGTGGGCGCAGTGCCCGACGAGAACGGCGGAATCCCGGGGATTCGTGCGTGGTCAAAGGAGTATCAGCCTTCGATTTACGATCGGTCGAAGCTCGACGAGCGACGAGAGATCGACAAACACACCGCCGAACAGACGATGCGTCAGCTGGCGGCGGAAGAGGGCATTTTTGCCGGTGTGTCAAGTGGAGGCAACGTCGCGATTGCACTCGAGGTGGCGAGGGAGCTCGACGCCTCAGGTGTTACCGACGCGATGATCGTCGTGATCATCTGTGACCGCGGGGATCGCTATATCTCGACCGGCGTTTACCCCGCCTGACCGAGTACGAGTGTAATCGCTGTTGACGCGGCGATAACGAGCGTGATGAGCAAGGTCGAGATGCCGAGCCACCAGTTGCGCGCCCGATTATTCTCCTCAAAGCGAGCGTTCATGTCGGCCCGAAGCTCCTCGAATCGCTTGTCTTGCACCTCGAATCGCTTATCCTGCACCTCGAAGCGAGTGTTCATGTCGATGCGAAGTTCCTCAAATCGTTTGTCGACTTGCTCAAACCGCTTATCTACCTGCTCAAATCGCTTCTCCACTTGCTCGAAACGCTTATCTACCTGCTCGAACCGCTTCTCCACTTGCTCGAAACGCTTATCTACTTGCTCGAAACGCTTATCTACCTGCTCGAAACGCTTCTCCATCATCGCGAAGCCTTTCTCCATGATTTGGTGGCCATTTCGCAGTTCGCTTTCGATTCGCACCACTCGCTCGAGCAAGACCGGATCGCTCGGCAAGTGTTGAGATGCACCGACCTCTTGCATCCACTCGCCGAGGTGCTCCTTCACGTAGCCGCCGATCTGCTGTAGGGCGTTTTCCGATAGTTCCATCGCGTTACTCAACTTCCGCTCCTCAACAGTACTTAACGAGGAGAAACCTGCTTTTGCTTCAGTATACTACGAAAAAGCTACCAGAATCTCGAGCCCGAGCCGCAAGGAAGCGAACCACCGACCGTTTACTCAAGTAATTAACTTTGCTTACTTGACAAAAGCCGACGAAGCGGTCACTTTTGCCTCCGGAGGAATGGTGATTTTGAAATCGAAAACACGATACAGCGCGCTCAGATGGAATCGCGGCCTCGTAATGCTCATGCTGCTCTTCGTAGCAGCCTGGCCGCTTTTCGCATCCGGTGGAGTCGAGGAAGAGACCAGTGATGGGCAGGCCACAGAAGAGCTGCTCGAACTCGAGGTAGGCTACATGCCAATCCTGCCCGCCGCACAGGTTTTTGTCATGGAAGGAGAGGGATGGACCGAAGAGGCCGGTCTCGACTTTAACCTGGTGCGTTTTCAAAACGGGCCGGCCATGGTCCAGGCCGTCGCAAGCGGAGAACTTGACGTTATGTTTTTTGGCATCGGGCCGGCACTCGTCGCGCGCGGGCGGGGCCAAGACATCCGGGTAGTCGCATCGAACATCATCGAGCAAATCGCCTTGATCGCCCGCGAGAATCTTGCCGAGTACTGGGACGAAACCGATCCCGCCTCGCTCTTCGCGGATTTCGAATCCGGCGAGGGACGCAAGGCTCGCATTGCGACGTTCCCACAAGGTTCAGTTCCCGACATTGTGCTTCGTTACTGGATTAGCCGAGAGCTCGGCCTCCCCTTTGACGCGCTCGAAATCGTCCCAATGGGCGCCGATCAGGTTCAGCAGGCGTTGGTTGCCGGCAGCGTCGACGGCGCCTCGATCCTTGAGCCGGTGCTGACAATCGTCCAGGAGCGAGATCCTTCGACGCAGATTCTCACGCGAGCAGATGCGATGTTCCCGGGCCAGCCGGGTGCCGTTCTTGCCGTGCGAAGCAGCTTGATCGGGGAGCATCCCGAGGCGGTGCAGAGACTCGTCGAATTGCACGTACGGGCGACCGCATTCCTGCAAGAGAGTGTCGAAGAGAGTGCGAACCACGCGGTAGAGTTCATCGGCGCCGGTCTCGTAAACCCGTCGACCATCGAGGCGGCTCTCAGATCCCCATCGACCAACTACATGGCCGACCCGCGTGAGATTCGTGAACCGACGCAGCGAATGCACGATTTCCAGCTCGAGACCGGATCGCTTGCAGCCCCGGTTGACCTCGACGAGCTATTTGATACAAGTTTCTACGAGCGCGCCGTCGAGTAGGCGCGTCTCGGGAGCGTCATGAAGCGAGTTGTCTTGGGGTTTAGCGGACTGGCCGCCTTTATCCTAATCTGGGAGGCGCTGGTCCGCTTTGGCATATTTAGTGGAAACCTCGTACCGTTGCCTTCGGGGATCCCCGAAACGCTCATCTCCGAGATCCGAATCGGGATGTGGCCGCGAATGGTGCTCTCGAGCCTTCGCCACTACGCCCTTGGTCTTGCAATTGGGACCGGCCTTGGCGTTGGGCTCGGCATGGCGGTTGCCCTCTCTCCCACGACACAGAAACTCCAGGCGTACGTTGCTCGCGTCTTGCGACCAATTCCGCCCCTCGCGTGGATTCCCTTCGCCATAATCTGGTTTGGCATTAGCGAGGGCTCTGCGGCCTTTATCATCTCGATTGGAGTGTTCTGGATAAATTACTTTGCCACGACCGGCGCGATACGGGGTGTCGACCGCGACCTGATCGAGGTCGCGCGAGTGTTTGGCCACAACCGCTTTTGGCCGCGTTTGACAAAGGTGCTCCTGCCGGCCGCAACGCCGGGTATCCTGGTCGGGGTTCGCACCGGGCTCGGGCAGGGGTGGATGACGGTCGTTGCCGCCGAGCTCTTTGGTATTCAAGGAATCGGACAGAGAATGATGGAAGCGTCCGGTCTCCTGGCAATTGACGTGGTGGCCGTCTACATGGTGACCATTGCCCTCCTCTACGGGGTGACGGACGTGCTCTTTATCGGCGTTGAACGGGTGTTGGTTCGATGGACCGAATTGTAAGACTCGAAAGCGTCTCGATCCGCTACGGCGGGCCCGAACGTCAGCCGGTGTTGAAGGATGTCTCGCTCGACGTCGCGCGCGGTGAGTTTATCGTCGTGTTTGGTATGTCGGGCGTGGGTAAGTCGACGCTGCTGCGTATCGTGTGCGGGCTCATGGAGCCTGCCGCCGGCCGGGTCGAGCTTACCGTCCCAGACCAGCCCGGACGCCGGCCCTTCGGCTTTGTCTTTCAAGAGCCCCGTCTATTCCCCTGGCGAAAGGTCGGCCGGAATGTTGCATTAGGGCTCGAAGGGCTCGATCTATCTGCGCAAGAACGCGAGGAGCGGGTTCGCGAGTCGCTCAGACTCGTTGGCCTATCTGAGTACATTGACCGTTACCCACGTCAGCTCTCGGGCGGACAGAAGCAGCGTGTCGGCATTGCCCGAGCTCTTGCCGTCCGACCCTCGTTGCTGCTCATGGACGAGCCTTTTAGCTCACTCGACGCGGTGACACGACGTTCGCTACAGGAAGAACTCACGCGAATTTGGCACACGACCCAAACCTCGGTGCTTTTTGTGACTCACGACGTGGAGGAGGCGGTGTTCTTGGCCGATCGCGTGGTGCTACTTGCGGGAGAGCCGGCCCGCGTGACGGAGGTGTACCCTGTGGAAAGCGAGCGCCCTCGACACGTTGATGACCACGATTTCCAGAGTTTCGTTCGCCGCCTTCGTGAGGATCTTCACGCCTATCAAAGCCAGCCGATGTTGTGACCTTCGAAATGCGCTACGTGCTCCAAGTAAATGACGCTCCGCGCGATCGGGTGTATCCTTAGGAAAACTCTTTTTACCGGAGGATCCCCACGTGAGCACCATTCGACTTGTTACTAGAGCCGACGACGCCGGCATGCACACCGCCGCCAACCACGCAATCGCCGAGACCATCAAGAACGGAATCGTACAAAACGTCAGCCTTATGGCCCCGACCTCGGCGATCCGGAACGCCTATCAAACGCTCTCCGAGTTCGCCGGAAAGGTCGATTTTGGCCTGCACGTTGCCCTGACCTGCGAGTGGCAGAACCTACGGTGGCAGGCGCTTACTGCGAAGCACGGCGGCGACGGGTTCACCCGCCGCGACGGAACCATGCACGTAAGTGTAGACGAGTTTATCGAGGCCAAGCCTGATCTCGACGCAGTCATGGCAGAGGTCGAGGCGCAACTCGAACTGCTCACCAATCTCGGATTCTCTATCTCCTACATCGACGAACACATGCTCGTCGGACGCACGCCGGGTCTCGCGGAACGCCTTGCCGATTTCGCCACATCGCACGGCCTTGTCTACGACCGAACGCTTCGTGAGAACGGAACGCTTGCCGATTTCCCCTCGTGGGCAGGGCCACGAGAGCATCCGGGGACTGAGCTCGCCGATCAGCTCTCGACAATGGATGATGGAACATACTTGCTTGTTGGCCACCCTGTAAACAAGGACGAGGAGCTACAACGTATTCACCTTCGCGACGAGCCGGCGGGCAAGATGCTTCAGGATCGGAACCGACAACGTCGCATGTTTATGGACATCGAGATCGTCGACTACTGCGAGAACGTCGGCATCGAGTTGTGCCGGTATACGCGACTGTAGCTTGACACACCCCGCGCCAGCTTTCAACATGACCCCAGCAAGGAGCGATCATGGCACGAGAAGAGGCACGCAACGGGAAGCATTTCGATCGAACGCTGTCGGTGAGTGAGCGCATCGAGGCACTTCTGGGCGAGATGACCCTCGATGAGAAGTGCTCGCAGCTGCTCGCCGATAGTCCGGCAATCGAGCGGCTCGGGGTACCCGCCTACCACTGGTGGAACGAGTGTTTGCATGGAGTGGCGCGCGCCGGGCGCGCAACGGTGTTTCCCCAGGCGATCGGGCTTGCCGCGACGTTTGATCCGGGGCTCATGCGTCGGATCGGAGCGGCCATTGCCGAGGAGGGCCGAGCCAAGTACAACGCAGCAGTCAAAGCAGGCATGCGTGGTCAGTACCGAGGCCTTACCTTCTGGACGCCAAACATCAACATTTTTCGTGATCCTCGTTGGGGGCGAGGGCAGGAAACCTACGGCGAGGATCCATTCCTGACCGGCGAGCTCGGCGCCGCGTTTGTCGAGGGCCTGCAGCAGCGTGAGGATGGCTACCTCAAGGCCGCCGCCTGCGCCAAGCACTACGCGGTGCATTCGGGCCCGGAAGCGTTGCGCCACACTTTTAACGCCGTTATCTCGCCTAAGGACCTCTGGGAGACCTACCTGCCCGCATTCGAGCGACTGGTCGAAGCCGGCGTCGAGAGCTTCATGGGCGCCTACAACCGAACAAACGACGAACCGTGCTGCGGGAGCAAGCTACTGCTCGAAGAGATTCTTCGCGACAAGTGGGGCTTCACGGGTCATGTCGTAAGCGACTGCGGCGCGATCGGCGATTTTCACGACCACCACAAAGTAACGAAGAACGCCGAGGAGTCGAGTGCGCTTGCCGTGAGGCGCGGGTGCGACCTCAACTGTGGTTCTACCTACGAGGCGTTGCCCGCGGCGCTCGAGCAAGGCCTGCTCGGCGAAGAGGAGGTCAACACCAGCCTGCGAAGGCTGCTTGCGACTCGGTTTGCGCTCGGGCAGTTCGAGGGCGAGGGGGTTGTGCCGTTCGACGCGATCTCGGTCGCCTCGATTAGAAGCGAAGCGCATGTGACCCTCGCGCGCGAGGCAGCCGAAAAGTCGATGGTGCTTCTGAAGAACAACGGGGTTCTGCCAATGCTGCGCGGCGACGAACCAAAACGCATCTACCTTACCGGGCACAACGCGGCGAACATCGACGTCATGCTCGGCAACTACTACGGTATCACCGACTCGGTCGTGACCATTCTCGAGGGGCTCGCCGCAGCCACGCCGGAACACTTTACGCTCGAGTATCGCCTCGGGATGGTCCCTGATCGGCCGAACAACAACCCGATCGACTGGGCCATTCCCGGCAAGTTCGACAACTTTGATGCGATCATCGCCGTCGCCGGGCTCGTCCCGATGCTCGAAGGCGAGGAGGGCGAGGCCATCCTCTCGGGCGAGAAGGGCGACCGAGTGCAGATCGGGCTTCCCGAGCATCAGGTCGATCGCCTCAAGAAGCTCAAGGCGACCGGCCACCCGTTGGTCGTCGTTCTCGCAGGCGGGAGCCCCGTTGCAATCCCCGAGATCCATGAGCTTGCAGATGCGATTATCTACATGTGGTATCCCGGCGAGCAAGGCGGCGCTGCGCTTGCGCGGCTCATTTTCGGCGACGTCTCGCCTTCGGGGAAGCTGCCGGTAACCTTTCCTGCGAGCGTTGAGCAGCTGCCGCCCTTCGAGGACTATCGAATGGCCGGGCGCACGTATCGCTTTATGAGTGAGAAGCCGCTCTATCCCTTTGGTTACGGGCTCTCCTACACGAAATTCTCCTACTCGGGTATCGACGCGCCGGACTCGCTTGCTGCAGGCGACCTCGAGGCGGGCAAATCGGTCACCGTCGCGGTGACCATCACCAACGAAGGGCACGCGGCAAGCGCGGAGGTTGCGCAGCTCTACCTTCGCAGACCGGGAAGCGATCCGTCGAGAGGCTTACCGTTCGCCTCGCTCTGCGCC
>JBMCTC010000107.1:0-9664 GCA_048624115.1 Spirochaetota bacterium
TCGAATGTGGCAGCAATGTAGTTGTTGAGCTTGGTGATAAACGATTTCATCCCCTGCCGAAAGTCGTAGATACTCATCATGCCCCAAATCACGGAAGTCAGGATGGAGGCCGAAACACCCTTTCCCGAAACGTCGCAGACCGACATGAGCCAACGGCTGCTGTCTACCTGAAGAATGCTGTAGAAATCACCGCCGACGCCCTTTGCAGAAGCCGAGTAGCTTGAGAACTCGAAATTCTTTCCCACCACGAGATCGCGCTCGTGGACCAGCTTTGACTGAAGCTTTCGTGCCAGGCCGATGTCTCGTTGTGTAATCTCAGAGAGATAGAGAAGCAAGGCGTGCGTAGAGAACGATCCGCGAAACTCTTGGTTTTCGTCGATGAGAGCGAAGTAGGAGACGTCGGATGACTTCAAGTACTCGTCAAGGTCCTCGGAGACCGAAAAGACATTTGCATCGAAGCGGATCGTCGGCGATTCCTTCATTACCTCGGTCACCGGCAGCCGACTCAATACGTCACGCCCGTACGGTCGGCCGAGAAGCGAGAAAAGCTCTGCGCGAACAATCACCCCGATGACTTTGCCTGACGCGTCCACGACCCCGACCGCATCGATCTCTTCCCGGTGGTTGAGGTCTTCGGCGAGGTCGTTGATAACCGTGTCGGATGTCACAAAGTAGTAGCCCTGCGCGATCTGACCAATGGCCTGATTGCGCGCCACGCCGACTTCGCAGCGGCGAATTACGGTACTGCCTGCCTCGATCTGCTGTGTCATCTTGCCTCCGATACTAATCGACTAAAACTCGTTACACAATGCTTCGGTAGTCGACTTTTGGCGGCAGTTTGCCAAACCCCTCGCGATAGCCGCGCTCGAGAAGCGTCACGACTCGCCTCAGGATATCTGGGAGTTCCGACTCTTCTTCCTTGGTAAACCGTCCGAGCACATGATTCCGCAGCGCTCCGTGCGCGGGTCGTCCGACGCCGATCCGGATGCGCCAGTACGCGTTCGTGCCGAGTGAGTTTGCCACCGACCGCAACCCGTTGTGCCCTGCAAGTCCGCCCCCCAGGCGGATCCCAATCTCGCCAAACGCCAATTCAACGTCATCATGGGCAACGGCAATCTGGTCGGCCTCGAGTTTAAAAAAGTGCGCCGCCGCTTGGACGCTCTCTCCACTACGATTCACCATTGTTTGGGGCAACAGCACCGTTACTCTGCTCCCGCCGATCGAGCAGGTCGCCCACTCGGCTTTGAACTTCTTTTGCCAGGTGCAGGCGGCGTCAAAGGGGGGCTGCTCGACAAGCATCCAGCCGACGTTGTGGCGCGTATTCTTGTACTCAACACCCGCGTTTCCGAGTATCGCGAGCAGCTGCGGTGCATCCTGCATCGAGCCCAAGATACCCGTTTTTGCCCCGGCCGGCAGCTTCCCACGAAAAGCGCTTGTGAAAGGTAGTTCTCGACCCTAAAATGGAGGTATGAAGCGAATTGCGCTCTTCCTGCTCCTCCTCGTGGCGGCTTCGGGAGCGATTGCGGAGACTATTACCATTTCGACCTTTAACGTGTGGTCGGGTCTTACCTACCGTGGCTTTTTTAGCTCCGGTACATACGAAGACGCAGCCACCCGAGAGTATCGGTATGATCTACTGGTCGATGGATTCTCATCCCTCGCTCCTGACGTGATTGCCTTACAAGAGGCAAACCCGCTGCCGACTTTCTCGGAGCGAATCGCTTCGGACCTCGGATACGACGCCATATTCGATGTTCGGCAAGCCGGCGTTCGCATCGGCCCGGTCGGACTCCCGGCAAACCTCCGCGAGGGAAGCATTATCCTTGCGAATCGCGAGCGATCGCTCCAGTTCGTCGAGACACAGCAACTCAGTGGGCCGGGAGCGGGCAACGTCGCTGCGTTCCAGTTTGGCCAGGGGAGCCAGATTACCGCGGCGCAGGTCACGGTAGCCGACCGTCCCGTCTATGTCTTTAGCACACGTTGGACACCATCACTTTCGGCAGAACCGGAGCGCCTCCGACGACTCATAGACTCCTACACCCGCGGCGACATCTCCGGTGATGAGCTCAAGCAGCTCGTAGCCGAGGCTGTTGAGGGCAGCGAGCGTCGTCGGGACGAGGCGCGCGAGACGTTGACGTTTATCAACGAACTCGCCGGCTCGCAGCCGGTGGTGCTCATGGGCAGCTTTTACGCGCTTCCCACCTCCGCAGAGATCAAAATGTTGCGCGATGCCGGTTTTGTCGACGTTTGGGCAAGCGTAGGGCGAGGACCCGGATACACCTACGACGCACAGACAAATACCAACATTACAGCTTACGATCTCTCCGTGGATCGAAGCGAGCGTCTTCGATACGACTATATCTTTATTCGCGGGAGGGGAATCTACGCGCGGCGTGCATCGATCATCTTCTCACGCCCGACCTTTGGCGTACATCCCTCCGATCACTACGGTGTGTGGGCAGAACTTCGCATCGATCCCGAGTAGAATGCAGTAAATGCCGGTAGTACACAGCGAACACCTCGACCCCTACACCAACCTGGCAGTCGAGAGCTGTTTGCTCGATAGAGCCGCTCACATTGGCCCCACGCTCATTCTCTGGTCAAACGAACCGTGTGTCGTACTCGGGCGGCATCAGAATCCTTGGTTAGAGTGCAATCTCCGAGAGATGAGTCGCCACGACGTGAAGTTGGTCCGAAGAATCAGCGGCGGTGGGACCGTGTACCACGACCCGGGCAATATCAACTTTTGCTTTTTGCTTTCCGACGCTCAGTACGACCAGGAGCGCCAATTCTCCGTCGTGCTGCGGGCCCTGCGTGAGCTTGGTATTCCTGCCGTCAAGAATGAACGGAACGACTTGTGCGTTGGATCACGAAAGTTCAGCGGAAATGCGTTTCGCCATAGCAAGGGCAACAGTCTTCATCATGGGACGCTCCTACTCAATGCCGACATCGAGGCGTTGACCCGATATCTCGCGCCACCCGAGCTCGGAATCGAAACCAAGGCTATCGCGAGCGTGCGATCGCAGGTGATCAATCTCGAGGAGTCGGTACCGGGACTCGATCGATCCGAGCTCATTGCCGCATTCATCCGCGAGTTTCACCGTGAGTACGAGCCGGATCGCCCCGGGCTCGTGTCAGGGACCCCCGCCGCTCGGGAAGCTCCGTCGTGGTGGCCGGCGCGGTCGGAGATAGAAGCCCGCGTCGCCGAGCTTTCCTCCTGGGAATGGGTCTTTGGCCACACCCCCTCGTTTTCGAGACGTTACACGCACGGCAAACAGATTGCAGAGGTTGTCGTGAAGCGAGGCGTGATCCAGTCTATTGTCAGCGAGGGCAATGCGGCCGAGGGTATTGCAGATGCTACGACGCCGTTTGTGGGTGTGCCGCTGCGAGGCGATGCGATTCGACGAGTCGACTGCGAGCGCTCGGTGCTCTGGCTCCGGCAGGCACTCCTCGTCGATCTATAGCGCATGGGTGGGAATCCCCAAGCTCTGTGACACCCCGGGAGGATTCGAGACGTGGATTACAACATATTGGGCAAGACCAACCTCACGGTCAGTGCAATTGGCCTTGGAACCGGCGGCCCGAGTCGGGTGGGTCTTCGTACTGGAGGAGACGAGCGTGCTGCGGCGCGACTTATCGATGAGGCAATCGATAACGGAGCGAACTTCATCGATACGGCGGAGGCTTACGAGACCGAACATGTGGTTCGCCGCGCCCTCGAGACGGGGAGGCACCGTCGCCGCGAGCTTGTCATTTCGACGAAGATCTCGCATTGGGAAGATCTCACGGCGAACGCCGTGGGTGCCGCGGTAGATCGACGGTTGCAGGAACTCGGTACCGACTACATCGACATATGCCATTTTCACGCAGTACCAGCCGACCGCTACCCATGGTTGGTAGAGTAGCTCTATCCCGAGTTGGCCACACAGCGCGACAAAGGGAAGGTTCGCTTCCTCGGCATAACCGAGGCGTTTCATCCCGACCCAGGGCACAAGACGCTTTCTCTGGCAGTCGCCGATGATTTGTGGGACGTGATCATGGTAGGCTACAATCTGCTCAATCAGAGTGCAGAGAAACGAGTACTCGAAGCGGCTTTGGCGAAGAATATCGGCGTGTTGGTGATGTTTGCGGTCCGATTGGCGCTGAGTCGGCCAACGCGTTTGCGCGAAGTGGTGAGCGAGCTAATGTCAGACGGCTTGCTGCCGGAAAGCGAGATCCGTGAGGCTGGGGGCGCGGTCGATCAACCTCTCGATTGGTTTGTGCAAGAGTCCGGCGCCTCCGACTTGGTGGACGCAGCGTATCGTTTTGTCAGGCATCATGCGGCGGTCCACGTCACCTTGAGCGGAACTGGAAACAAGGAGCACCTTGCCGCAAACATTGAGAGCGTTCAAAAGCCCCCACTCGATCCAAAGGCAGTGGAGAAGCTTCGACACCTTTTGCGAAAGGTAGACACGATTAGCGGTCAGTAGGACCCGGCGCTTATCGCGGGGTCAGGCGAAGACCGCGCTCCTGATTATGTCGCTCGATAGCCATCGAGATAAGCCTATCGATGAGCTCACGCTGCGTGATGCCCGAGGCTTCGAAGAGTTTTGGGTACATGCTGATACGAGTGAAGCCTGGAATCGTGTTGATCTCATTCACGACGAACTCGCCGGAAGCGGTCAGAAAGCCATCGACGCGGGCCATGCCGGCGCACTCGAGCGACACAAACGTCTTGATGGCGGTCTCTTGAACCAAGGTGAGCTCTGAACTGCTCAGATCGGCTGGAATAATCAGCTTCGCGCCGTTTTCATCGACATACTTCGCGTCATAGCTGTAGAATCCCGACTCCATGACAATCTCGCCGGCAGTTGAAGCAATCGGTTCGTCGTTGCCGAGGACAGAGCATTCGATCTCGCGCCCCTCCACCGCCTGTTCGACAATGACCTTTCGGTCGTACGCAAACGCTTCATCGAGCGCGTGCCGATACTCCCGCTCGCTCCCTACTCGGGAGATGCCTACCGACGAGCCGAGGTTTGCGGGCTTCACAAAGAGCGGAAGGCCAAGCTCGTCCCGCAACGCCGCAAAGCTCAGACGCTCGCGTTCGTGGGCGCGCACGCTGTGGAATGGCGCGATCGGGATCCCCGCGTCTCGAAGCAGCCGCTTCATCACGTCCTTGTCCATTCCGACTGCCGACCCGAGCAGTCCAGCGCCGACGCATGGGATGTCGGCGAGTTTTGCAAGCCCCTGGATGGTGCCATCCTCGCCGTAGGGACCGTGGAGCACTGGAAATATCACGTCGACGCGAGGTAGCCGATCATGATTCTCCGCGCGCAGATCACTGGCCGGACCGGCGGGGATCAGGCCGACCGGGGAGCTATCATCTCGTAGTCTGATTTTAGATACGTCACCGCCGTCGAGAACGTCTACCGAGGTGCCGCTCAGGAACCATCGACCGCTGCGGTCAATGCCAATGAGAAGCGGCTCGTACTTCTCGGTATCGAGGCTTGCGACGACATTCTGAGCAGAGAGCAAGCTGATTTCGTGTTCAGCAGAGCGGCCCCCGTAGAGCACCGCGACGGTCACCTTCGTCATGCCCCGCATACTACCGGAGGGCTCGCTGTTCGTGAAGCATCGCAGTATGATAGAGGGTATGAGTGTGCATATTGGCGCGAAGAAGGGGGATATTGCCCCGACAGTTCTCCTGCCCGGCGATCCGCTTCGGGCCAAGTTTACCGCTGCGACATTCCTGAAGGATGCGACGCTCTACAACGGAGTTCGGGGAATGTACGGCTACACCGGAACCTGGAATGGCCATCGAGTCAGCGTCCAGGGAACGGGTATGGGCATCCCGTCACTCTCAATCTACGTAAACGAACTCATTAACGAATACGACTGCAAAACGTTGATTCGCATTGGATCGTGTGGCTCCTATCAGGCCTCGGTCAAGGTTCGAGACATCGTAATCGCGATGACAGCATCTACAGACGCCGCGCACAACCGGGAGCGCTTCCACGGTGCGGACTTTGCGCCGGCCGCCGATTACGAACTGTTCATGCGTGCCTGCACCACAGCTGCCGCTCACGACCTTTCGTTCCATGCCGGAGGAATCCTCTCTACAGACACGTTCTATCAGGACGATCCCGAACGCTGGCGCACATGGGCCTCCTTCGGTGTCCTGGCCGTCGAGATGGAAGCGAGCGGACTCTACACGCTCGCCGCTCGGGCAGGCGTACAGGCGCTTGCCATCTGCACGGTGAGTGATAGCCTCGTAAACGGTGATTCGCTTTCCTCGGATCAACGGGAGCGCTCGTTCCGTGAGATGATCGAACTCTCGCTCGAAGCAGCGTTTTCGTAGCCCGTGAGCCTTCGTATTCACCGCCCCCAACAGCAACGAAACGGCCGCATCTTGCTCGCCTTTGCCCTTGTGATCCCGGCAACAGGAATCCTGCAGGTCTCGGGCGTCAACCCAGTGAGCATCGTAGTCACCCTGCTCTTCCTCGGATTCTCGGTGCATCTCGTCTACGATGCCTGTCGATGGATAGTCATTATTACACGGCACGGAATCGGGATCGCAGGCGCCCCGACGATGCCCACCACGTGGCTGTCTTGGGAAGAGATAGTTCAGGTCGAAGTCGAGGCGCTCGCAGTTTGCATCACGGCAAGGAATCGCCAAGCCTATCAACTTGCGATAGGAAGGCGAGCCGCATTGCTCCTTTCCCGTATGGTCGAGCGTCATTTCGTGAAGTAGGCCGAGGACGACCGGCAAGACCCCGCTGCGTCGTGACGAAATGCGCCGGCGCAATATGGGGTGTCGCTCCGTTGGATTTCCCGTCCCCGGTCGGGTGAAAAGATTCGGGCGACCTATAGAAAGAGAATCGCCACGCCGCCAACAGCAATAAGCGACCCGATCACTTCTCGAGGGGTTACCCGCTCCTTGAAGAGTATCATTGACGGCACGATGATGAGCACCGGGACGAGCGCCATGATGGTGCTTGCGACCCCGGTCGAGGTGTTCTGCGCCGCGAAGAGGCCGAGCGAGACGCCGAGAAACGGGCCGAAGAGCGCCCCGGCTGAGATTCGAAGCATGGCGCCCCGGTTGTGGAGCGCCGCACCCGCCTCACGCCAACGTTTGAGGGCGAAGAAGAGCAGAGAGAAACCAACGATGCCCGCGAAAACCCGGATTTGTGTCGCCGCGAACGGATCGAGTTCAGTTCCCGCGCCGTATCGGCCGAGAACCAGTCCCCCGGCCTGACCGAGTGCGCCACCGAACGCCAGCAAGACACCACGGATGCGTCTTTGTCGACCGCGCAGCGCGAGTTCATGGGCCTGCGCTTCTGGGTCGGCAAATGGGGCTACGGGGATTTCGTCGAGAGCATCTTCTCTTGCAATGTTTTGGGCCCCGGGTTCCGTCGGCCCGGCGTGTTTGAGGACGACAAAAGCAATACCCGCCACGGTAAGCGCCATTCCGACAACTCCCCGCCTCGGAAGCTCTTCGTTGAGCACGAATCGCGCCATAAGGGCCGTCAGCGGTGGCACGGATGCGTAGATGAGCATACTGATTCGGGCTCCCACGTCCACAAAGGCCTGGAAGAGAAAGAGATCCCCAATGACGAAGCCCACGAAGCCCGAAAGACTCAACCACAGCCACGCTTCCCGCCCGGCGTCGATTGGTAGCGCGAGACCGCGCGCAATCCAGCCATAGAGCGAGAATATTGCTGCTGCGATGAACAATCGGGTGATGTTCACCGTGAGCGAGCCCACGCGCTTGCCGGCAGCTTCGAAGGAGAGAGCGGTGATGGTCCAACACACCGCTGTGGCAAGCGCTGCGAGTTCGCCTATTCGGGATTCCATGAATCGAAAAACTACTAATGGACTCTCTGGAAAAAAACGTGTTTCCGTGTTTCACTTGGCCTATGCCCTCTACACGGGACATCGAGTCCGAACTTCGATCCATCGCGAACTGGACTCACGTCTCCTTCAAGAAAAACATCATCGGAACGCTTGGCAAAAACCTCGATGCCGGCGAGCGCATCGACAACGTCTTGGAAGGCTTCTACCAGGGGTTGGGCATCACGGGCACCGGGTCCGGCGCGCCAGGAATCTTCTGTATCACCGACCGGCGAATGCTATTCTTGCTCTCTGGAAAGACAGCAGCACCACCCGAGGTCCTGGATTACGAGAGCGTCGTTCGGGTAGAGACGAAACGCGGGTACTCGTCTACGAAGATCTCTATCCATCTGCTCGACGGAGAGGTCCAACTGACTGCCGTGACCAAGAGCAATCAGGTCAACTCGTTTCTCAACCACCTTGCCCAGAAGATCGAAGCACCTCTCGAGGAAGCGGGCGCAGATCATGAGGCCGATCAATCCCGAATCGCGAACCTGAACTTTCTTCATAACGAGGCCCGAAAGATCTTTCTCTCGGTAAACGAGTTTAAGCAGTTCAACGGGGAACCCTCGTTCCTGCGACAAGTCGTGGACGATCTCTTTGTCATCGCGTTCCTCGCGATAAGCGATGCGTCGGAGCTCTCCGAAGAAACGCGCCTGTTTATCTCGATGGTATTCATGCCGCTTCGCCAGCGAGTCATGACGAACCGGAGCATTATAGAAGATCTTTTTCGCTACGACTCGCTTCCGCTTCACCATCGCAAGGTGATTCTCGCCAACTGGCACACGCTAAACAACGAGATACAGAAAGTTGGTCGATCAAAGGCGACCGGTAGCCTCAAGACCCTCACCTACCTCAAGGCATACGACGAGAACGAGGACACAACCCACTTCGATCGGGTTGCCTCTACCTTTAACAGCTTTGCACAAGTTGCCGTCAAGGCCGACGGCACCATCTCTCCCGACGAAGAATCGCGAATCAAGCGGATTCGGAGCGTCATATACGGCGAAACCGAGGAGATCAGCGAAGAACGGAAGAGTCGCGAAAAAAAAGCGGCGAAGCGTGCCAAAGAGCGAGAGTCAGAGCCAGAAGAGTCACTCGAAGACCTCTTGACGCGGATCGATCGCCTGATCGGGATGGATCGAGTCAAGGAGCAAATCAGGACCTTCATCAACCTCATAATCGTCCAGCAGGAGCGAAAGAAACTCAACTTGCCCACCACCCCCGTGTCGCTGCATGCGGTCTTCTATGGACCACCGGGTACCGGCAAGACCACTATAGCCAGGCTGCTCGGTAAGGTGTATCGTGCGTTAGGTTTGTTGGAAGAGGGGCACCTCGTCGAAACAGATCGCGCCGGCCTTGTGGCTGGGTATGTCGGCCAAACCGCGATCAAAATCGATGAGGTCGTGCAGGACGCGATGGGTGGGGTCCTATTCATTGACGAGGCGTATGCCCTCGCGATGAACAAAGGCGACAAAGATTTCGGGCAGGAAGCGATCGACACGCTTCTCAAACGAATGGAAGATCATCGCGAAGAGTTGGCGGTGATTGTGGCCGGTTATCCGGATGAAATGAAAGAGTTCGTAAACTCGAATCCTGGATTGAAGAGCCGGTTCAACCGCTTCTTCTATTTTGATCACTACGAGCCGGAAGAGCTCCTCGAAATCTTCGACATCTTTATCGAAAACGCGAGCTTCACGCTCACCGGCCCTGCTCGCAAGGCCGTTCTCTCTGTGCTCACGGAGTTCTATGAGAGGCGGGGAAAGAGCTTCGGCAATGGTCGTTTTGTGCGCAA
>JBMCTC010000108.1:0-9632 GCA_048624115.1 Spirochaetota bacterium
CTCTTCTTTGAGCCACTCGAAGTCCAGAACGTCAAACTCGATTCGGGGTGAGTGAGTATGATCCTTCTTTTGTGATGATTGCATGGAGTCTCCAGAATTCGATTGCGTGTGAGAGATCGTTGAGCGCGATCTCTGGATCGTGAATCTCGCGCGGCGCGCGCCTTCCGGGATAAAGCGTGTGGATGACAAACGCATCCTCTTCCCAGGTGCCCCAGAGGCATACGCTCTTGGTGGGCTCGCGCGTGCCCAGGCAGAGGTGAGAGGGGATCGAACGGCCAAGACGGTAGGCCCAGAACGAGTCGGACCCATCGGGGTTCACCTCTTTCAAACCGCTCTCTCCCACGACCTCCGCCAACTCGAAGTCGGCGTGAAACGGCGCATCGGAGCCGTCAGGCAATGCGGGTCGCATCCGCGCCACAATCGGCCGAAGCTCTTCGAGCACCTCTTCAGGCCGCAGGTAGAACTCCGCCCGGTGCGCCTCGAGGTGCGACGGGTCGCGCCAGCGCCACGTGAAACTCTCGCGATTCCCTTTGGTGTCGTTGGATGGCGTATCGCTCATTTCAACCCCGAGCTCATGTAGCCCTTGATAAATCGCTTTTGGAAGATGATAAAGAGAATGAGAAGCGGGAGAGCCACGATAAGCGTAGCCGCCGACATCAGCCCCCACTGTGCGCCAATCTCCCCCAATTGCGTGAAGCGCGCGAGCCCAGCGGTAAGCGGCCGGGTAGACTCGCTCTGCGTAATGATCAGTGGCCACAGGAGATTGTTCCAGTGCCAGTTGATGCTCGAGATCGAGAAGGCGATGATGCTTGGAACCGCCATCGGCAAATAGACATGCCAGAGCGTCCGCGTCCAGTTACAGCCGTCTACCACCGCCGCGTCGTGATAGTCGTGCGGAATGGAGAGAAACGACTGGCGCAGCAGAAACGTTCCAAACGCGCTACCCCAAAACGGCATAGCCATCGCGAGAATCGTGTCGTAGAGACCCAGGAAGCGGATCGTCTGAAAGTTCGGCACCAACAACGCCACAGTGGGGATCATCATCTGAGTCAAGATGATGGTAAACAGCACCTGCCGGCCGCGAAACCTGAACACGGCGAATGCGAAGCCCGCCAGACTGCTCGTGACCAATTGTACCGAGAGTACCGTCGTGACCAGAATCACGGTATTCCTGAAGTAGGTTGCGAACGGCGCAAGGCTGAAAGCGCGCACGTAGTTCGCCAGGCTCAACCCTGAGCCAAACCAGATCCGCCCGCGTGCGAACGGCTCGCCGATAGGTCGAAGACTCGCAACCAGGGCCCAGATAAGCGGCATTGACCAGAGGAGCGCGAGTGCGACCCCAAAGACAATGCCAATGACCGTCCATGCCTTACGCATCGTTCGACCTCCGCTCGCTGATGAGAAAGTTGCTCACCGTGAAGACGAGCAGGAGCGCGACCAGGATTACCGTGATTGCCGACGCCCGACCGACATTGAGACTGTCAAAACGAACTTGCCACAGATGGTAGAGCAGAAGCGAGCTTTGATTGCTCGGTCCGCCCTGTGTCATAACAAAAACATGGTCTACGATCCGGAACGCTCCGATGACCGCCACCGTTGTCACAAAGAGCGTGGTGCGGCGCAAGAGCGGAAGCGTGAAGCGGAAGAAGGTCACCATCGGCCCGGCGCCCTCAATACGGAGCGCCTCATACACATCGCGAGGGAGGTTCTGCACTCCTGCCAGATAGAAGATCATGTAGAATCCGGCGTCTTTCCAAAATGCGACGATTACCAATGACCAGAGTGAAAGGTCCGGGTTACTCACCCAGTTCTCCGGGCCTGGATAGCCAAAGATTCTTAGGAACTGGTTGAACAATCCGTAATCGGGCGCGAGAAAGAAGAGCCAGATCGTGGCCGCAGAGACCATGGGCAGCATGGTCGGATGAAACATTGCGGCACGTAGCTTTGCAAACCGCTCCTTCTGAAGCCAGAGGGCGAGAAAGAGCGCTGCTACGATCCAGAGAGGCACCAACGTCACCACGTAGCGAATCGTGTTCGAGAGAATCTGGCGAAACTCTTCACTCGAGAAGAGATCGACGTAGTTGCCAAGCCCGTAGAATACAGGGTCTCGAAACCGCGGGATATTGAGCCGGTGTTGGAAGAGGCTTCCGGCGATGCTCGCAATTGTCGGATAGACCGTGAAGACGAGCACAAAGATGAGTGTCGGCAAGATCAGCAGGTACGGGAGCAGCGGATTCGCCTTTTTCATGATGCCTCCAAATGAAGGCAGGGCCGCCCGGCCCTGCCGTTACCCGCAGAGCGTTCCGGCTTAGCGGAAGTCTTCGAGAGCGGCGTCCGCCTCTTCTTGCGCCATCTCCATCGCCTCATCTGCACTCATCTCTCCGTTAATGGCTGCCTGCAGATAGTTGTGGAAGATGTTTCGAACCTCTCCGAGGTTTTGCACCGCGAGCTCTTTGCCGGCTGTGGCGAGCACATCGCGAGTCTGTCCCGCCTGCGGGTTCTCGCTGATGTAGGCCTGCATGTTCTCCTCTGCAAACGCGCTCTCGCGAGTAGCGATATAACCGGTCTGAATGGAGAAGTCTGCCGCGCGAGCGGGCTCGGTCAGGAAGACCGCAAAGTCGAACGCTGCCTGCTTCTGAGCGTCGGTCAATCCGGTGGTCATGTAGAGGTTACCGCCGCCGGGGACGCTGTATCCGCCGCCGTTTGGACCGGGGATTGCCGCCACGCCAACCGTGAAATCAGCCTGTGACAAGACGTTCGAGAGGCTTCCCGAGCTATGGATGATCATCGCGGTGTTGCCCGAGACAAGGTTCGGCACGACGTTGCCCCATGAGGCCTGCACTCCCGCCGGGGTAGCCTCGTACTCCTGGGACAGGCTGATGTAGTACTCGATTGCCTGCACGACTTCAGGTTCGTCGAAGTAGACCTCGGTGTCCGACTCGCCAACGATGTTCTGACCGGCGCCAATGGCAAGCGGCTGGAAGAGCCAGTAGGGCCAGTCGGAGGGCCACTCGATCCCCCATCGACTCACTTCATCTCCATCTCTCTCGGTGAGGGCGGCAGCACTCGCTGCAAGCGTTTCCCAATCCGTCGGCACGCCAAGACCTGAGTCCGCGAGAAGATCTTCGTTGTAGTACATCACAACCGCGCTTCGCTGGAACGGTAGGCTCCACAGGTCATCGAGGTAGTAGGAGTTCTCGAGGAACGCCGGGAGGAAGTCGTCAAGGTAGGCCTGGCCGCCCTCCATTGACTCGATGAGCGGAGTCATCGGCTCGATGTACTGCGAGTTTGCCAGATCAAACAGATCGGTGGCAAGCATTACGGCAAGCGCCGGTGCTTCGCCGCCGCCGTCGATGGTCGTTTGGACGGTGGTCTTTACATCACCGTAGCCTCCCGCGTAGACGGTCTCTACCGTCACGTTTGGGTTGGCCTCCATAAACTCCCTCGCATAGCCGTCGAGGATCTCGGTTACCGGCGCGTCAACTGCAACCGGATAGGCAATCTGAATCGTCACCGACTCGTCCATCGCCTGTTCGCCTTGACCTCCCGCGAAGAGAGTAGCGGTGATCATGATCGCCGCAATCGTGAATAGCATTTTCTTTGGCATTGGTTACTCCTTGCCGTTTTGATTCTTCCCCGACTCGTCCTGCAGTACGCGACGGGTTGATTCCAGTTTGGTGAGATGCTCATTAACCTCGTCTCGGTAGATGAGCTCGTAGGAGAGCAGGATCAGATTCGCAAAGTGCAACGGAACAGCCATGCTGTTCTTGAACCCGATCTCGCCTCGAGGCACGTGAACAAAGAGATCCGCGCCGTCTACGTAGTCTGGGTGGATGGTCGCCGAGATAACGGCCGTCCAACTTCCGCGGGCGGCCCTCGTCTGCGCCAGGCGATAGAGCCACGTGTCGTCATCGCTGTAGTGAAATGCGATCAGAATGTCTTCAGAGGTGAGTGGATGCAGCGCTTCGGGCAGATGCCGCTCGTCCTGTGAGAAGAGCGTGGTGGCAACCCCGTACCGCGAGAGTCGTTGCGAGAGGTAGTGCGCCGCGAGATGGCCCGTCGACTGCCCCACTACCGCGACGGTGCGAGCGCCGTGCATGCGACCGGCGAGCTCTTCGAGAAGTGACGTGTCAAGCGAGGTGGCAAGGCGCTGCAATGTGCGGGTATCCACCGCCGATGCCTCTGCGACGAGCTCGGTCAGCGAGTGAACGCGCTCGGTGACCTGCCGGGATGCGCTTAGTGAGTCGATTTGCGTGGCAAAGAACTGCTCGAGTCCGTTTTGAAACTCACGAAAACTCTCGTAACCGAGCTTTCGAAAGCAACTGATCACAACCGGCTTGCTTACTCCAGCCTCGCCCGCAAGCTCCTGCTGATTGAGAAATGCTGCACGCTCAGGCCGTCGGTTGACGTAGTCAATGATCACCCGCTCGCTACGTGAGAGTTCGTCTTCCGATTGCCGTAGTCGGTCAAGCCAATCGTGGCTCATTTTCACCCCGAAAGTAAAAAATATAAGCTGAAATTTACCCGTTGGAATCTTCAAGCTTCGTAAGGTGAACATGAAGTAAGAATGTTAGGATATTATTAACTTTCGATGCAAAATCACTCATGCGAGCATGGATTAAGGCGCCGCTACGAGTACCGGATATCACCCCACCGCTTGCATCGCTCGAATCCGCTGGAGCAGGGTTGGGTGTGAGTAGTGGACTTTCACGTAGAGTGGATGAGGCGTCAGGTTGCTGAGGTTGTTCTTCGAGAGGCGTTTGAGACCGTTCACAAGCGGCACTGCCCCGAGCCGCTCGGCCGCAAAGCGGTCGGCCTCGTACTCGTGGCGGCGCGAGATCCAGTTTCGGCCCAAACCCGTAAGCAGTGAAATAGGCGTGAAGAGCAGCGCGAATCCAATCAAGTTGATGTGCACCACCGCTTCGTTAGCCCCGAGCGCCTGCGAGAGCGCGGGGTTGTCAAGAAACAGTGACAAAACGAACAGAAACACGCCGGTCTGAAGGGTAGACAGGATGATTTGCGAGACGACGTGGCGCTTCTTGTAGTGGCCAATCTCATGGGCGAGCACCGCCACGATCTGTTCGTCCTCGAGCTCCTCGATCAACGTATCGTAGAGCACGATCCGCTTCTTGGGTCCGAGTCCGCTGAAGTACGCATTGGCCTTGGTCGAGCGCTTTGACCCGTCAATTACGTAGATATCCTTGAGCGCAAACCCCTCCTGCTCACTAAACGCCTCGAGCTTATCCCGAAGCTCGCCGGCCTCGAGCGGTCGCTGCTTGTTGAAGAGCGGGACAACAAGCTGCGAATAGAACATCGAAACAAAGAGCGAGAACGCCGTGATCGCCGCCCATGCCAAAAGCCAGAAGTATCCGGCGGTCAGGAAGTAGATCCAAAGAATCAGCGCGAGCAGGCCCCCGCCAATCACGAGACTCAGCAACCACCCCTTGAGTTTGTCCAGCACAAACGTCGCTGGAGTTGTCTTGTTAAAGCCATAGCGCTCTTCGATTACAAACGTGTTGTAGATCGAAAACGGCGTGCCAAGCACATCGGCGGCAAGACCGAGCATTGCAAAGAAAGCCACGGCTCGCCAGATCGGCCCGGTTGTGATCGCCCCCGCAACTTCATTGATCCAGCCAAACGCCCCGGTTAGGAGCATCACGATGATCGCCGCAAACTGAACGCTCGACCCGACAACGTCCAGCCGCTCCTTCTCTCCTTTATATGCCTGTTGTTTCTCGTAGCGCTCGGAGTCGTAGACATCCGCAACCTCGCTCGGCAGATCGTGCCCCCGCCGCCGACCGTTCAAATACTCGAGCCGGCGCTCGAACAAAAAACTGAGCGTAACGATAAGAATGATGCCGTAGAAAAATCCGTTTACCATATGGTTATCCTCGCCAAAGGTAGGTAGCCTGCTCATCCGAAGCAAGCAGGAGGGGGGAACGCCTGCCCCGTCGCACGGTGCATCCTCCGAGCGGGCCCATTATCAACCTCGCCGCTCCCCCTCGCTTCGGCCGTCGTGGCCGCCGGCTACGCCGCCGCCCACCGCGGCGGGCTCTTCGGGCTTGCTCCGCGCCGCCCGGCCCGCCGCTCGACGTCCTCCGCTACCCCCTCGGGCCTGAGACCCCCGACCGATCGTCGTTGCCGGATTTCGAGAAGCGGCTCACAATGCTTCCATGAAAGAAACGCTCGAGCTCATGGCGCGCTACAACAAGGTGGTAAACGAGGAGCTTTACGCCATTCTCCAAAAGCAGGATGACGAGCTTCTGACGGCGGACGCCCACTCCTACTTCGCGAACATCCTCGGTATCCTCAACCATATTCTGGTCTCGGATCTCGGCTGGCTGAGCGCGTATCGAGGCAGCAACCTCGACCTGCCGGCTCTCGAGTCAAAGGCGCTCGAGTACGAGCATCCTGGGTTCGGAAAAAAACTTGTACAGCGCGCTCGAGCCGCTCAAGACCCATCGCCGGCAGATCGACCAGGTCTTCATCGACCTCGTCGACTCAACCTCAAGCGAGGTGCTCGAGGGAACGATCGACCTGAAGCGCAAAGACCGCGTGCACACCTTTCCATTTGGCAAGATCCTCCTGCACCTCTTTAATCACCAGACACACCACCGCGGTGCGATCTCTCAGATTCTAGACGAGCATGGAGTGAAGAACGACTACTCGAACCTCCTTCAGTTGTTGATGTAGGAACAGGAGCGTACCTCGTATGGGATCATCCAGCCCCATTGCCCATGAGCATAGCTTTGACGTTATTGTCTGCGGCGGCGGATATCAGACTTACATGATCTGACTTGACCAATGTGACCAGACTAGGTCATTCTTGACTCATCATTCCTTTCCGCGGAGGGAAAAGGTGCAGGTGAACATCTCAGAAGCCAAGGCTCAGCTGTCGCGACTCATCAATCTCGTGCATCACGGCGAGACGGTGGTTATCGCCAAGAACAATCTGCCGATCGCGGACATTGTGCCGCATGTGCCGGAGCAACCTCGCACCTTGGGTCTGCTCGCCGGCAAGCTCCATATCCCGGATGACATCGTCGGGCCCGATCCTGAAGTCGAAAAGCTATTCTACGGGGACGATGCGTGAACATCCTTCTCGACACTCACATCTTTCTTTGGGCGCTCGCCGAGCCGGATCGGCTATCCGAAGACAGGCGACACACGATTCAGACCAGGGCGAACCGGGTCCTGGTCAGTTCCATATCAGTCACCGAAATCATCATCAATGCCTCGATAGGAAAGCTGGAGCTTAGTTTTGATCCGGCGGAGATGATTGAGTCAAGCGGGTTTGAGCCTGCCGCATACCGGGTCATCGATGCCATGCAGCTTGCGTCGCTACCTCGTCATCACCGAGACCCGTTTGACCGGATGCTCATCGCCCAGGCCATCGCCAACGACTGGAAGCTCATGACGGACGATAGCGCCATCCACCGCTACGACGTCGCCGTTCTTTAGCGCGCACTATCCCTTCATCAGGAGCGACCTATACGAGGGCGAGCGCCCCGGCGAAGTAGGGCCGCTCCCTCACCCGATGTAATTCTCCAGCAAGATAAGGAAGATGCTGCTCGTCCAGGTGTAGGCCGGATCGCAGCGGGATGCTCCCTCGGTGGCCTCGAAGTTCTCGGCAAAGCCGCTCTTCGCGCACATGCGACAGAAGCGCCAGGCAAGGTCGCGGGCAAACTCCGCATCGCCCGCGTCCTTGATTCCGTCGATGGCAAACATCATCTCGGGCGCCCAGATCGGGCCACGCCAGTAGCCGGCGTCGAGATGCAGATCGCTCGCCACCGACTCGGTTGCAAGCCCGTGGGCGGTAAGGAATCGACCCTCTTCCTTGAGAGCGCCAATCGTCGCGTTGCGCTGCACCGCGGGCAGGCGTGACCCGGCAACAATCGCGAGGTGCGGCAGCAGGCAGTCGCCGCTGGCCGGCTGCTCGTGAGTTCCGCTGCGCTTGGCCACAAACCGGCCACCCTCCCAGAAGTGCTCGACCAGTCGTTCAAGGAGCGCATCAGCCTTCTGCTTCCACTCCTTCGCCTCCTCAGCCTTACCCAACATCTGCGCAAACTCAGCCAGACAATCCATCTGTTTTACGAGAAGCGCGTTTAGGTCTGGAGATTCAACCGGCATCTCGAGGTCAAATATCGTCGCATTGTCCCAGCCGCTATCATTGCCGTGGTTGTACTGATACACACCGTCGTCGTCATCGTCTCTGTACGTTAGCCACCAGTTGGTCCAGCGGCAGAGCGGCTCGTACGCCTCTTTGAGATGCTCGATCCCAATGCCGCGGTCCGCCTCGAGCATTCGCTTGAGAATCCACCCGTGCACCGGCGGCTTGGTGTAGGCAAAGCCGACGCTACCCTCGTTGATGCCGTCGCCAAAGGCTCCCTGCGGATGTTGATGGTAGATGTGCAGCATGTACTGCGTCCACGCAAACTCCGGGTCGTAGTAGGTGCCTGCCCAGGCGTTGAAGTAGTTGTCCCAGTTCCAGCAGTTGGTCATGCCGATCTTGCTCATGAGCATGGTAGGCCATGGGAAGCAGCCGGCAGCCGGCACAACATTCGACCAGTTTACGTAGACCGCAAGATCGCGCGCCGCTTGAAGCTCCTCGGGAGCCTCGGGCGCCGCGTCGAGCCACTTCGCGTAGTCTGCCGCCGATGCCGCCACGTCCTCTTCAAATGACGTCGTATACTCCCTCGGGTCGAACTCGCTCGAGTACTGCTCGATCATCAACTCGAACGCCCCGGAATCGTCGGGGCGCACGTCGATGATCGCGCGACTTGCACGATGGTGAATCGTGCCCCACATCGGCTGCGGATACCACGGAGCCTCGACCTCGAGCCGACCGCTCCGCCGGATAAACATTAGCTTCGTGCCGCCCAAGATCGAGCGCCAGCATCCATCGGGCGCCTCGACAAGCCCACCATACCCGTTAGGGTCGCGCTCGAGTCGAAGCCCCACACCATTGCCACGCACGCGAATCGTGTCGCTGCCCGCAATACACACCTCGACACTCCCGCGCTCGGCGACAAGCCGCAGCCGAGCCGGATCGCAGTCGACCTCGAACGGCACAGGCCCGCCGCTGTCTATCACCTCGAGACGATAGAGCGCCTCGATCCCTTGATAGATTCGCCGCAGCCACAGCCCCGGCTTTACGTCGCGATCCCAAAAGTTGATGGCAAAGTTCGTCTCTTTCCGACTAAACACGACTTGGTGCAGATCGAGCTTGATCATGCATTCTCCTTTCGCGACGCGGCACGTCGCCCGCCACGGTGAGGCATAATACCGTCGGTCCACCGATCCACGCAACGCCACTCGAGCATAGCGTGAGAATATCCGTCGTCACCTACTGCTGACCGATCGAGAAACAGCGAAGCTATGCGACTACAGCAAGACAGTAAATAAGGATCACGGACGCATTGAGGACAACTCCGTGGAGAACTCTGCCATCCTCCGCCACATCACGCTCAACCTCCTCGAGATCCGACTGAATATCGGTTGTGACCTACATTTTTGTAGAAATGGAGTCAGTCGCACACGAAAATGTTGTAATTCACACCTCTGCAGGGCGAAATGGCTTGCATATTTTTACACAAGGCTTGTATAGTTTCTCAAATCATTTTATTAGGAGG
>JBMCTC010000109.1:0-9585 GCA_048624115.1 Spirochaetota bacterium
TTCTCATCGCGCGTTACGGTGATCTGGCGGCCTGGCTCGAGCGGCTCGAGGCGGCGGCTATCGGGCGGCGGCGGAGGTAGGAGCTACGGAAACTGCTCCGCGCGACGGGTCGTGCTCGGTTAAGTAGTGCATGTCCTGACCCTTGATGTGGTTGATAAACCAGTCGCGAAGGAACTCCATCACGTCAACCGCAACGTGATGGCTTCTCTACGACGTCGTCGCGTACCGAGAATAGTAGTCGATATTTTCATCTATTAAAATCATTTATGTCATTCTTGAGGGACTCGAACGCGCGGCTACTGCCTGATCCGGCGCTCGCGGTTGGGGCCCCGAGCGAGCAGATAGCCGTTCTCTACGCCCTGGCTCAGCGTGAGTGCCGCTGCGGCGGTAATCGCGCCGGGGATGGAGAGCCAGGCGGCTCCCGCAAAGACAAGCCCAAAGAGGGCGATGGTGTAGATTACCGAACCCTCGGCAAGTACCCTCGTGCGCCCGCCATGCACGTAGCGCGATCGACTCCACGACTTGAGCGTAACCAACGCCGGGACAAGTGTCAGGACGAGGAGCGGCAGCGGGACCAGTTCGAGCAGATCGGGTGTCAGGCCGCTCACTCCGCGGAACCAGAGTTCACGGAGTGGGGTCACCGCCGCGACGAGCATCAACCCGGAGAGTCCTACGGCAAGCATGTGTGTGAATCGACCCAGCCGGTCGCGGTTCTCCGGGTTTTGCTTGAGCAAGGCGATCGCAGTCTCCTGGTAGCTAAGAGCAATGCTGTTGAAGAGGAACAAGAAGCCGTTGAGAACCGGCCACACCGCCAACGAGAGCTCCGGCAACTGCGAGCGGGCGATTCCGAAGGTGAGTACCGGTCGCGCCATCAGGAATACGACAGTTGTGAGCGACAACGGCACGTAGAACTGCAGAAGCCCGTGCCAGCCGAGGCGTTCCTCGTCCTCGCGCGGTTCGGGCAAGTGAGGGAGCACGGCAATGCGGTTGAGCACACCGGCAACCACAGCAGCGATGATCACGCCCCCGGCGATTGCGATTGCCCCGAGCATCGCCCCTGAGACGTCCCACCAGAAAAAGCCCATCGCGAGGATGCCTGCGACAAGCATGAGGCGAATAACGATAGAGATTGGCACGATCCAGGTCTTTCCGTGGCGAATCAACGTGCCCTGCCAGAAGCGCCGATATCCAACTGCCGCGGAGAACGGAGCCATTACGACGAACGGCCATCGACTTGCCTCGAGGACATTGTCGGGCACGTCGAGAAGTCCACCCACAATCACGTCGTACGCCGGAGTCAGGCCGATGATGAGGTGAAGGATGGTGAGTGAGATAGCGAGAATGTGCAGGAGCTTGAGAAGCATCCCGTAGTCCCAGCGATTGCCGGTCAAGGCGGTTGCCGCCGAGAGCATTTGAATAATCGGACTCTCGGCCACCAAGGCGATGGCAAAGACAACGCCGAATGCTGCGAGGTTCACCGCAGGTTCCGACATACGCGCGATCACCGCAGTGACCGCCGGCTGTTCCACCGCCATAATCAACCACATGACGGCAAGCGGAGTCCAAAAGGCAATGATCCGGCGATAGGAGAGGACCGAGGGATTGGATTCCGTGGACATCCTGTAGAGCATACTGACGAGCAGCGGCGTTGTCATCATGCCGTCAACAATTGACAAAAGTGGGGGGTATGATACGCTGGCTCGGTGGTCGAGGTCACACTTGCAGGCGAGGCATTCAGCTCGGGGAAACGTTCCGAACGGACGCTTCACTGGGTAGTAACCAGTATCGCCGGCGTCGTCATACTCTACTCTCTTCTTCTCTTCTCTGGCTTTGAGTTCACATTCATTCAAACACCCACCGCGACAACCTATACTCCCTCGGCCGTGACGGCTGGACTGCTCATGCTCGGCGGCATCGCCGCAGTCGCGGTGAGTCAGGCTCGCCGCACCATCGGGCTTGTTTGCGGTTTGATCGTTCTCGTGCTCGGCTCAGTCGCCGTAGTCGACTCGTTCCTGCATTCGGCGCAATCCGCTCTGGCTCTCAACGCAGGCGTGACGTTCGTCCTTCTCGGTATTTCAACTTGTCTGGTTGCTACGGTACCTGGAACTCGCGGCTCGTACGTTGCCGGCGTCGCGAGTATGATCGTGTTCCTCTCGGGAGCGGTCGCCTTTATCAAGGTCACAGGCGGCACACCTCCTCTCTTCTCCTGGGCCGCGACACGGCCGATGTCGCCGGAGACCTCCATGGGATTTATCCTCATGGGTTTTGCGATTTCCGGCATGGGGTTCGCGCGTAACCGCGAAGCTGGTGGCGAGAGCATTCCCGCGTGGTTTCCCTACACCGCCTCGCTCTCTGCCTTTGGCGTAACTCTTGCAATCTGGTGGGGAATGCGCTCCGCGCCCGAACTGATCGATTCTCCCTACTCCGATTCGGTCCTCACGGTTGGGACCATCGCCTGCCTGTTGCTTGCCGTCAGTTTGCACTTGTGGCGGCGTTTCGAGGAGCGAGCCCTGGCAGCGGTCAGAGTAAACGGCGAGCTCCAGAATGCCCAACGGCGCCTCGAGTACATTCTTGATGGGACGAACGTTGGTACCTGGGAGTGGAACGTTCCAAGCGGGACGCTTTTGGTTAATCAACGCTGGGAATCAATGCTGGGTTTTGACGTAACATTGACCGGTGTGCATCGAATTGAGACCTGGTTCGCGGGAATCCATCGTAGCGATTTGACCAAGATGAACGATCAGCTCCGCGAACACTTCGAAGGTGTTCTGCCACTCCTGGATCTCGAGATACGATTCAAGCGACCCGACGGTGAGTGGCTTTGGATGCATCTCCGAGGGAAGGTCGCAACCTGGACTTCCGACAAAAGGCCGGAGCTCGCCAGTGGCACGCTGCTCGATGTGACGCGGCGAAAGCGCGCCGAGTTGAGTAACGCTGCTTCTCTGAAAGAGAAGGAGTCGCTCTTGCGCGAGCTCCAGCATCGGACAAAGAACAACCTCAACATGATTGCGGGGCTGCTCTCATTGCAGTCGATTCAGTCTCAAGACCCCGTACTCAAGAAGGCGCTCACCGCCGTCAAGAGTCGTATTGGCGCTATGGGGCTTCTCTACGCTCAACTCCAGGAGGCTGATGAACTGGGAACGGTAGACCTGGGCGAGTACTTGACGCGACTGACCACAGCGCTCGTTGCATCGCTCGGCGGCGACGGTGTAGAGGCGCGAATCGATATAGACCCCAATCTGCCCGGCGTTACGCACTCGCAGGCGGTGTACGTCGGCATCCTCGTGAATGAGGTCGTCACGAACAGCTTGAAATACGCGTTCCCCGACGACGCCGGTGGTCGGATTTGCGTTTCGCTTTCGAGAGTAGCCCCGTCACGGTTGGAGCTTGTGGTGGAGGATAATGGCGTGGGCTTCGTGCCCGACGACAACGACGCCGCCGACGCAAACTCCACCTCGATGGGACTCGAACTCTCGCGCATGCTCGCCGAGGAGCAGCTCAAGGGTAGTTACCATTGCGAGTCCGGAAACGGAGTTCGGCACGTCATGGAGTTCGAGCTCGAGAGGCAGGCCTCAACCTCGCTGCCCTGAGCGGACATTTTCGAGAGGAGTTCATAATCATGGGAAAATCGCTTTGGGGTCAGGTTGCAATCGTGACCGGCGGTGCCGGCGGGGTAGGGCGTGCAACAGCTCTGCGACTCCTGCGTCGCGGCTGCTCGGTGGAGCTCTGGGATATCGATCCGGCGGCCGTCGAGCAGGCGGCAGCCGAGCTTCGTACGGCAGCCCCCGCGGCCGGTGATACCGCCCCAGCAAGCAACACCCCCGCGGCAAGCAACACCCCCGCGGCAAGCAACACCCCCGCCCCGCGCTGCGAGCCGGTGGTTGTCGACGTAACCGATGCGGAGGCGATTGCCCGAGGGGTTGCCCAAGCGCTCGAGCGGCACGGTCGCATCGACATACTCGTGAACAATGCCGGGCACATGGCTCCCGGCGACTTCCTCGATCAGCCCGCCGCCGTGTGGCACACCACGGTCGACATCAACCTCAGCGCAGTCATTGACGTCACTCACGCGGTTCTGCCCTATTTATATGAGCGTAACTCTGGTCACGTCGTGAACATCAGCAGTGCCGCCGGACTGGTCGGCGTTTCGGGACTCGCCGTCTACTCGGCTACGAAGTGGGCGGTCTGGGGGTTGACCGAGGCGCTCAGGCACGAGGCGCGAAACCTCGGAAAGCACCATGTGCGATTCTCCTCCATCCACCCCAACTACATCGCAAAGGGCATGTTCGAGGGCGCGCGCATCCGGGGCCTTGGGGGAGCGCTTTTCCCGGTGCTCAAAAGCCACGAGGTTGTCGCGAAGGCAATCGTAGAGGGCGCGATCATCCGCCGCCGGCGAACCCCCAAGCGACCGCGCTCTCTGCGCATGGCGCTGCTGCTCCGCGGGCTTCTACCTGACGCGTGGTTTGGGGGAGTGGCTCGCGCGCTCAACGTGCATCGCAGCATGCAGAGTTGGAAGGGGCAGCGGTAGCGCCAGCCCGCAGTGTCACTCACCTTGGGGAAACGCTCGCCATAAGTATTTTCTACAGCGACAATTGCCCACGAAACCGCGAATCCTGGGAAAATCGCCGCGCAAAGCCCTTGTTTCAAAGCATTTAGGAGAAATTTATCCCCACGGTCCGTGACACTTCACTATGTTCGACTCATGACGGTCCAAAGAACAAGCATCACCATAGCCGGCAAACCTCGCGGATGCCACCTCATCACCTCCGAGATCCAAAACGCACTCGATGAGCTCGAGACCCCGGCCACCGGCCTCGCGCACATCTTCCTCAAGCACACCTCCGCCTCGTTGAGCATCAACGAGAACGCGAGCCCCGACGTCCGAAGCGACATGGAGGAAATCCTCAATCACCTTGTTCCTGAGAACGAGCCATACTACGATCACACGCTCGAGGGCGCAGACGACATGCCGGCGCACGGCAAGAGTAGCTTGTTCGGCGTCAGTCTCACCATCCCAGTACACAGAGGCCGCCTCAGCCTCGGCACTTGGCAGGGCGTATACCTCTGCGAGCACCGAAACCGAGGCGGTTCTCGTTCAATCGTGATTACTGTGATCGGCGAGTAAGAGCGCTCGCCGGGCGCTTACGCAACAAGACCCTTCATACCGACACACGTCTCGCGCTTTGGCTCGAACTCCATCGACTTCAAAACCTTCTCCAGTCGCTCGATCTGACCTTTTGTCTCCTCGAGATGCATCCGAAACGCCTTCTTGAGCTCCTCGATTGACGCCGCATCCGCCAGCTTCGGCAGCGCGTCAACAAGCTGATGCTCCGTGTCGTACAAATCGCGGTAGCCAAGAGGGGGAACGCCCTAATCGCCTCGCTTGCTACACCGCTCCCTTCCGCCGCAGACACGCCGTTCCCCCTCGCTCCGGCCGGCTCTCCGGGCCGCGCCTCCCGGGCTCCGTCACCTCCGCCCGGCGCGGCCCTGCCGTCCTCCGCTACCCCCAGGTTTGTATGTGATGGGAAGCGCCTGCAGGTGGCCGGCGCCACGGCGCTCGAGTGTCACGGAGCTTGGGGAAACGGCCTGCGCATTTCGTTTCCTCAGCGATGTTTCCGCATGACTTGCCTTCAGCCAGGAGTCATCCGGCCAGGTGCGCTTTTTGAGTAAAGGAGTTACCGCCTTTCTATCCCCAGGGTGCGTGACACTCTATCCCTAAATGGCTTCCGGCACTGAATACAGCCGCTGCGGCTCCTTCTTTGCTATGCCGCGCAGGTATCCAAAGAGGCCGAACCCTGCGCCGACTGAGATCGCGAAGACCAGGACGAGCTGCCGGAGCGGGACGAGTTCCTTGGTCACGATTTGGTAGATCGCGACGTAGGTGAGCGGCCAGTAGAAAAGCACGCTCGTTATGGTTCCGGGCGAGTACTTGCCTTCGCCGACGGTGTAGATCAGGTGCATCCACGCATTCGCATGCACGGTAAGAATCAGGAATAACGTTATGTAAATAAACTGCGGGGCGATAAAGGCCTGCAGGATTACCAACGGGACGGTGCACGAGTTGATGAAGAACGCACGCCTGCGGGAGAGCGGAAAGAACCGCTCCTTGCTCTTGAAGCACGTGTTGTTGTACCACCCCCAGAAGTCGGCGAGCGCGTACTCCTCGGCCTCGTGCAGCCACGCCGCGGGAACGAGAAGAAGCGCAAACCAATAGGTCTGCTCAAACACCGAGAGGCCAAAGCGAATCGCGATGTAGGCGAGCGCCGCCAGGCCCATCGCGCCGATAATCCATCCCCAGTTGCGGGCGACAAATCCATCCTCTCTCATAGCATCCTCCTAATCCTTGTCTTCTGGTCCGAACAGACCGTTCATTGTGATCTGCAAGAATCGTTCGATATCTCCGGCCGTCGCCAGAAGATCCTGCGCCGCTTCGCCCCGAGCCATGATGCCGGCCACCGCCGCGGCGATTACCTCCGCGACTCGTTCACGATCTGCTGTGGCCGCAGCGACACCCTCAGTCGCCGGCTCGAGCGCGAGCGAGAGGTGCGTGCGAATCATCGCGCGACGTTGCTGCTCTATCCGCTCGGCGACAGCGGGCGCGCCGCGGCGAATATCGGCCATTGCTGGGGAGTGGGAGTGCTGTGCGCCGCGCGTGAGCCACTCGATCAGCCGACGGAACCGTTCCCGATGCAGGGCCGTCTCCGCGATGATCCGCCTGGCCTCCGCATCGGCCCCGCGAAGGGCGAGCTCCGCGCCTGCCTCCAGCAGTTGCTCCTTGTCGCGGAAGTGCTCGTAGATCGTTCGTTTGCTCGTGCCGAGCTCGCGTGCGATCGCCTCCACACTGGTCCCGGTGTAGCCGACGGTGGCAAAGAGACGCCACGCCGTGGCGATTAGTGCCTCTCGAGCCACACTTGTCATCGGCTTCCTCCGTCGCAACTAAACCGGTCCCCACGGTACTCAAATGGTATCATGAGTACCAATATAGCATTAGGTTCCTGAGTTAGCAACTCATATTTGGGCGCATGAGAGCTGCAATATCCGAAGCCCGAGATCTGGTGAGCCCCCGACCGACGACCCCATGTGCGTGTACGACCTATGTCCGCGATCGTCGCAGGCTCGTTGAGCGAATGGTGCGATTCGCCAACCCGGTTGACATCGACCTGCTCTCGGCGTGATATAGAAGGACGGAGTCAATCATGGCGCTACAGAGCATAAACCCCTACACCGGAACTGTTGTTGCGGAGTATACCGAGGCCACCGAGGAAGAGGTCGATGAGCAGCTTGCGCGGAGCGTAGCCGCTGCCACCTCCTGGCGGCGATCATCCTTTGATGCGCGTCGCGGCGTCTTGGAGCGCGTGGCGAGCGTCTTGCGCGAGCGCAAACAGGAGTTCGCCGAGCTCATGACGCTCGAGATGGGAAAGCTCATCGGCTCTGCGGAGGCTGAGGTTGAGAAGTGTGCCTGGGCGTGCGACTACTACGTCGAGCACGCCGAGCGATTCTTGAGCGCCGAGCCGATAGAGACCGACGCGCGACGAAGCTCCGTCGCCTACAATCCCCTTGGCGTGGTGCTTGCGGTCATGCCGTGGAACTTTCCGTTCTGGCAGGTAATGCGATTCGCCGCCCCCGCTATCATGGCCGGCAACGCGGGTCTCCTCAAGCATGCGAGCAACGTACAGGGCGCCGCCTATGCGATTGAGTCGATTCTTGCCGAGGCCGGCGCTCCAGATGATGTGTTCTCGGTTCTGCCGATCTCCGGGAGCCGAGTGCCGTCGGTGATCGCCGACCCGCGGATAGCCGCGGTTACGCTTACCGGTAGTACTCCCGCTGGGCGGGCGGTAGGCGAGGCGGCCGGGCGGGCACTGAAGAAGTGCGTCCTCGAACTCGGGGGGAGTGATCCCTACGTGATCCTCGAAGATGCCGATCTGGCAACGGCTGCCGACGCCTGTGTGACAGGCCGAATGATCAACGGCGGTCAGAGCTGTATCGCGGCAAAGCGTCTCATTGTGGTAGATGACGTTCGTGACCAGTTCACCGAGCTCGTCCTCGAACGCCTCAAGGGCTACCAGCCCGGCGACCCGTTTGACCCTGCGACTACGTTAGGTCCGATGGCGAAGGCCGACCTTCGCGACGAGTTGCACGACCAGGTTGTCCGTGCCACCGACGCCGGTGCGAAGCTGCGGCTCGGCGGCACCATCCCGGGCGGACCTGCGGCGTTCTATCCGGCCACGCTTCTCACGGAGGTGGGGCCGGCAAACCCCGCGTTCCGTGAGGAGCTCTTTGGTCCGGTCGCAGTGATCGTTCCTGCTCGGGACAAGGTCCACGCTATCGAACTTGCCAACGATTCCTCGTTTGGTCTGGGCGCTGCGGTCTTCACCCAAGACCTCGAGCGTGGAGAGCGGATCGCGACGGAGGAGCTCGACGCCGGCAATGTCGCTGTAAACGGTTTTGTAAAGTCCGATCCGCGACTGCCCTTTGGCGGAATCAAAGAGAGCGGTTTTGGTCGCGAGCTCTCCTGGCTCGGCATTCGCGAGTTTGTGAATACAAAGGCGGTGGTCGTATCTTAAGTCCGCAGCGGCCCGGCAAGCTCGCAGACTCGACCCAAGGCGAGGAGCGTGCAAATGCCGTCACCCACGCACTTGGCATCATTCTCTCTCTTGCCGCAACCGCTTGGCTCAGCTTTATTGCAGACGCTTCCGGTAACGCCCTCCAGGTGATCACCTATCCTGTTTTTGGCGTCTCAGCGGTGCTTCTCTACACGGTCTCCACCATCTACCACCTCCAAGTCAGAGGCGATGCAAAGCGCCGCATGAAGATGATCGATCACATCTCGATCTACTACCTGATTGCCGGTACCTACACCCCGGTTACGCTCGTGGGGCTCGGTGGTGCGTGGGGCTGGTCGCTCTTTGGCGTCGTGTGGGCACTGGCACTGGCCGGAACGGTGTTCAAGCTATTCTTTACCGGCCGTTACCCAAAGGTCTCGACCGCTCTCTACGTCGCGATGGGCTGGACGGCTATTGTCGCGATCGTGCCGCTCGTGCAGACGCTGCGGCCGGACACACTGCTCTGGATCCTCGGCGGGGGAGTCGCCTACACCGGCGGCGTTGCGTTCTACGCCTGGAAGCGTCTGCCGTACAACCACGCGCTCTGGCACCTGTGCGTGCTTGCCGGGACTGCGTGTCACGTCATGGCGGTTGCGGGACTGTAGCTGCGCAAGCCGTCCAGGCTCGTGGCAGAATCAGTCTATGCAAGCGCGGCCTGCTCCGATAGGCTCGACTACTTGAACGTTCTTCTCATTACTACCGATCAGCAGCGTTACGATAGCCTCGTTTTCGCTGGGAATCCGATTGTGAAGACCCCGAACATAGACAGATTCGCCGGAGAGAGCGTTTCGTTCACGCGCGCGTTTCCCCCGTGTCCGCTCTCGAACCCGGCCGGTTCGCCACCTGGCCCGACGTGATGCAAGAGGCAGGCTACGCCAACGACTACCTCGGCAAGTGGCCCGTACACCCCGACCATGATGCAACGGAGACGTCGACGGCATGAAGCCGGAAGAGTTTGCCGGGTATGGTGCGTCTGCACGAA
>JBMCTC010000110.1:0-9584 GCA_048624115.1 Spirochaetota bacterium
AAAACGAGCTGCCACGGCGATGAGCGATCAACTGCGACATCAACGTTGACAGACCCTTGTTCGGTGTACTTCACGGCGTTACTCACGAGATTGCCGAGAATCTGCTTGATGCGCTCCCGGTCGCCGACGACTTGGTCCGGGGTTCCCGGGTCAATGCTCGCATCGAGGGCAATGCCCTTGGCGCATGCGGAGACGCGATAGAGCGCCACCGTCTCCGAGACAACTTCGGCCACGCTTAGGGTCCGGATTTCGTGGCTCATGTTGGCCAGGAATCGGTCTTTGATCTGCAATGCGTTACTCAAGTCACGGTTCATTGCCTCGAGGTCTGATTGCGTCTTTCGCAGGGCGTCTGCCTGCCTGAAGATGAGCGTGCTGCCGACCGCCATGAGTATGCTCGTCGCTGCAACGAGTAGGTTTCTCAACTCGAGTTGTTCGGGCCGGGCAAGGACAAAGAAGTAAGCAATCACCAACAGGCCTGCCGGAACGACCACAACAATGACCTGGTAGTAGCGGCGCGCAAAAAACCCCGCGGTTGCAATCAGGTAGAAGGCAGTAGCGACAAGCGTCTGTCCTTCATCTACACCGTCGGGGAACAGGACGTACACGGAGGTTAGCATCCCGAGCAGGAGCGCGCTCGAGAGCACGATGCCGACGTCAACGCCCCCTTCGAGATTGCCACGCTGCACGAGTGCCGCTCCCGTCGCGAAGCAGACCGTGGCTACCGCGCTAACTGCGGCAAAGGTCCAGGCGCCGGAGAGTGCGTACGCTGCGGTGGCCGCGGCGCCGATGAAGCTTATCATGGTGAGGTAGCCGTGCGTTGCACGGTGCCCAACATCAATCGCATCGGCCTTTAATCGTAAAAAACTCATTAATATCCAATAGTATAGTACAGAGACCGATGTTGTACAAAATTGTCTCCATTAATGTCAAAGGAAAGCCCTTTGTTGACTCACGGTTGCATAGCGAATAGAACTGTAGTGTAGCCGTTTGTTGGGCCTGTAGGTGGGGGATGCCAATATGAAGCACGAAGAGTCGGATCAGCCACAGCGACCTTTCTCGCTCTTTCGCTTTCTGCTCAAGTTCCTTCTGGGGTTTCTCGGGTCCATCGTTGCGATCGCACTCGTTATGGCGCTCATCAGTGTGCTCGTTAGACGAGATCCCTACGACGTCCTGCCTGCAGAGTTCGACATCTACGCCCGCGTAGACTCCGCCTCCGATTTTTTCGAGAACACGGTCGATTTAGCGGCTGCCGACGTCTTACTCTCCTCCCCCGATCTTGCCCCGGTGCGACAGATCGTCGCAACGGTGCGAAACCAGGATCTCCTGCGATCGCGCCTCTTTCGTTTCCTTGCCGACATCCGGCTGGATGCGGCCCTCTACCCGGATCAGTCGTTCGTGGCCGTTGCAGACTTGGGCGTACGATCGGCCGTAACCCGGCTGGGCAGGCTCCTTGCGCCGTATCTCTCAGTCGACAACCTGAGCTACGTTTCTTCGGGTGCCGGCAGTCATTTTGTCTACGGAGAAGAGGGGAGCGCGCTCTATATCAGGCTTGACCGCAATCTCGTGATCGTCACGCGCAGCCTCGAAACACTGACCCTTGTCGGTGCTATGACCGACTCGGGAATCGACGAAGAGCTCGTTGAACGACTCGACGAGCCTTCGGGGTATCAAGTGCGGTTGCTCTTGCGGCCCGCCTCCTTCCTCGACGAACTGCGAGAGATCGACACGCCCGCTGGTCGGATTCTATCGGACCTCGAGTTCACGCAGCTCGCGCTCGTGGGTGCGACGATCGCGAACGACCGGATCGACATTGCCGTGGATCTTCCGATCGAGAGTGCAAACGAAGAGGTGCAGCGGTTGCTTGCCGTCCGCTCCGGCGCCCCGACCGTGGTCTCAGTCTTTCCCGAAGAGACCTACTACTACTCGCTCGCGTCGGGACTCGAGCTGTCCGCTCTTCGCGACACCGCAACGGCCTATCTCGACGACGATACGGTGTCTGCCCTCAATCGGGCCGACTCCGCTGCTCGTACGGCGGTTGGTCTCGGACTCGACGAGCTTGTTTTCTCGTGGACCGGCGATGAGGCCGGCGTGTTCGGGCTCGATTCGCATCCCGAGCCGGTGTTCTTTGTCTCGATTGCTGATGAAACGCGTCGCCGCGAGGTGTTCGAGCAGGTGCTCTCGACGATGCTCCTCGCCGGCGACGAGTCGCAGAGCGTGCAAGGTGTCCGGGTGCCACAGCTCGTTTTGCCTCGGTTCCTTCGTTTTCTGCTACGCGCATTCGATGTGACCATTCCTGAGCCGTACTACATCGTCGAGAACGGATTCTTCTTACTCTCCGAGTCTCCCGAGGCGCTTGCCCTCGTCGTACGTGCGAATCAGTCCCAGGAACTGCTCGCCGGCAGCTTACGATGGGAGCAAACTGGTGCTCAGGTCCCCGCAGCAGCGACGATCTCGGTGCTCTTTTCACTCGACCAGACGACGCCGGCGTTCCTCCGCGGCGACGGTCCGGCGTTCGAAGCACTTCGTCTCTATCAAAACGGCATCGCCAACATCCGCCTCGATGGTGACAGGCTCGGCATCTCGCTGGCCGCAGTGCCCGGCGCAGGAGGAGGTATCGTCTTTTTTCCGGGGTTCCCGATTGAGGCCGAGGCGCGACTTTCCTCTGGGGTTGAGGTTCTCGAAGGAGCCGACGGAATCACGCGCCTCTACTGGATGGAGCGCGACCGAAATCTGGTCGAGTTTACGCCTTCCACCGGGGAGCGTGCCCTCGCGCGCATTGGTGACGCGAGTTGGATCCTGCCGAGTCCCGATGCCGAGGAGCCAAGCATCTGGTTGGTAACGGACCGAGGGGCAGTTTACCGCTTTGGGCCCGGGCTGCGTCCTTCGGGGGATTTCCCGATCGTTACCGGTGAGCGTCCTTCGGCCCCGCCGTTGCTTGCCGAGCGGCAGCTCGTTCTTCCTGTTCGGGACGAACCGGGGCTGTTGGTTGTTTCAGAGGCGGGCAAGAGCGAACGGATCGCGATTGAGCTCGACGACCCGTTCCTGGCCACACCCGATTACCACCAGGGGCTCTTTGTTGGGTACCCGAAAAGTTTCTTGGCGGGCGTAGAACGATTCACGATCGATGGGGAGCGGTCGGCAGGCTGGCCGGCTCCGCTCTCGGGGATTGCGTTTGGCTCGCCTGTGATCATCCCGAGACCGGGCGGAAGCCATTGGACCGCATTCGTGACCCAGGCCGGCGAGGTTACCGTATGGGACGAGCTTGGCGCGCCACGGCCGGGGTTCCCTATCGAGCTAGACGGCGTCTTTTACAGCTCGATGGTCTGGTCGACGAGCGCGAGTTCGCTCTACCTCGTGAGCGAAGCGGGTCGCATCTTCCGGGTCGGACTCGACGGCCAAAGTGATAGTGCGACAATCCGCGGTCTCTCAGGTCAGGAGAGTTCGCTCGAGATCGCCCAGGCCGACGGTCGCGGACCGGAGGAGGTGTTTATCTACGGAGCGGGAAACATCGTCTTTGGGTTCGCTTCCGACCTCAGACCACTCGAGGGTTTTCCGGTTGCAGGCGGGCGTCGGCCGGTGTTCGCCGATCTCAACGGGGACGAGAAGCCGGAGCTGATCACCGGGGGATTCAATGATACAATCTACGTCTATGCGTTCCGTTAGCCGTCAGCGACAAGTCTTGTCCCTTGCGTTTTTTGCTGCGCTGCTCGTGATACTGCTTGGCTGCCAGTCGACACCGGAGTCCTTTACGGTCATTGAGTCGGCCGACGAGGCGGCGTTCGAGGAGCTCGATGATATCGAGCTCATGCTCGTGGAGTACCAGGCTTCCACAGACGAGTCGCTGCTCGCCGATGCAGAGCGAGAACTGACGGCTCTTGCGGCCGTGGAGCGTCGCAATGACCGCTACTCGGGACGACTTCTCTCCCTCGAGGCTGAGCTTGCGCGCCTTCGTGGACGGCAGCAGCATGCAGCGTCCCTCGCTGCGCAGGCGCTCGAGCTCGCTCCAAACGACGAGATCGCGCTGCTCGTTTCCGCGTCTCTTGCAGAAACTCTCGAAGCAGAGCTCGCGATGCTCGAAGAGGCAATCAGACGAGCCGATTCGACGCGACGGCTTCAGGCGCGCGAGGGAGCGGTGTTGCTCGGCCTCCGACGTATCGGAGCAGCGCTCGCGAGCTTCGACGAGGCGCTTGCCGCGCTTCCCGAGGAGTACCAAGCACTGTACGGCGAGCAACGGGAGCGTGCGTGGGCGCTTCGTGAGTCGGAGAGTCTTGCGACAGCATCGCAAGAGTTCCTCACGAACGATGAGTTGCCTCTCGAGGGAATGGCAGTCCTCACCCAATCCGAGAGTTCCTTGCTCGACTTCCTGACCGGCGGCCGAGTGTGGGAGCCGTCAAGGTTGTATGCCGCAATGATAGAGGCAGAACTGCTACTCCCGGATGCGCCGGCCCCAACAGCTACGACACTCAGGCGGGATGCGGCCTACCTACTGTGGAAGCTCCACGTTCTGGAGATGGGCCAGGGAGAGTTGCTTACTCGCTACAGCGATCGACTCTCGGGTCCCCGCGGCGCTCGATCGCCCGTACCCGACGTAGAGATTGACGATGCCTGGTTTGACGCGGTGCTCGGCCTCGTCGAGCGGGAGATCATGGAGCTCCCCGACGGCCGCCGGTTTTTTCCCGGAGAGTCGGTGACGGGACTCGAGTTTTACGCATGGCTGCAAGCGACGGAACAGTTTTGAGAATGAATCGTTCGCCACGTCTCAGAAGCTCGAAGTTCGCGATTGCGCTGTTCGCCGCCGTCGCTCTTGCCCCACATTCCATAGCGGACGAGTACGCCATTCCCGATCCGTCGCGCACGCTTATTGACGAGGTGGAGCAGGCATACGAGCGCGCAGAGGCAGCCGAGTCGTCTGGGGATGTCGTTGGGTCAACCGCGATCCTCGAGTGGGTTGTCTTTGAGAGCCACGCCGGCCTTGCTGCCGCCACGCTCAAGGAAATTGAGATCACAGTCGAGAGCGCCGGAATAAGCCGAGCAATCAAGCGCTACGCGATTCCGACCGGTGTGGTGACCCGAGCTTACAGTGAACTCGGCGAACGCTACCTTACGAACGGCTACGCCGGTGCGGCCCTTCCGCTACTGAGTGTGGCGGCCGTGCAACGATCGCGATCGCTCCTCGATGCGATCCAGGCAGAAGACCCGAGCTATGAGTTCGAAACCCTCTCTCACGCTCTTGTGCGCGCGCGAAATATCCGCAACACCTTCAAGTACCTAAACGAGATCGATGTTCTCAAGGATCCCAATCTCTACCGAGACCTGCTCAACCTGGGTCTTGCGATGCGGCAGACCGATTCCCAGGATCGTGCGCGCACGCTCCTGGGAATTGTTGCCGGAGAGGCCGCGGCTGGACCCCTTCGCGACCTCGCCCGCAAAGAGCTCGAAGCGATGTAACCTCCGGAGCCCGTGCAGACAAGGCTACTCGGGCGCTTCTCTGAGTTGCGACGCGAGCCGATAGCGTGCCGGCGGATACCCAAATCGGGCTTTGAACAGGCGAGTAAAGTAGGCCAGATCCTCTACGCCCACCGCCCCCGCGATTTCCTTCACCGCAGCGTCCGACGAGCGCAGCATCTCCGCCGCGCGCTGCATCCGCACGTCAATGACGTACTGATACGGTGAGATATCGAACTGCTCGGCAAAGAGCCGGCGTAGATGCCCGGCGCTCACTCCAATCGACGAGGCCATCTCATTCGTGTTCCAACCCCGCTCGGGCTCTGCTGCAATCTCATCAGCGAGCGCCTCGAGCTTCAGTTGTCGCTCGTCGAGCGCTTGGCGGCGCTGCTTGTTTGCCCGCGCAAGTAGGCAGACCCGATCTAAGAGGTTGGCAGCTACATCTTGCATGTCGTCCTGAGGCCGATTCAACGCACCCATGAGTTCGACAAACGCTTGCTGCACCGCGTCGGCTCGTTCGAGAACGTAGTAGGCACGATCACACGCGGGGAGCACGCCGGAGGCTTGTAGGTACTCAGCGCGCGGTCCGTCAAAGGTCAGATAGTAGTGGTCCCAATGCTCGCCGGGTAGCGCACCGTATGAAAACCGCGGCCCCGGCCACGTCCACCAGACAACCGGACCGGCGAGCAGATCGTGACGGTCGTCTTCAAATGCGTAGTAGATTCGGCCCGACAGGCAGAGGTTGATCGCGAACTCTTCGAAACGTCGATCGATCGTTGCCACGCATCGCGGGATGTGGTTGTAGAAGCCGAAGGCAACGCCCTCGCCATAGCCCATGATCATCTTGTGAATCATTGATCGAGCTTGGTCAACCCCGTCTTGCGGAGTCTGCCCGCAAGCGCTAAGCTGCCCGGCATGACCAAAGTCGAAGTAAACGCTGGAGTGTGTGGCTTCAAGACCATTGTCACCGCTCTGGCGAAGGACGAGCAGACAATCGCTGTTTCGCTGGCGTCGGGATGCCCAAACCTCAAGGCTGCCGCTTCCGAACTCGGAACCATCGACGCATACAGCGAAGTCTTCGCCAAGCCGCACGAGGGCGTGGTGTACAAGACCCTCTCCGAGCACGTGCCTCACACCGCGTGCCCGATCTATTCGGGTGTTCTCAAAGCGATCGAGGCCGAGGCAAAGCTCGCGCTTCCTCGCGACGCGACTATTCGCTTTATCGACAAGGACGGTACCACGTGAGTGATTTAAAGATTGACCTCGCAATGCGCAACGGTCCGATCAAGCCGGTCTGGAGCTTTGGCGTAAACACGTGTCACGCGGTACTCAATGCGCGAGCGGACCTCAACGCCCACCTGCGCATGGCGCGCGAGATCGGCCTAACCTACGTGCGAGCCCACAATATTTTCTCTGAGCAAGTTGGGTTCTACGCCGAGCGCGATGGCAAGGCTACCTACGACTTCACTACGGTAGATACGATCTACGACAACATTCTCGCATCAGGCATGCTTCCGTTTGTCGAGCTGAGTTTTTGTCCCATTCCGCTCAAGAGCGGCGAGACAACGATCGCCGCTTACAAGGCGAACACTTCGGTGCCAAACTCGTTTGAGGCATGGTCGGAAGTTGTGGTCCGTCTCGTAGAGCACTGCATCGAACGTTACGGGATCGAACTGGTCTCGCGTTGGTACTTCGAGCTGTGGAATGAACCCGACATCGCGTTTTTTGCGGGAGACCAGTCAGCCTACTTCGAGCTCTACGACCACACTGCCGTCGCGATCAAGTCGGTCTCCGAGCGACTGCGAGTAGGTGGGCCGGCAACCGCTCGCTGTAAGTGGATTCCGGAGTTCCTTGCCCATCTCGAGGCGGGCTCCCCCCTTACCGGCGGCATGCCGATCCCTTGCGACTTCATATCGACCCACGCCTATCCGAGCGACGTCGAGTTCATCGAGGGTGACGCGGGTGACGTCGAGTTGAAGGAGTCTACGGTGATGTACGAGCTCTTCTCGGAGGTCCGTACGCAGATCGATGCGAGCTCCTGTCGAGATCTCCCACTGTTTATGGGTGAATGGAACTCGAGCGCGGGTCCATATGCGGAGAACCATGACGAGAAGAACAACGGCGCGTTTATCGTCAAGACGCTCGTAGAACTGCGCCACGTGATCGACGGCTCGCTCTACTGGAACGTTTCCGACATCTACGAAGAGGCTGGGTTTCACTACACGCCGTTTCACGGCGGCTACGGCATCTTTACCGTAAACGGGATTCCCAAAAGCAGTTACCATGCGTTTGCGTTTCTGAGCCATGTTCGAGGCTCAGAGATCCCGACCGAATTAGACGCGCCGGATGGATGTGGTGCCCTTGCAAGTTATGACGACGAGCGGCGATGCGTGAGCGTCATCGCGTATCACTATCAGGAGCCGAACTCGGACGTGGGCCCGCCGTGGCGACTCACGCTCACGATAGGAAATGCACCTTCGGCAACGGCCTCCCTTTCGACGCGTGCGGTGAACGATCGTGCCGGGAGCGCGTACGAGTTGTGGCGCGAGATGGGCAGTCCCGACTACCTGACGCTGTCGGATCACCGCGCACTCGCAGAGCGCGCGGAGCCGGAGCACCGTCGCGCGATCGTACGCGCCGGGACGAACGGTGTTCTGCAAACCGATGTCGAGCTCGCATCGGG
Organism: Spirochaetota bacterium; assembly: GCA_048624115.1. GTDB lineage: Bacteria > Spirochaetota > Spirochaetia > DSM-27196 > SLST01 > SLST01. The sequence continues at coordinate 8,129 of JBMCTC010000110.1, forward strand.
AGATATCGCCCTGCTCGAGCTCTCGTTTTAGATTCAATACGAGTGTTTTCTCCAAGCGCGCGCGCGTTTTGCCATGGGCGGGCACGCGCAAGTGTGATTGAATGAGCTATGCCAACGGTCGACCAAAACAAGAAATTTCTAACCCAGCTCTTCAAGCGCGATGCACCCGCTCGGAATGCGTACCTCGCAGAGGTGTCCGCTCCCACATACACAATTACGAAGCATGGTGACTACTCGGCTGGTGCGATCCCGCTCGAAGAGACGTGCAATCGCATCGTTGCCGACTACGAGCGCCGGCTTGAGACTCAACGCGAGCTCGATGACGACGCGGTTCCCTACGTTCGGCTGATTACCGGAACACAACTGATGGCGCACGCATTCGGTGCGACCGTCGAACAGTTCCCCGATCAAATGCCCTTCGCGCGCCCAATTGCCTCGAATGCGAAAGAGGCGGCGGCAATCGAGAAACCTGCGCTCGAGTCGTGTGAGCCGCTTATGCGTGTCATCGAGCTTGGTGAAATGGTCGAGGCCAAACTGGGACCCGATGTCCCGCTTGGCCCGCCCGACATGCAAACAGGTTTCGATACGGCGTGCCTGCTGTGGGAAAAGAGCGACATGTTCGTTTCACTCTACGAGGACGACGGGCTCGCAGTCGCCGAACAACTGGCAGGGCGGTGCGCGTCACTCCTGGCGGAGTTTCTATCAGCGCTTCGCGACCGATTCCCTCAAATGAGCCCCTGTCACTGCCCTGCGGTCTGGTGCCCACCAGAACTCGGGCCCTGGGTCTCCAACGACGAGGCGGGCAGCATCGGGCGGGAGCACTACGACCGCTTTTGCCACCCAGAGCTTGTCGCGCTCTCCGAACGCTTCGGGAGCGTTGCCACCCACTGCTGTGCCGACGCCGAGCATCAGTTCGCTCGGTTCCGCGAGACGCCCGGCTGGTACGCCTTTAATCGCGTTGCCGGCCAGCAAGGCTACGCATCGCTCATTCCCGCATTTCCCGCGGACACGTCCAACAATCCGCTTTTCGTAATGGGGTGGGTCTCAGATCGTGACCAGCGCATGCTCGAGGACCACTTTGGGCGAAGGGGGGCGATGATTTTTCACCGTTCCTTCTCATCGGTAGATGAGGCGAAGATCTGGCTCGAGACCTCGCGCGCATAACTGGCACCTTGAGGAGCCCGGGAAACGCTACGCGAAAACGGTGCAACCGATCAGGGCCGAGCTACGTCTCAAAGAGTATGAACTCACGTTACTCTCGTCGCGCCTGCCGTAGGTTTGTGCTTCTTGCAATCGCTTTGCTCGTTGGAGTTGCCGGCTGCTCGTCTGGTCCTCATCGACAACCGGGCGGGGTAGTGACCTTCCCAGACACCGACGTAGAGCATCTTCGAGGGATCGAGTCCTCTACCGACTACCGCGCCGACGAGTCGAACGGGGGCACCGAGATTCTCTGGCT
>JBMCTC010000111.1:0-9529 GCA_048624115.1 Spirochaetota bacterium
CGGTGTATTCGTTTGGCTGGCAGGGCGGCGAACCCTCACTCATGGGGGTTGAGTTCTTCCGGCAGGTCACGAGGTTTCAACAGGAGTATGGGAGGCCTGGCGTCCAAGTTGCGAACGGTCTCCAGACCAACGCTACGCTTATCACCGACGAGTTGGCCGAGCACCTCGGCGAGTACCGATTTCTCGTGGGTGCCAGCATCGACGGTCCGGCAGACCTCCACGACGTTCACCGCAGGACCCGGGGGGGCAAGACGACACACGCGACGGTGATGGAGTCGGTGCAGCGGCTTCGAAAGCACCGCGTCGAGGTGAACGCCCTCACCCTTGTGAGCAAGGCAAACGTCGGTGATCCGCGGCGGGTCTACGAGTTCCTACGGGATCACGACCTCAACTACATGCAGTTTATCCCCTGTGTCGAGTTCACGCCGAATGGCGAGCTTGCCCCGTTCGCGATTACCGGTAGGGAGTGGGGTGAGTTTTTGCTCGAAATCTTCGACCTCTGGTACGACGACGATGTCCGTACGGTATCGATCCGCCATCACGATGCCCTGATGTCGTTCCTGCTCGAGGGCAGCCGGCATATGTGCACAATGGGCGGGAGTTGCGATGCCTACTTCGTGGTCGAGCACAACGGCGAGGTCTATCCGTGCGATTTCTACGTAGAACCCGAACTGAAGTTAGGCAACGTACTCACCGACAGTTGGGAGTCAATGGGGGGGCGGCCGAAGCGTGTTCAGTTTGCAAAACAAAAGAGCGACTGGCACGAAGCGTGTGATGGATGTGCGCATCTGCCGTATTGCTCCGGTGACTGCATCAAGCATCGAGATGCGGCTCCACAAGGGAGGGGCAGCTGGCTCTGCGAGGGCTGGCAGATGTACTACGACCGCACGGTGCCCGTCTTCCGCGACCTTGCCCGGCAAGTGGCTGCCGACCGCGGCTTCTACGGCCCACTCTGGGAACCGAACGCCTACGACCCCGAGCAGCCGTGCTACTGTGGGAGCGGCCGGAAGGCAAAGAACTGTCATTTGGCAGAAGTAAACCACTCTACGACGGCCTGACTCACCGTTTCCTTTTCAACGTGATCGGCGAGTTGATGGTTGCTCTCTTTGAGCACGATTGGCAAAAAGCGGCGTGGGTGAGCGGTCGCCTCGATGTAGTCGACCACACGTGCCGGTACCGAGCCGTCCTTTTCAGACACAATCACAAGCGTCTCTGAAGAGAGCTTACGAAGCGCCTTGCGGCCCCACCGCTGCATTTTGTAGAACTGCGCGACGGTTGAGAGATACGTGTATCCGGCGTACGCGCGCCCGATTTCGACGGCAAGTGGGTTGATCTCGTTTTCTGCCTTCCAATCGCCCTTGATCCTCGGAACCACCCACTGCAGCACCGGCGCGAGCGGCACAAACGGGTTACGGGTGAGAAGCGCCGGCGCGAGCAGTGCGATACGAGGCACCTCGTAGTGGGCCGCAAGAATCGTCGCGATGATTCCGCCCATCGAGGTTCCTACCACGTAGACCGTTTCGTGGGCTGCGCGAAGGTCGAGATATGCGTCGAGAGCGCGTCGCAGCCAGTCGCGTGCCCCGGTCCGACGCATGTCCGTAATCTGCGTGCCGTGTCCCGGCAGGCGAGGCACGTGCACCGTGAATCCTGCGGCACCGAGCGCGGAGGCAACGGAGCGTAATCTCCCCGGCCACCCTGTCCAGCCGTGCACAACCAAAACGGCCGTCGGGCCCCCGTCAATATAGATCCCTCTTCCGGCCGGGAACACATTCGGTTGTCGTTCAAGCTTCTCCAGGAACATCTCCTGAACGATCATTCTTTTTTGAACCGTTGTCAATGGTGGAAGTATGTGGCAAAATGGAGTTTATGAGAGTCGGCTTTCTCTGCGCCCCTTCGTTTGGCGACCAGGTCCGCAGCTATATGCGCGGTTTGCGGCAGTTTGGGGTCCAAGCAAACGGTGTGACAATTTCGGAATCGTGGAAGCACTCCGAGAACGCTGATCTGCACCGCATCGTCGAACAAGTCACCCACCTCATTCTTATTCCCGCAGCCAACGAGCCTCCCGATTGGATGATCTATCTCTTTGGGTATGCGGCCGGCAAATCGTTGCCGATCGCGGTAGTGGGCGAACGCGTGCTCGATCCGTCTTTTGCTAACGCCACGATCCTCAGGCCTGAAGAGATTGAGAATTATGTGCTCGCTGAGCGCAGCAAGTGGCAGTATCAACACCGGATTCAAGTCGCGAAAACACGGCTTCGGGGAAAGGAGCGCGATGTTGGTGCGGCGTATGAGGCCGCAATGTCGGGCGACCTTGAAATGATCGACGACTTCATTGCCGTAGGCATGTCTATGGACTCACGAACCGCGGCCGGAGTTCCGCTTCTCGTCGGCGCGGTGCGTTCTGGAAACGAGAGTGTCGTGCAACGTGTCCTCGGAGAAGGAGCAGACCCAAACTCCGCCTGCGGGTCGGGCGGGGAGACCGCGCTCTGCGAGGCGGCAAGTCGCGGACACGCTACAATTGTGGGAATTCTGCTTTCTCACAACGCCGACCCAAACATCAAGACTTCAAACGGTCAAACCGCGCTTATGCTTGCAGCGTCGCAGGGTAGTGCCGATATCGTATCTCATCTGATCTCCGCAGGGGCGGACTCCACGCCGAGTGACTCTCTCGGAATGACGGCATTCGAGTATGCGCGACTGTTTGGTAAGCAATTGGTTCTTGATGCGCTTGCAGTGAAATCTTGACGCCGGTTCACGGCGTCAGTTAAGTTTCAACGATATGGCCAAGCGCACTGAGCCCACCCACATTTTTCACGTGTATAGGAAGGACGGAACATCGGTCTTTCTCCATCCGTTTCGAACGATCGACAAGTTGCATTCCAATCTGACAAAGGGTGAGATTCTTGGCCACTATGGCCACGAGCCTCGTGTAGAGTCTCTGACGATGTTTCGCAACGAGCTTTACCGCCTTGTGGAGCAGGAGGTCAAGAGTTGGGTAGCGGACTCGCGGTTCATCCCGCGATTCGTAATCTCGGCGGGGATCTTCCTGTTGCTTTATCTCTTCCTCGGGTTCGTGATTCGTGATCCGCTTCCAATCATTGACGAGATTGCGATCGCCCTCGGCGGGTCTATACTCGCTTACATCCTGCTCGGCCGAAAGGACATGCAGTCAGAGGCGGCGCTGAAGCGGAGGATCGAGCTACGAAAAAAGGTTGATACGGTTGTCTTCAGCGAGAGCGCGTTTGTGCGCCGGGTAGAAGAGGTTCTCGCTGAGCGTGAAAACGACTCCGCGGCGGATCTCATCGATCAAATCCAGTCGGAATCTACCCTTTCCCAGGTCGAAGGCTACGAGGACGAGTTACGTCAGATGGTCGATTATCTCGACCGCATGTTCGCTAGCTCCGAGTATCGGCAGATGCAAAAGCGCCTCAAACGGTTGCCAAAAGATACCGGAGGTCGGTCACGCGAGAGTCTTCAGCGCTGGCTGGAGAAGCAGAAGATCGACGTGCCGCTTTTGTCTGTGTATCTCGATTTGAAGCGGAAGGTAAAGTAACGGGTCGGGAAGTTGGACTACTCGTTCTCTTCAGCGTCCGCGTCGTTCTCGGCGTCGCCAAGGGCCTCGCCCAGGCTGTCCAGGTCGATCGACCTCAGATCGCGCTGAAGTTGGAGCGTCTGCTGTGTCATGATCAATAACTCGCGGGCTGGGGTAAAGGTCGGATCGAGTTCGAGAGCCCGTTCGCTGAGCTCAACCGTCTCTGCGAGGTTCCCCGTGGCGGATGCACGCCACGCATCGAGGTAGTAGCGATCGACGCGGTCGCGAAGTGCTCCTCGACCCTCGTCGCCGAAGTTGAGTCGGGCCTGAATGCTGAACCGATCCAAGAAAACGAATTGGGTTGTCTTGTCGAGGTTGTAGTTGATGTCGACGCTGAAGTCGGTGAGCTCGATCGTCGCACCCGCCGAAATGCGGGAACTTCCCCACCGCAGCAACATGCCGCTTCGCACCGAGAAGAACGGCGTAACCTGTACCGACACACCTGCGGAACCGCCGAACGGCGGTGGCGCAATATCGGGTTCGAGCGAAACGGGCAAGAAGAAGTCCGCTGCCAGCGTGACGGGTCTGATCGGTGCGTACGCAAGTCCGGCTGTTACCTCCGACGGCAGCGGTTCGCCGCGAACTGAGGGACCAAAATTCGTTGCCGCAACGCCGATCCCGAAGTTCGGTGTACGAGAGGCAAAAAACTTCAGTAGGTTAAAGCGCGAGAGGAGACCGAGGTCTGCCGCATAGCCCACCGCAGATTGACCGGGAGCGACAGCCTCCGGAACAGTCCGGTAGACGCCTTTTACGGTTGCGCCGATAGCGACCCCGGGAAAGTAAAACGATCGAAAGAGGTTATAACTGATATTGAGACCCGCAGTGCCTTCGGAGTATCTACCTCCGGCGCCCTGCTGGCTCGTCGCATCGATTTGCGTGAATGGAACGTGGAGAAATTTCCCAGCGGCGCCGACGCCGAGATCGCCGTACCTCCATGTGTAAATGGCGCCGTCGATTGAGGTGTCCGCGATCCAGTTGTTGTGCACGAGGGTGAGTTCGGTGAACTCGAGCGATGCGCTTGCGGCGGGGTTTGCCTCGAAGAAACTCGCGTCTCGCGCGACGGCGGTGTATGCTTGGCCCATCCCCTCGAACTCGCCTCCGACCGGTATGAGTAGCGTCGGGAAAATGGTTTGTCCGGTGTTCTGCACGCGATCTTCGTTCGATGCGCCGAGGGTGGAGTAAATGTCGTGCCATTCAGTAGATAGAAGTGGCACGCCAGGAATGAGGATCAAGAGCGCTGCAAAGAGAATGAGTCGACGCATTCTGTCCTCTGAGTATACTTCTGGGTTTTTTGATTATCCACCACAGCCACATTGTCGGCACGGCGGCTGCATAGATCGAGCCTCGCCGCGGCGGCGGTTTCTGTCGATAGGTGTAGTATTATCTTGTGTAGAGGGAACTTGCAAGAAAAGAGGCTGATCTTGCGGACAACCTGGATCGCGGCGCTCGTGATGGTAACTCCATGTTTGGCGTTCGCGAGAGGTACGCCCGAGAGTTTTCGCGATTCCAGAGATCGCCTCGAGCGAGCCGCCGACCTGATCGAGCAGGAACAGTACAACGAGTCCGTCGGTCAAATCGCCGGTGCGGTGGAGATTGAGGAGGAGCAGCTCGAGGAGGCGGAGAAGCTCTTCGCTCGAATTCGGGAAGCTCTCACACGTTGGAATGAGAAAGGCGATGAGGTCCGGCAGGTCATCTCTCGACTTCTCGAACCCGACTTCCCTGATGAGGAGGTGCTTCCAACGGCCGTAGAGGCGCTGGCCCTCATTCAAGAGATGCGCGAAATCTACCCAAACCCAAGCGCCGAGCAGGCTGCGTTGATTGGCCAGATGAACGAGCAGGTTAGCTTGACCGTTGACCGGCGCCGTTTCAGGGCGGTTATGGACGCAGCTGCCGAGCGGCTCGAGGAGGGTGATTACACTGGAGCGGTCGAGATCTATGTCGCCGGTCTCGAGCAGGAGTTCGAGAACCTGACGGAGGCGCAGGCCGCACTCGTGAACGACGAGAGCGGCCTCAACCTGCAGCGAACTACCTTCGAGTCGAATCCACAGGACGTTGGAGATCAGCTTGTTGCCTCGGCGCGGGAAGAGGTGCGACGCATTGCGCTCGAAGATGACCAATCGTTTGTTGCAGTGGCGCCTGAAGCGCAGGAGCAGGCGCGTCAAATGAGCGAGGCGTTTGCCTCGGGTGACTTCACCAGCGTAGAGACGCTCCTCGAAGACTACCTCCCGCAGTTACGAACGGTGTTTGCATTCTATCAAGACGTACAGGATAATGCGGAAGTTCTCGCGGCGCAGGAGACCCTCAATGCGGCAAGACTGATGGAAGATGATGAGTACAAGTACGACTGGCATACACGGTTTGTGAGTGACCTCGTTCTCGGACGGCGCAGCGGAGAAGAGGCTCGCGAGGATGAGGGAATTCTCTACGCGATGAACCAGGTGCGGCGGATCGTTGCCGATAGCCCCGTGGAGGCCACGCAACAGTACGCGCAGTCAACCTACGATCAGGCGGTCGAAGCGCTGTTGGCCTTTCCTTGGGCAGAGTACACCTCGCCGTCCGACGACCCACTTGTAACTGCTCATCGGGAAGAACTCCTCGCGCTGATCGACGCCGCGCAGTCGGCAGCGATCACCACCATCGAGATAATCAACGTTGCCGATGAACTCGACATCGATGTTCCATCGGTGAACGCCGTTCTCGCGGGTGGTGATCCCGCGCCGCAAGCCTACGCGGCGGTCTACGCGACGGCGGCGGATCTACCCGACGAGGTGCGCCAAACCTTTCTCGACTCAGCGACGACCAGACTGGTCTCGAGCATCCAACTGCAGGAGACGCTCTTAGCCGCGGTGAACGCGTGGGATGAGTCAACACCCCTGGCCTCGCAGAATGAACTCGAGCCACTCGTGGCGCAGCGCGCGCGAGTGAAGGAACCCCTCACGCTCATACAGGAACGACTCGACGCATGGTCGAGTCTTCCTCCCTCGCTTCGCGATGAGTACGCGCCTGCGCACGTAGGCTACCTCGAGGGGCGAATTGACGCCCTCGAGCGGGCGGAACTTGAGATTGTAGCTACCGCCGCGAACATTGAAGTCGACAGCCTCGAAGAGCGACTCTCGGAGTTGGTCGCCTCCGTCGCCGAGGCAGATGAAGCGCTTGCGAGGGAAGAAGCGCTCACAGGCGGTATCGATGCGCCGCGCCCGCTGTCGGGACGTGCTCGCGACGTGCTTCTGCCGTTGGTAGGGACCGTTGAGCAGCAAACCGTCGTTAATGTCGAGGATGGGCTGTTGGTTGGTTTGCGAGAGGATGCCGACGGTACCGCGACGAGGTTGCTCGCAGAAGAGCCATACATCGTCCCAGATACTCGTGTGCAGGCAGAGATTGCAACTGCGCAGGAGATAGCTGCGACGGTTGGTACGGAGAATGTCGGTCTCTTGAGTCGCGCCGAGGAGCTTCTCGAGCAGGCACTCACGCAGGTTGCCGTTGCGGAGGAGGCGGAGTCCGAGGGCCGGAGCCAGATTGTGCGAATCGAGCAGGTCGTGAGAAACGCCGAGACGGCAAGTACCCAGGGCGAGATTACCCGCGCCAGCGAACTCTTGGCAGAGGCCAAGCAGCTCTATGACTCGGATGACCCAACCGTTGCAGATGCCGGAGACCTCTTCGAGGTGAGTCTCGAGAACTGGTATCGTCCCGATGTCGAGTCGTTCTGGAACGACGAACTCGTTCGGTTGAACGATGTAATCCTGGCGGCTGAGAAAACCGTTGTTTTTAACCAAGTGGACTCGCTTACTGGGATCGCTCAGCCGTTGATTCGAGATCGTGAGTTTGCGGATGCACTTGATGTCCTCGAAAACGCCGAGCAGATTTGGAACAATGTCTTTCCGACGCAGCCGAACCCAACGCTTGCAGCGCTTCTCCGGCAGGCTCGGACCGGATTCAGTCAAGAGTCCGCACGGGTTCTGCGCGAAGACCTTCCTGGTTATACGCGTTTGAGTCAAATCCTCAACACCGCATACGGTGCCTTTGACGCTCGATCGTACGAGACCGCCGAACAGGCGCTCGAACTCTTCTTCACGGAGCAACCACTGAACTTCGATGCACGCCTGCTCGAGGTGCGCCTTGCACTTGCCAATGCCGATGATGAGCCCGATGAGGTTGTGGCCGATCTGGTTGAGAGTGCGCTCGAAGAGGCTGACGCTACCCGTGCCGAGTTGCGTTCGCGTGTGATTGGTAACAATAGCTTCGGTGCGCTGCTCGAGCTCGAATCGAAACTTCAGGCCGTGCTCGAAGTGATCGAAGACGAGGAGTCGGTCTCTCAAGATGCTCGCAACGAGGTCCTTACGATTCTCGATCAGGTGGATGCAATCATCAGGCCGCCCGCTGTGCTTCCCGCGCCGCCTCCAAATCTGCGGGCAGAGGCCGATCGCCTGATCGCCGAGGCAGAAGCCTACGGTGACTGGGCGCGTTTGCCGCGCGAGCAGCTCATCGAGGTGCTGAACCTGCTCACCCAGGCGATTGAGACGTTGCCCGGGTACGAGCCGGCGATCTCCCGCTATCAGCTCGCGCTCACCTCTCCGAATGCCCCTACGCGCCAACCGCTACCTCCGGCGGGACGCGCCGTGCTCGAGCAGGCGAGTTCCCTGGTCGCCCAGGGCCAGATAGACGAGGCGCGATCCGTCATGGAGGCGTATCTTGAAACGAATCCAAATGCCCGGCTTGACCAGAACTTTCGTACGCTCTACGACGAGCTACGGCGCATTCAGTTGGGGGGGTAGCGTCGGTGAGTCGTCGTGTCCTCTCGCTCCTGTTCTCCGTTCTCTTTGTCGTGCTCGCAGTCGGAGCTCAAGACGCCTTCTTTGAGTCACCCGTTTCCTTCGTAGATACCAATGCGCGATTCCCGCAGGTTGCACCAATTGGAAACGGCGGCATCGTCGCGTACCAGCAACTCGTGGAGCGGGACGAGGAGTCGGGGGTTCTCGAGGTCTACCTGCGCCGCACGAGGACAGGGCGTAGTTGGTCGAGTCCAACACTCTTGGCAAGTGATATTAGGTACGAGGGTTCGAGCGTCCCCCCGGTCTTTACGATAGCCAGCAACGAAAGCGGCGCCGTCCTCATGGCGACTGTTGACTACGAGTCGACCGGTCAAAACACCGGCACGAGCCTTGTTCGCTTGCTCTACTCGCAAGACGAGGGTCGGAGCTTTGATGTGGTGCACACCGTCTCAGGTGATATCCGGCTGGTGAACCCGAGGGTATTTCGTGCGGCCGACGGCGGGTGGTACCTCACCATGGAACGTTTCGACGTTCCTGCGAACCGGATCGTCTTTTCCTACAGCAGCGACGGCAGAACCTGGGGAGATCTCGCTGCATTTCCCGCGAACGTGCTGCAAACCGGCGTACAGAGCGATGTGACGCACATCATCTTAGAGGAGCGCGATCTCTTCTTCTTTGTCGGGGAGAATATCGTTCCTCCCCCGGCGCCCGCCGGTCCCGACGGTGAGCCTATACCCGTACCCGATGAGCCTCAGGTGTACGCACTCTACACCGATGACAACGGCTCAACCTGGCAGGCAACCGATCCCGAGTCGCAGACGGAGTCGGAGCGTGAAGCGGCGATTGGGATTGAACGCGCCGTCGGTGACCTCGCCAATGACGAACTGATCGCTCACTATTATCTGCGTTCCAACTATCAGCCACTCATCACCGCCGGCGTTATTAGTTGGACGGAGCTTGCCATGCAGCGTCCGAGCGTGGTTGCGACCCCCGGGTTCGCCCGAGATGCGGCTATGGTCTTCGAGGCCGGCATGAAGAACGCCTCCGCAAATACTCGGCAACTCGCATACGCACCGGTGGATCGCCAGGGAAACATCGCGGGCTCGATCGAGATCATTACCGCAACCACACTCCGCCGCTCGGCAGCTCGTGTCGCCTACAACCAACC
>JBMCTC010000112.1:0-9527 GCA_048624115.1 Spirochaetota bacterium
CTCGGCTGCGTTCATCTCGCCTCGGGTCAAGAGATCCGAGGCGCGCTCACAGCGAATCTGGTTTACGTACTCACTCACCCCGACTCCCATCTCTCGTTTGAACACGCGGCTCAGGTGAGTCGGACTCAATCCAGCCACTCGCGCCACATCCTCCAGCCGAACTCTCGCAGGAACTCGCTCTCGAATGTACTCTCGGGCCTTTTTGAGCGCCCTCGCGTGCGTGAGGTGCGGCAGATAGAGGACCAAATCCGCAAAGCGCCGGACGATGCGAGCCATCCAGTAGGCAACACCGTTAATGTCCTCCTGATGGTCGATCGATGCCGCAAACTGGTAGTTCAGGCCAAACACCTCCTGGGGATCCGCGCCCTCACGGACCACCGTTCGTGAGAGCAGCACCACAAGTTCCTTCGCGCGCATCGCAATCTCTTCCATCTTGCTGCCGCTGGCAAAAAAGACGTGGCTGAGTAGCCTGTTGAGCGTCGCCTGGGCCTCGCTCGCCGACCCGTCGCGGATGTTATCGAGGAGTTGCAGCTCGAGATCGACCGGGTAGGTGGGTTCGTCAGGGTGGTGTCCCGCACGCGAGCGGGCCACCTTGAGCTCCTGAATGTACTCGTTCATTCGGCTCTGTTGGGCCAAGGGTGATTGGGCCGATGGTTCGTTGCCGGCGGCGGAGACCGCCAACGCGAGTTGCGTCAACAGATCCGCGTAGTCTCGCACTGCCGAGGGCTCTACCTTTGGGATTCCATCGAACCAGGTCGCAAGGGCGCTTTGCTGTTCTGCCGGCAGCTCCCGATTGCGGGCACTGATCTCTTGTTCGAAGAAGCTCTCCTCTTCGATTGTGAGGACCGGACCTGCCACCAACGCCGCGACGAGCATTCCGTCGCGATAGACCGGCGCGGCCCAATGAGTAAAAGCGTTCTCGCAGAGGAATATCGACTGGCCGCCAAACCTCGAGGCCTCGTCTACACGAGCCAAATGGCGGGTGCCGTCGTGCCCGCCGCGTTGACCGTGCTCTTTCGTTGACACGCACAGCCGGCACGGATAGCCCTCGGAGCCTGCAATTTCCACGATGCCACCTCGGGGGTCCAGAACCACGCAGGCGATACCGGTGATCGAGGCGAATAGCCGCGCCTGTTGCGCAGAGAGCTCGAGCCCAAGTGATGATGCTCGTCGCATGGTTGTTTTCTACCAGAACCGGCAAAAAAACACCAGACGCCGTGCGCCCGGGCCCTCGCTACAGCACTCGCGCCACTGGACGCTCGAGCTCTCCCTCGAGCCATACTCGCATTTGGTAGAGTGCGGCGCGCGCCGTTGCCGATCGATTGTTGCGCCACTCCGGAGAGCCGGCGAGATCGTAGTCTGAGACGGCGCGTACCTCATCAAAAAACGAGACGCAGACCCTCCGGTTAAACGCGCTGGGGATGATCTGATAGTCAAAGAACGAGTGAATGCCCCGAAGGAGGCAGAGATACTTGGTGCGAACGTCGGGATAGCGAGCGACTGCGGCTCGGTTTTTGTGAAAGTGCCGATCAAAGTTTTCGAGAGCGGTTTGTGCATCGTGGGTGTAGGCTACAGCGGCACCAATTGCAGCGTGAAAGAGCTGCATGCACCGGGGGGGAAGAGGCTTTGCCGATATCTCGCCGTGGGGCAAGCACGCCTGGTAGCGGTAGAGCAGGGCGAGTACGTTGTCGCGAGGTGTTCGCCTCTCGGCGGCCCGTTTCGTGGCCCCCTGGCTCGGTGGTGAGGCAACCTCCGGTGTGTCGAGGACCCGTTTCACGGCCTCGTGGTACGCCTCTTGGAGCTCGATGAACTCTTGACCCTCCGCTTGCGTTAGGTCGGGGTGGGTCCGCTTTGCGAGAATCCGAAACAGCTCCTTGAGGGCGAGTGCATCGGCTCGCGGGTGAGTCGCGAGGTAGTCGAGAAATGGATTGCCGGCCACGCTCGAGATTCTACCACATTCGCTGCAGCGAGCGCTCAGGCAAGGTGGAGCGCGTAGGCCATAAAGAATGAAACGCTACCACCAATTACAAAGAGGTGCCATGCGACGTGATTGAAGGGTAGCCGTTTCCACGCGTAAAAGATGACACCGACGGTGTAGCAGGCGCCGCCAATAAGCATCCAGGTGATAAAGCCCGGCGAGGTTGCCTCAGTGAGCGGGCGAAATGCAATGACGATCAGCCAGCCCATCGGCAGATAGATGAGGTCCGTGAGCATCGACTGCTTGCGATTGAACACGGTCTTGACCACGATTCCCACTATCGCAAGCCCCCAAATCAACCCAAACACGAGCCAGCCGCGGCTCTCGCGCATCGCGATTAAGGTAACCGGGGTGTAGGTTCCGGCAATCAGGATAAAAACGAAGACCTGATCTATTACCCGGAGTACCACTCGGATTCGCGGCAGTGCAGCGAAGCTGTGCATAATTGCACTCGAGAGATAGAGCAGAATCTGGGTGGCGCCGTAGATCGAGAACGCAGCATACTTCCACGGGCTTGGTTCATTCCCGGTAATCACGAGCAAGACTACGAGACCCGCTATCGAGAGGCCGGCGCCCATCGCGTGTGTGATGCTGTTGAAGATCTCTTCGATCGCGTTGCCCGACTCATAGCGAACTTCGGAAGGAACGATTTCTCTCGGCAGTTTTTCGAGCTCAGTCATGTGTTTGAATCTACTGATAACCGGTTCAGAGATTTTGCAATTATACGACGATTCATTCTTTCGCCGTCGTGTTAGTTATGCTATTATGCTTCGCGGTGGCGGCTGAGGTTAGAACCGATTCCATCTCGAGAGAACTCTTACTCGCAATCTACGAGCACTCCCCGGTCGGAGTTGGTGCGTTCGTCAATGACCAGGGTCTCGTTGCTCTCAACCCAATCATGGAGCTCCTTTTTGGCTACACGCGGGAAGAGATAAACGCGATGGGCGGTCCCGCAGCTCTCGTGGAGGATCCTTCCCAGCTCACCGACGTTCAAGAGGCGTTGGCCGCCGTCGGAGCTTACCATGGACGATTGCACTTTCGGCATAAGGCGGGCTTCTCGGTCTGGCACGAAGTAAAGTTGAGAGCCATCGGAGAAGCTGAAGGGGTCACCGGGGGCTCGATAGCCTGGCACGTTGATGTCTCCCATGAACAGGAGCTTTCGGTAAGGCTCGCGTCGCAAGAGCGGCATTTCGCGCAGGTGATCGATCGTATACAAGACTCGGTCACCATACGGAATGCACACGGCGTCGAGTACGTGAATCCGGCGTTTGAGCAGGTGTTCGGGCGCCCGCGGGCCGAGCTCTATACCCGCGAACGAGCCGTTCTCGAGTGGGCCGTAGCCGAGGACCGTGATAAGGTGCGGGCACTCTACGACGCGATAAGCACGCCCGGCGGCAGACCAGCCTCGGGGCAGTATCGAATCTCGATGCCCGACGGCAGCCCCCGATGGATTTGGACCCGAGTGTTCCCGCTCTCGGCGGATGGGGGGTATGCAGTCACCTTCTCGACCGACATGACCGATTCCGTGGAGGCGTCGGATCTGCTTCGCAAAAAGACACGTGAGGCCGAACAGGCAAGTCGGGCAAAGAGCGCATTTCTCGCAAATCTCAGCCACGAAATTAGAACTCCGGTGGCTGGAATTTTGGGGCTACTCGAGCTCATGGAGCACGAGGACGCGGAGATGCAGGAAACCTATCGCGCGCTAATGCGTGACGCCGCAAGCTCACTTGTTCGAATGCTCGAAGACGTTCTGGATCTCTCACGGATCGAGTCGAATCAGCTCAGCATCATCGCGGCAGAGACGGACGTCGAGGGGGCGGTGGGCGCGGCCGTAGCGATGCTCAAGCCGAAGGCGGTCGAGCGTTCGATTGAGCTCACCTACGCTCCCGATCCGAGCCTGCCGGACCTCTGTTTGGTCGACCGTGTGAGGCTTCAGCAACTGGTCTCCAATCTGGTCTCCAACGCAGTGAAGTACACCGAAGAGGGAAGTGTTGAGGTCGCGCTGCGTTGGGAGGCGCGTGGCGAGGGCAGTGTTCAAGCGCTCGAATCTCGCGGTACGCAGGCGCAGCAGCCTGCGGTCCTGATCCTCAACGTACGCGATACGGGAAACGGCATGAGCGAGGGGCAACTCGAGCTTGCGTTCGAGCCGTTTCGAAGGCTCAACGAGAGTTACACGCAAAAGAGCGAGGGAACCGGTCTCGGCCTGCCGCTGGTAAAGCGGCTCGTCGAGCTCATGAAGGGAGACCTCGACGTGCGTAGTACGGTGGGCGACGGTACCAGTTTTACGGTAACCCTGCCCGTTGCGGCGATTGTCCCGGCACCGACCGGCCCTCCTGCCGAGGCGAACGAGGCCGAGAATCGGGAGCGTGTTGTCCTGCTTGCCGAGGACAACCGAATCGTTCAGCTCACCGCCCAGATGCAACTCTCGCGGGGTGGGCATCAGGTCTACCTTGCCTCAAATGGAATCGAAGCGGTGGAAATCGTGAAGCGACACCGGGTGGATATCGTCCTCATGGACATGCAGATGCCCGTTATGAGTGGTCTCGATGCGACAGCCCAGATTCGAGCGAACGAAGATCCCGCCGATCGCGTGCCAATCCTCGCGCTGACGGCGTACTCCTCTCGTGAGGATCAGGAGTCATTCTTCGCCGCAGGGGTCAACGACATCCTCATCAAGCCGTGCTCGGCAGAGAAGCTGCTCCAGGCGGTTTCCGAGTACGCGCGAGGGTAGGCCCGCTTATTTTGTTCCTGGTATGCTGGGAGCATGAGCAATCCGGTAATCAACTCCAACCGACTCAATAGACGATGGGAATTACTGGCCGCGGCGATAGCAGTCAACACATGTCTCGGGACCGTGTACTCATGGTCGGTCTTTCGCGTACCGCTTGAAGCTGCCTACGCAATTGCGTCTGCGCAGAGCGCGATTCCTTATTCGGTGTTTCTGGCAGTATTCGCGTTTAGTATGCCGCTCGGCGGCGCACTCATCGCTCGCCTGGGGACGGTGCTCGTCCTCTTTGTCGGCGGGGCGATCGTGGGCCTCGGCTGGATCCTCGCTGGTGTCTCAGATCAGCTTCTCGGGCTCACACTGACCTACGGCGTAGTCGGCGGGCTCGGTGTTGGACTTGCCTACGGCGTGCCGCTTGCGGTTGCCGGCAGTTGGTTCCCCGCCCATCGCGGTCTTGCCATGGGGCTTGCGCTGGCAGGCTTTGGTGTCTCTCCGTTTGTCACGGCACCGATTGCCGAGTCGTTGATCAGAAGCATGGGCGTGAACAGCGCGATGATCGTCCTCGGAGTCTCGTTCATTGTAATAGTTGGTGCGCTCGCGCCCTTCCTGCGCCGTTACGTAGAGCCGTCCACACCCGATTCCGAGCCCGATACAATCGCGCACGAGCGGGAGCAGAGCGAGCTCACTCCGTCGCAGATGCTGCGCACCGGTCGCTTCTATGCCTTTTGGTTATGCTACATGATCGGGACGCTTTCGGGACTGACCGCAATTGGCATGACGGCGACCTTCGGCCAAATCGACGCAGGGCTCACTCCCGTCGAGGCGGCGTTTGCGGTGTCGCTCTTTGGCATCTTGAACGGAGTCGGACGACCGATATTCGGGGCGCTACACGACCGCCTCGGGACGCGTTGGACGGTTGTTGTCGCGAGCGCGCTCGTCGCGCTCGCCGCGGCGGTGTCGCTTTTCGTCTCGGCTGAATCGCCCTTCGCCTTCTACCTCGGCTTTGGCCTCTTCTGGCTCATGCTCGGTGGCTGGCTCGCAATAGCTCCGGCGGCAACGACGCGGCTCTTTGGTGCGAAACACTATGCGAGCAACTATGGGTTGATGTACACCGCCTATGGGGTCGGGGCACTCGCCGGTGGGCTGCTTTCCGGTCGGCTCTTTGCGCTCTCGGGTTCGCACGCATCGCTCTTTACGGCCGTTCTGATCCTCTGTGGGGCCGGGATCGTTGTGGCGATCGCGGGCGTCCCAGATCGCACCCCGTCTCAATTGTGAACCTGAGCAAACTGATATATCATTTCGAACTGTGAAGCTACGCGCGCGACACTGGCACCGCTTGCTCCTGATCCTTGTCTCCTCGTTCGTGCTCTGGGCGTGCGCCCTCACTCCTGTCTGGGAGACGCAAAACGGTTATTACGGTAGCACCGCTGCTCGTGGCGCGCAGAACGGTACCGGCACCCCGACCGCCGAGAAAACCGCCCACCGTCCTTCCGAAGCTGGTGAGCTTTCGTCGGTCCAGCGCGACATCATCGCGGCGGCAAATGAGCTTCTCTCGAAGCAGAACTTCTTGGTAAACGGCTATCGATACTCGTACGACTGCACCGGTACGGTGCTTGCCATCTACGCCATGGCCGGCATCCACCTGGTTGATCTCTTCCCACGCTACTCCGGAAACGGGGTGGCGCGACTCTACGCGATTGGAAGCGAGTACGATCTGCTCTATCATAGCACCATTCCGCAACCTGGCGATCTCATTTTCTGGGACAACACCTACGACAAAAACGGCGACAAACTCTGGAACGACGAGCTCACTCACGTTGGCCTCGTAATCGCTGTCGAGCCGAACGGAATCGTTGAGTACGTGCATCACGACTACTCAAAGGGCGTAGTCACCGCCAAAATGAGCCTCATTGACCCGCAAACCCACACCGACGCAACGGGTGTGCTCGTGAACTCGCCCATGCGTATGCGAAGTCACCGCCACCTCAACCCCGACGAATGGCTCGCGAGCCACCTCTACCGCCGTCTCGGCGCCCTGCATCAGATTCATCTGTAGACACTCGCCCACAGACCGATTGAAACGAAGCTTGGAGTGACAGAGGTTCACAAGAGACCACATGCCAAACCGTTTGACGAGATGTTTTGTTAGGTCTAATATTGTCTGGACAAAAGCAGGAGGCACTATGAAAGGAAGAAATCTGGAGAATCGGCTCGGAGTGTTCGTTGTTGTTGCCCTCTTTTTTGGGATCGGCACGACTGCATTCGCCGCGGACGTGATTTTTCACGAGCCATTTGATGACCTCGACAGCGATACCTTTGAGGTCTGGGGGACGGCTGAGCCGTTTAACAGGGTTGAAGTCTTTGAGGGCTCGCTCGAGCTCGAGGGCTCAAACGGCTTTGAGGCCTTTGGCGCATACTTCACGCCGGAGTTTGACCTGGCCAACGGCCCGCTTACCATCGAGGTTGAGATCACGCGCCGCAGCGCAATCCAGGGCAGTGAAATCAACATCTGGTACGTGAATCAGTATCTCGTTGATGGTGATCCATGGATGGAGGGCGATTTTGTCCGCGTCGGTCTGTTCAGTGAACGCGAGGGGAGCCAGAATGCTTTGCTGGTCCAGCAGCACAGCCCCGACGCCCGAGGACAGGGAGAAGTTCTTGCCGTCAAGGGCAACGCCTTTGAGATGGGCGAGCCATTTACCGTCCGGATTGAGCTCTCAGCGAGTGAGTATGCCGTCTCCATCGACGGAGAACAGATGCTGTCAGGAGCTCACGACCTTCCGGCCACCGGCGGCTACCTCTTTATTCACGACTGGAACTCCGTCGACTCAATCGATGAGATCCACGACGTAAAGGTTCGCCAGTAATGAAACGCGTCCTGGCCGCTCTCCTGCTTGCCATGGCAGTCGGGGCGGCGGTCCAGGCCCAATTCTCACCGGACGGCCTCTTTGTCCTTCCTGAGGCCGTCAGGGCCTATCAAATCTCAAGTTTTGACAAGACCGGCGGCAATGACGATGGAAACCGCAAGTGGGCCTATCTCTCTTACGACCGCGACGCCGGGCTGTTTACTATCTTTGATGCCGCCGGGCCGGGAACGCTCACGCGCTTCTGGATGACCGGCTGGCGGAACCCCGGAGAGCTCCTCTTTGTAGAAGATGGTGACCAAGAACGCTACCGCATCAACGTTGTCGAGCTCTTTTCCGGGACCACCGAGCCGTTTGCAGGCTCCTTGGTTGCCGAGGAAACTACGAGCAGCGGTGGATTTATCTCCTATGTCCCGATCCCATTTGATGAACGGCTGGAGATCTTCACCGCCTCGGTGTCCCGTTACATTCAACTCCAGTTCTACCGTTTCTCCGATGAGTTGGCGCGCGAACGGGAAGAACGTAGAGCGGAGCTGCTTCGCATTCGTGACTGCCCGCTAAAGCGGATTCGGTCTACAACGGACCTTCCCGCCGATTCGGGCCATGTTCGCCAAATTGCGTCTCTGACGGGACCGGGTCTCGTAGAAAACATAACCATCACGCTGCCGGCCGGACGTGTTACCACGCCGGAGACGAACGTCTTTGAGAGCCCGCTCGCTTCGACCTTTATCCGGATCACAGCCGATAATGTTGAGTCCCCGCAGATAGAGGCTCCGCTCTCCGAGTTCTTCGGGGGAACTCTCTTTGGTGAACCGCTTGATGCGGTTGGTGCCGCAGCCTCAGTCCGTACTCTGCCCGCGGGGCAGGAGTCTCTGGAACTCGCGTTCCGACTCCCGATACCGTTCGCCAGCCGTCTCATCGTGGAACTCGTCTCGGGAGACAACCCATCCATTGGACCGATCGAGTCGACCGTCGCCTTCCGCCCGGTGGAGCAGATTGCAGCGCTCTTTGGCGCCGGACGCATTGGTCACCTCTACGGCATCCATAACCGAACCGCTGCGTTTTTGCCCGGAGCCGATGTTTCTCTCGTCGATTTCCAGGGCTCCGGACGGCTGGCGGGCGTTGTGCTGCACGCCGCCAGTGATGACCCTGAGAATAGGCGCATTCTCGAGGGGGACGAACGGATCTACATCGACGGGGCTCGTACGCCACAGTTTCACGGCACCGGCACCGAAGACTTTTTCAACGGGGGCTGGTACTACTCGTTTGGACCGTTCAGCCTCCCCACCCATGGCAATCCGGCACACGTTGTCACTGAGAATGCCGATCACACAACGCAGTACCGCTATCTGCCGTCGGACTCCATTCCGTTCTACTCGCACCTACGCATGACGTTAGAACACGGGCCGGAGAACGATCTTGCCGGGAGCTTTTCATCGACCGTGTTCCTCTACGCGACCACCGAACAGAGGCTCACCCTCTCCCAAGAGATAGCTGTAGATGACTTCAGCGAGTCCGGCTCCCCCATTGAACGGAGACTGATCGGGATCGATCAACCGCACGTTGTATCGGCGACTGAATGGCGCGGCACGGATGCTCACGCATTTACGGTCGCGATCCCAGCTGACAACGGAGGTGTCGTGTTGAGAAGGCTCACCGATGCGACGGTTGCGCAACAGCGGGCGGTGGTCAGGATTGACGGCGAGCGTGCCGGTGTCTGGAGCACGCCCTTCTTTTCTCCGGAACCAGGGCTCGTCAACAGCGAGTTCGCCGTGTCCTCGGCCCTGACGCAGGGGAAGCGCAGCATTGAGGTTGAGATCGTTCCGGAGATCGAGTGGAGCACCCTTGGGTACCAGCTATACTCCTACCGTCCCCCCGCCGAGCAGCGTTATTACTAGAGACAAAGAAGAGTTGGGCGTGCCCCTCGGCCGCCCGGAACGAATCGTCGCGAAGCCTTGTG
>JBMCTC010000113.1:0-9371 GCA_048624115.1 Spirochaetota bacterium
GGTGAACAAGACACCCGGCCTTGATCGCATTGCCGAGGGCGGCATGCGCTTTGATCACTGCTACGTGACGAACTCGATTTGTACGCCAAGCCGCGCGACGATCCTTACTGGAACGCACAACCACGTCAATCGTGTCACGACCCTGCACACCCACCTAGACAATCGGCTGCCCAATGTCGCCAAGCAGCTGAAGAGCGGTGGCTATCAAACTGCGATCATCGGTAAGTGGCACCTCGGGCAGGGGCCGTCCCACTGGCCGACCGGCTTCGATCACTGGAGCATTCTACCGGGGCAGGGAATCTACCACGATCCGCTCTTTGTGGAGATGGGCGAGCAGACCATCAAGCCCGGCTATGTTACCGATGTCATTACCGACGAGAGCATCGCTTGGCTCGAGGGTCGAGACAAAGAGAAGCCGTTCTTTTTGATGTGTCACCACAAGGCGCCGCATCGTCCCTGGGACCCAAAGCCCGAGCATCGTACGCTCTATACCGACCCGATTTCTCGGCCGGATACTCTCGAGGACGACTACAAGAATCGAGCACGTGCGGCAGAGGCGGCACACATGCGAATTGCCCGAGATATGACCTACGACGACTTGGACCTCGTCCAACTGGCAGAGTCGCCGGGCGAGAAGTTCGCCTGGACTGCGCACAAGATGGTGCCGCATCCCGACGAGCTCGAGGGCTTTTCGGTCCGCTGCCGAAACACCGGCGAAGTATTCACCTTCGAGACGAAGGAGGAACTGCTCCACTTCAAGTACCAGCGCTACATGCAAAAGTACCTGCAGTGCGTTCACTCGGTAGATGAGAACGTTGGGCGTTTGCTCGACTATCTCGATGAGGCGGGGCTGAGCGAGAACACCGTGGTGTTCTACACTTCCGACCAGGGTTTCTACCTCGGTGAGCACGGTTGGTTCGACAAGCGTTTTATCTACGAGGAGAGCTTCAAGATGCCGTTCCTCGTCCGATACCCCGGCATGGTTAAGCCCGGGTCGGTCTGTTCCGAGATGGTCAGCAATGTCGACTTTGCTCAGACCTTCCTCGACCTGGCCGGAGTAGAACAGCCAAGCTACATGCAGGGAGCGTCGATTGTTCCACTGCTCCGAGGAGAGAAGCCGACCGACTGGACCGACCTCGCCTACCATCGGTACTGGATGAACCAGGACTCAATACACAACGCCTATGCGCACTACGGCATTCGGACGCACGATTACAAGCTCATCTACTGGTACAACGAGGATTGTGGTGAAGAGGGGGCAAATCCA
Source organism: Spirochaetota bacterium (assembly GCA_048624115.1). Classification (GTDB taxonomy): domain Bacteria; phylum Spirochaetota; class Spirochaetia; order DSM-27196; family SLST01; genus SLST01. The sequence continues at coordinate 1,268 of JBMCTC010000113.1, forward strand.
GGTACCGACGAGCCGGAGTGGGAGCTCTTTGACCTCCGAAACGACCCAAAGGAGCTCGAAAACGTGTACCATAAACGCGAGTATGCATCGGTCGTTAAAGAGATGACGCACAAATTGAACGTTCACATGCTCAAGATCGGTGACACGCCGATGCATGAGTTGACGTAGATGGAGCAGAGGAGGAGTAGATGAGCGTAATGAGAGTAGCCGCGATAGTGTTGGTTGTCCTGTTGCTGTTTGCAAGCTGCGTCCCGGGGCCAAATCCGCTCGAGGATAGCCCGAACGAAGAGGGCGAGCTTTATGGGTTCTGGTTTGGGCTCTGGCACGGGTTTATCGCGCCGTTTACGTTTGTTATTTCGCTCTTCACCGATGATGTCTCCCCGTACGCGGTTACCAACAACGGCGGCTGGTACAACTTTGGGTTCATCCTCGGGGCAATGGCGATATTCGGCGGCGGCGGTGGCGGGGCGGCTCACGGCCGAAGACGTCGGTAACTTCTGCTATGGTCGGCGCCCGGTGATGTATCAGATCGGGCGCCGCAAATGCTAAATATCCTCGGCAAGCCGGTCAAAGTCTGCCACCGGCAGGGCAGGCGCCGAGGTGAATGTAATCCCTGTTCTCTTGTAAAGTGCGATAGATGCCTGAACGGCCTCGGGCATGTCGGGCAGCTCTGCGATCATCACGATATCGTACTGGCCAAGAAGCGCATACACCGAGTGCAACCGGCCTCCAAACCCAGTGATGATTTCCTCTGCCAGCCGAGTCCGCTTCGCGTCAATCCCATCGATCGCGTCTTTCGTGTAGGTTCCAAAAAGAAAAAACGTGGTCATACATCCTCCCGAATCACTGCCCACAATATAGAGGCAAGCGCAGACGGATGACAAAGACTCAGGGAAGTGAACATAAAACAATAGTGCCCAGCTTGCAGGAATGGTTCGTTTCAAGAACAAAGTTGCGGCGAACTGGACTTGAACCAGCACGGGCGCAATGCCCACTAGCCCCTCAAGCTAGCGTGTCTACCAATTTCACCACCGCCGCAGGAAATTGATCGTTGCGATCGAGCCCGAAATATACACAAGCCGAGTACCTGTGTCAACACAGAACTGAGCGGGGAGTGCACGTGAACCGGCACTCCCCGTGGTGTCTCTGGAGGAGGGACCCTGACTAATCGAACAGCTTTCCGGCGATCTTTGCGGCGTGCTCGGCCTGGAAGCGTGCTGCATTGAGCTCGTTATCAGAAGGTTGCCGACTTCCGTCAGGACCTACGATGGTGCTTGCGCCGTATGGCGTAACGCCACTTACCCCCTCCATGTACCCGTGTCCCTGGTACGAGTAGGGTAGTCCTACGATGATGTAGCCAAGGTGTTGCAGTGTGATCTGCGTTGTCAGAATCGTGGTCTCCTGGCCTCCGTGTTGCGTGCCGGAACTCGACATGACGGTTGCTACCTTGCCAATAGTTGCACCGTCCATCCAGAGCTGGCCGGCTTGGTCAAAGAAGTTGCGAAACTGCCCTGGCATGTTTCCGTACCGAGTCGGAACGCCGAACACAACGGCATCCGGCCATCGGAGGTCTTCTACGGTTGCGGTCGGAACGTTTTCGAACTGCTTTCGAGCTTCGAACGCCCCGATTTGCTTGAGCGTCTCTTCCGGAATGACTTCTGGAACCTGAAGCAGCTTGACCTCGGCTCCTGCCTGCTTGGCGCCATCTGCGGCGGCTTGGGCCATCTGATACATGTGCCCGTACGTTGAATAGAAAATTACTGAAACCTTCATGGTTACTCCCCTTCGGGCAGTCGGCAACGCAGCGACGTGCCCAGTTTTTTTGAGAGGAGGGCCAGATTTCGAAGCTCAGCGGCCGATAGGACGCTCATCTCGTCATGAATCGCGCTTGCCATCTCTGCAAAAGCGCGCGAGGCAACTTGAGTGCCTTTCTCTGTGAGCTTCAAATAGACCCGCCTACGGTCACTATCGCACCGCTCTCGTAGTACCAATTGATCCCTCGCGAGTTGATCTACGACTTGAGTAATGTTCCCGGTCGTGGTCAGAATCTTCTCCGCGACTTCACTATGCGTCAGAGGTCCTTTGTGGAGCAGCGCTTCCATGACAGCAAACTTAGAGAGACTCAATCCGGCCGGATTCGGGGCACGCATGCCTAATCTCCTCTCGAGTGTGTTCATTGCCCGCTTGAGCTTCACGAAAGCTGAGAGCGATAGGTCTTGGTTTGCTTGTTCCTTTGCCATGCTCTCAGAAAATCCTCGCTCGCATTATTTAGTACTAAATAGTTTAGTGCTAAATAGTTTAAAGCTAAACTATGCGTTTTCGTCGCATCCGTCAAGTAGTATCTGAAGTCGAGATTTGCTTGACTGATAGCGCTATCCACTGTAAGACGGTAGCCATGAACCCATGGCACGATATTGACGCGAGCCGCGTTACGCCCGAGAGCTTTGTGGCAATCGTTGAGATCCCGAAAGGCAGCAAGAAGAAGTACGAGCTCGATAAGGAGACAGGTCTCATAAAACTTGACCGTATACTCTTCACTTCTACACACTACCCGTCCAACTACGGCTTTATTCCGAAAACGTATGCAGACGACAACGATCCGCTCGACGTGCTGGTGCTCTGTTCGGAGACGCTAGATCCGCTCACTATGGTGGAGTGTTATCCGATTGGAGTGGTCAAAATGGTTGATAACCAAGAGGTCGACGAGAAGATTATTGCGATACCCTTTCGTGACCCGGTTTATTCCGGCTATCGGGACATATCCACATTGCCCCAGCACATTCTGACCGAGATCTCCCACTTCTTTGAAGTCTACAAGGCTCTCGAGCACTCCGATACATCGGTGAAAATGATCGTAGACCGAGATAAGGCGCTCGAGATTATCAAAGGGAGTCTCAAGCGGTATGACGAGGTCTTCGCGAAGAAGAAGCGGCCGTCTCCTGCTGCTAAGCGGTAGGGAGTTCTCGTGCTCGCATGATGGCCGCCCTCACGACTGAGATCGCCCGCCCTCTGTGACTAAGTTCGTTTTTTCGGCGACTCGACAGCTCTGCCGCGGTGCAGCCCAACCGTGGAAGATAGAAGATAGGATCGTAGCCAAATCCGCCAGATGAGCGCGCCTGGTCTGTTGCAATCACTCCGTCCCAGCGCTCTTGCGCCGTTACAATCCGATCATCGTCGAGAATAGCGACCATGCAGCACACAAAGTGAGCGTCGCGGCGGAGCACCCCATTCATTTCAGCGAGAAGCAAGGCGTTTTGCTCATCTGACGACAGCGTCAGGCGGTCTTCTGTCACGCCGAACCGTGCTGAGTATACACCCGGCCTGCCGTCCAGAGCGTCTACACAGAGACCCGAATCGTCGGCCAGGACGAGTAGCGGTTGCCCGTTTCGTTCCACGCCGCTGGGCTTCTCGTCCCGGCCTTTTCCGACAACCCCTGCGGCGCAGAGTGCCGTCCAGAGGGCCTTCGCTTTGATCAGTGCGTTGGCGAGAAAGGTAACGCCTGTCTCCTCGGCTGCGAACGTTATCCCGAGATCGGAAGGCGAAATCACATCTGAGTCGCCGAGTAGCGCAGCGATCTCACGTTTCTTGTGCTCGTTGTTCGACGCAAGGCAGACTCTCATTCGCTCATGCTACGGTGGATCGAAGATCGACACAAGGCGGCGTATGTAGGCAGGATTGTCGAGCTCCTTCCTTATCTTGAACACGCTCGAATCGACGGTTCCCTTGGGAACGCCGAGGCAATCGGCAATTTCTTTGTGTGTCGGCGAGCTGGGGATGGCGGTGACCTTGCGTCTGGCCGTCGCGAAGCGCTGTTTCCATTCTCGTAGTTGCTTTGAGAACAGCTCTCGCTCCTCCGGCTCGAGCGTTTCCGCGAGCTTGGTCTGTAGGCAGCGGATCTTGAACCAAGCACCATCTCTTGTTGCCCGGGCCACTGCCCGTCTCTGCAAGTTCTCATCGCAGCGTTTTCGAAGCGTCAGCCAGACGCCGACAACCCAGTCTGGGTCGCAGCCGAGCGAATGGGCAAGGGTTCGACATGACGCTTCGTCCAGCTTGTCCGTAGCCTTGAGTGCCATGAACAAGACGCGCTGTGCCTCACCCGGGGTCAGTCCGCCCCGCGACGGCGGTAGACGAGGAGAGAGCTGAATCGACGGCTCCCTGCTCGGTGGGTTTCGCACGTCTACGTAACGGTCTCGGGGGTCTGGCGCGGTCACTCCGCGACTGCCCGCCACGTGTGGTCGAGATTGGAGCTGCGGTCTCGCAGCGACAAAGTCTGTGGGAAGATCGTGAACCTCCCGGGCAAGTTCTTCGGACGCTTCGACCGCAAGTCGTATCTTGGCGCTGTGCTTGCGTGCCGCGTACGACCGGAGCTGCCAGCGAAGTGTAGACTTGAGATAAGCCTCGAAGCTGCTGCCGATCGGCCGATACTTGCGCATAAGCGTTCGTATTCTCGGGTAGAAGCTAAGGAGGAAGGCCGCGCAATCTTCTTCTCGAAATCCCGGCTGGCGCGTAGGGAATCGATAGACGTAGTGCATCAGCTCGTCGTATGAGAGTGGCGCGTCACGGCTCGTCGTTGGCTCACAGAATCCCGAATCTTGTATGCTCATGGTGCCTCCGGAAGTGCTCTGCAAAAACCGGGCCATTGCAACCGGCGGCGATAAACATCGAGAATAGCGATAATGGAGTAGAGATGTGTTACAGCTTGTTACATCGCTGGGATTGATCCGCGCGAAATGCTGCTTCAAACTCCTCGACTACCTGCTCGAGGACGTCACGATACGGCTTGTCGCAGGCGAACCCTGCCGCTCGCTTGTGTCCGCCGCCACCGAACAACTGGGCGATCCGGCTGACGTCGATGGAATCGATAGATCGGAGACTGCCGGTGCAGCTCGTCTCGTTCTCTTCGCGAATCACCGCAGCGGCACGAATGCCTTCGATACTAAACATGAGTTGATAGAGCGGGTCGGAGTCGCGGCTCACCTTACCGTACTCCTGAATATCGGAGATGGTCTCGTACGTGATGAGGCCCTGTTGACCCGCGAACGGTTTAGCCCTTCCGAGGAGCGTTGCTAGCAGTTGACGCGATGCAAGCGTTTTGCCCCCGGTCATGTGAGCATGAATCTCTTTGGGAGAAACATTCCGTGCCATAAGCCGCGAGACCGCGGCAAACAGCGCTGCTGAGTTTGCCTCGAGGTGCCGAAAGAAGCCTGTATCCGTGGCAATGCCAAAGAACAGGAGATACGCCTCATCTGAGGTCAGTGTCTCGCTGGGCGGGACTCCGATCTGTTGCGCAATCGCTTCGATCGTGAGTTGTATGAGGTAGCACGTCGCGGCTTGGCTCGGGTCGACGAGGCGAACATCACCGTATGGCGCGCCGGAGGCGTGGTGATCGATAACCGCGGTAGGCAGTCCGTCGATCTGATCTGCGAGTTTGCCAACCCGATCGGGACCGGTACAATCGAGGATCACAGCTGCGGGGTTCTTTGCGACAGCGCGGTCGGCGGGATCGAGCGTTGGCCTAAAGTACCTCTGGTAGCGAATGATCTCTCTACGCTCGAACGGCCCCTCATTGAGATGATGAACCGTCTTCCCAAGAACCCTCTCGAGAAAGCTGCCGAGCGCCAAACTGCTGGCAAGGCAATCTCCATCTGGTTCCGTGTGCGTGACCAAGTAGTAGGTATCGTAGTCTTGTAGAAACGCTAAAAGACCGTCCGGAATGGACGGTCTTGCTGGCCGCGTATGCGATGTCATCTCGTCAAGCTAAAAGCGGAACGTCGGTTCGTCTACACGAAAGGCCGCTTCTATTGCCGGCGTAAGTTGGAGGTTTCCCCACGACTGATGATCTGGATTCCGATGGACGTAGAGCACCAAATGCGAGAAATCTGTTTCGTCCCAGAAGACTTGAACATAGGGAACTGTGCTGTCTTCTATTGATGCAAGACGCGCTTGAGCCCCCGGCCCGCCAAACCACGCGAGCGGCAGATAACTCGAACGAAGCACGAGTGAGCTTTCCGTTCTATAGTCGATCCGATAACCAAGCGTCGTAACATACACGCGCTCGATGTAGAGTGTTTTGACGTATAGGTCTGATTCCCGAGCGGATATAAAAACAGTCGCTGAAAGTAGCAGTACCAACGCGAGCGCTAACTTCTTCACCGTTTCCTCCTAAATCTACAAAATAGAGTATAGCGGGGCGACCGACGCTCTTCAAGCAATATTCTCGCCCAGCCTACGCGAGGCCAAGCGTCGCGAGAACAACGGCCTTGATCGTGTGTTTGCGGTTCTCTGCCTGGTCGAAAACGACCCTTGCGTGGCGTTCAAAAACCGATTCAGTCACCTCTTCACCCTTGACGGCAGGGAGGCAATGTAAAAAGACGCTACGCGCAATGCCGGTAGCTTCCATGAGCTGATCGTTCACCTGATAAGGCTCGAGAAGTGCCCTTCGCGCCGCCTTCTGATCCTCTTCGCCCATGCTTGTCCACACGTCGGTGTACACCGCGTCGGCCCCTCGTACCGCCTCCATAGGATCGCTCGAAACGACGATCTCGGCCCCTTTGTTCTTTGCAACGGATTGATAGCGTTCCACGAACGACGGGTCGAGATGTAGCTCACTTGGAGCGCCGAGAGAAAACGATACCCCTAGTTTTGCGCATCCGATCACGAGCGAGCGGGCGACGTTGTTGCGCCCGTCCCCGACGTAGGCGAGGCGTGCGCCCTTGAGCGAGCCTCGCTGCTCTCTGATCGTCATCAGGTCTGCGAGAACCTGAGTAGGGTGATAGAGATCGGTGAGCCCGTTATAGACCGGAACCCCCGAGTGCTTCGCAAGCGCCTCGACGGTGTTCTGCTCGAATCCGCGAAACTGAATGCAGTCGTACATCCGGCCGAGCACACGCGCCGTGTCGGCAAGGTCTTCTTTAACGCCGAGGTGGATGTCCTGCGCAGAGAGAAAGGTGGGGTAGCCGCCCTCTTCTCCGAACGCGCTCTCAAAGGCAGACCGCGTACGAGTCGAGCGCTTCTCAAAGATCATCGCGAGGGTGTAGCCCTCGAGCCGACGTGGTCTTTGCCCGCGCAAGCGCTCCTCTTTTACCTGGAGGGCGAGATCGAGAAGGAACGCGATCTCTTCGCGTGAAAACTCTTCGAGCGTGAGCAGAGAACGACCGTGTAGATTCATCGAGTGCCTCTCCTAATGTCGAGCTAACGAGCTTACGCGCTCTTTTTGATCGGAACGATTTCCGGCTTTATCTCGTTACGGACAGCTTCAGGCGAGATTGTGACGCGCTTTGATCCTGGAATTGACGGAATCTCGAACATGAGATCAATCATGAGGTTCTCTACGATCGCGCGTAGTCCACGAGCACCGGTCTTCCGCGTGATCGCAAGCTCCGCAATTTCGGTAACCGCGCCGTCCTCAAAAACCAGCTCCACATCGTCGAGCTTGAGCGCCGTCTGGTACTGTTTGAGGACGCTGTTCCGCGGTTCCCGGATTATGCGAACGAGGTCGTCCTTGGTCAGATCGTGCAGCGTCACGTGGATCGGTAGCCGTCCAACGAACTCGGGTATAAGCCCGAATCGAATGAGATCGTCCGGGTGCAACTGGCGATACAGCGTGTCTCGGTCACGATTGTTTTTGGCATGCACATCTGCGCCGAAGCCCATTGCGTGTTCGGCGACTCGGTTCTCGATAATGCGCTCGAGGCCGACGAAGGCTCCGCCGCAGATAAAGAGGATGTTGCTCGTGTCGATCTTGATCATTTCTTGGCTTGGGTGTTTACGGCCACCTTGCGGGGGAACCGATGCGACCGTTCCTTCGATGATCTTCAGGAGTGCCTGCTGCACACCCTCCCCGGATACGTCTCGAGTGATCGAAACGTTCTCGGCCTTTCGCGAGACCTTGTCGATTTCGTCAATGTAGACAATGCCGCGCTCGGCAGCGCTGATGTTGTTTCCGGCAGCCTGATAGAGCTTGAGAAGAATGTTCTCGACGTCTTCACCGACGTAACCAGCTTCGGTAAGCGTGGTCGCATCGGCGATCGCAAACGGGACTTTCAGCTTCCGGCGGCCACATGTTCTACGCATGGGACGAGTCGCGAAAGGCCTTTGCCGCGGA
>JBMCTC010000114.1:0-9363 GCA_048624115.1 Spirochaetota bacterium
TGCGCTGTGGGTTGTGTTTCCGCAAGGCTATCAGAAGGGCGATCGCGCCACAGTCGGCGTGTACGCGAACTCAACTTCCACCGATCAGAGCTATGCCGCCCAGGTCATTCGTAGTGCGCTCGAGTCATACGAACAGGAGACAAGCGAAGCACGGCTATTAGAGGTCGGCCTGAGCAGAGAAGAGCTCAACACCATCGACATCCAAACGCTCGATACGGCACCGAAAGAGTCTCAAGGCGCGAACTTCCTCGCCATTATGCTTCCGTACATCATCATCATTTACTTGTTTGCCGGTAGTATGTCGATGGGAATCGATACGACCGCCGGAGAGAAGGAGCGGGGGAGTCTCTCGTCGCTCTTGGTAAACCAAGTGTCGCGCACGTCGATTGCGCTGGGGAAAATCGGTTTTGTCGTAACCTCATCGTTGCTCAACAGCGTTGCGAGTTTCGCTGGTCTCTTGATCGCGTTTTCGGTGAGTGGCAGCCTCTTTGGCGGCTTTATGTCGGGAAGCATCGCCCTGACCCCGCTTGCGATCTTCAACCTGCTGCTCGTTCTGCTCACGGGAAGTGGCCTTGCCGCGACGGTCATCGTGCTGCTCGGAAGTTTCGCCGACAGCCTCAAGGAGGCTCAGGCGTACATCGGCCCAGTGTACATCATTGTAATCGTCATTGGTGTTGTGACCATGAACATGGATCCGAGTCAGTCGATTGGCCTGTATCTCGTTCCCGTGCTCAACGTGATCTTTAGCCTCAAGGCGATCATTTTGAGTCAATCGACGGTGCTCGCGCTGCTCCTTACGGTCGTATCAAACCTGGTGTTCGTTTCGATTCTCGCGCTTTTGACGAGTCGGCTCTACAACACCGAGCGTGTACTGGCTAAGAGCTAACGTCTCGAGATTCACGTCACGATCCGATAAGCGCAGCAGCCCTTTTGCCGATACTCTAGTCAATGAGGAGAGTTACTGTAGGTCTGCTGTTGCTCGTCGGGAGCCTGCTGTTTGCGACTGAAGACGGCATCGATATACGCGAGTTACTCTCGGCTACGGGCGCCACGCTCGAGTGGGACGAGTTCTCACGAACGGGTGTCCTTTGGGGCGAGGAAGCGAGCATTGGATTCGCGCCCGGCGAGGAGTTGGCGGTTGCCGATTTCGACCAGGTGATTCAAATCGACCCCGTGGTCTACTCGCGGGGAAACCTTTTTCTTCCGGAAACGACGTACGAGACGCTTCGCGAGCGCCTCGGTGTTAACCCCGACCAACTCCGTCTCAGACCGATCAAGGCGATTGTGATCGATGCGGGCCACGGCGGCAAGGATCCGGGTGCCAATCGAACGCTCTCGATCAACGGGGTCGAAACGACGGTCCGTGAGAAAGATCTCGTACTGGACATGGCAGTGCGCGTGAAGGCGGAGCTCGAGAGGCTGCTCAACGGCCCCGAGATTCATCTGTCAAGGGACACCGACGTGTTCCTCGAGCTTGGTGAACGAACTGAGTTCGCGCACTCATTGCGAGAGGATCCGCTTGACAATATCCTCTTTGTCTCTCTGCACGTAAACGCAAGCCGAACACCGTGGACTGATGCGCGCGGGATCGAGATCTACTATTTGCCGCCAAATCAACGAAGGCAGGTTCTCGAAGATCGAGACGAGGAACACTTCGATCCGGCCGTGCTCGCCATTCTCAACGACGTAAAAGAGGAAGAGTACACGCTCGAGAGTAAGCTGGTGGGCGAGTCGGTATTGAACGCGATTGCCGAGCGACTTCCCGCTACCCCAATCGAGCGAGGGATCAACGTCGCAAACTTTTTCGTCGTGCGCGAGGCGCGAATGCCATCAATCCTGGTCGAAACCGGGTTTGTGAACAACCGCGAAGAGGTGTTGCAGTTGGTGACGCCCACCTACCGACAACAGCTCTCCGAGGCGATCGCGCTTGGCATAGCCCGTTACGTACGGGACTTCGAGACGGTTCAATAGGGCATCGAACGTCCACTCTCCATTGACAAACCTCCTTTGCGTCGACAAATTTCGAATACGAAGGAGTCAGAATGGGAAAACTAAAGCTCAAGCCCGGCGTGATTACGGGAGAACAGCTTCAAGAGGTCTTTGAATACTGCAAGAGCGTGCAATGTGCTCTTCCCGCAGTGAATGTGGTTGGGAGCAACACCATAAACGCGGCACTTCAGTCGGCCAAAGAGGCGAGTGCTCCGATCATCATCCAGTTCTCGAATGGTGGTGGTCAGTTTAATGCCGGTAAGTTCTTGGATAACACGGATCAGCGGGCCGCAGTCGCGGGATCTGTCGCCGGCGCGCTTCACATTCACCTCCTCGCGGAGTACTACGGTGTGCCTGTGATTCTGCATACCGACCACTGTGCAAAGAAGCTTCTCAAGTGGGTCGATGGTCTTCTGACCGAGGGTGAGAAGTATTACAAAGAGCACGGCAAACCACTCTATAGCTCCCACATGCTCGACCTCTCCGAGGAGTCGCTCGAGGAAAACCTCGAGACTTCACGACAGTTCCTTGAGCGAATGGCCACGATGGGCATGACGCTCGAGATCGAGCTTGGCGTAACCGGTGGCGAAGAGGATGGCGTTGATAACAGCGACATCGACAGCTCGCGGCTCTACACGCAGCCGGAAGAGGTGCTGCAGGCGTACGACAAGCTCAACGGTGTGGGTAACTTCACGGTTGCAGCGGCGTTTGGCAACACGCACGGGGTCTATAAGCCCGGCAACGTCAAGCTTCGACCGGTGATCCTCAAAAACTCACAGGAGATGATCCAGAAAGAGCGCAATACGAAGGAGAAGCCGCTCGATCTCGTCTTCCACGGAGGGTCGGGCTCGACGGCTGAGGAGATCAAAGAGGCGGTTTCGTACGGTGTTGTGAAAATGAACATTGACACCGATACTCAGTGGGCGTTTACGCAACCGATCAAGCAGTACATGGACGAAAATGACGGGTATCTGCACTCTCAGATCGGAAATCCTGAGGGACCGGACCAGCCAAACAAAAAGAAGATCGATCCTCGTGGCTGGCTGCATCTTGGCGAAAAGGGGATGGTCAAGCGACTGCTCGAGGCGTACGACAACCTCAACGGCACAAACCAGTTTGATCTGACTTAGTACGTCTTGTGTTGGAGATTGACGGTCTCTTCTACCGATAGGTAGGGGAGACCGTTTTTCTTGATACTCTCGGCGGCCCGTAGCGCGCCCTCGCGATCGGCAAACACCGCGTAGAACGCGCCCCCGCCGCCGGCACCGCTGAGCTTGGCTCCCACTGCACCGAAGCCCCGGACGTGTTCGAGCAGTTCGTCAAGTGACGGCGTGCTCAACCCGAGTTCGCGAAGCAGTGCGTGCGCCTCATCTGCGAGCTTCCCGAGTTCGTCGCGGCTTGCAGCACCCGCACCATGCTCCGCTATTCGGCCCAACCGCTCCATCCTGCTCCCTACGAACCGCGGCCGCTCACGCTTCTGTTCGCGTAAACCCGCGATAAGCTCTGCGGTGCTTTCTTCCCGCGGCAACGCTCCGACCAGGAGTGCTGCCGGCGGGAGCGTCACAGCCTCGCGCGTCGGCAGCTCGTAGTCGGCGGAAGCCCCGCGCTCGCTACCCGAGGGCCGGGGGCGGATCAGGCTTGCGCCGGGAAAGACCGCGAGGCCGGTGTCGATTCCCGAGGGCGAGCCGTGAAAAATGTGCTCCAGTTCGTGGGCAGCTCGCCAGAGCGCGTGGGCGTCTGTGGCGAGCGCAGGTGCGTATGCGCGTACGAGCGCTGTGCAAAATGCGGCGGAAGACCCGAAGCCCATGCTCATCGGAAGGTCGCCGTCAATCGAGGTCAGCGTAACTCTTCTTCCACGGGATTGCCTCGACCTCGCCTCGGCCCGAGCTCTCGAGTCGCAGACGTGGGGTAGGCGCTCGAGCGCCTCGGCGATCATTTTTGCGGCACCGGGCTCTAGCTCGGGGAGAAACCACTCGTCGGCAGGCCGCTCTTCAAGCTCGAGTCGGAGCCCCCGGTCGAGCTGGATGCCGACTGCCGGATAGCCGTAGACCGCCGAGTGTTCACCAAAGAGTAAGAGCTTTCCTCTACCTTCCCCTACTGCCATACCAAACCCTCCGAGGCGATCGGAACCGGCTCGAATCCGCTGATCGCGCCAAGCGCTCCGTGGTGCTCTTGCGGCCAGGCAATTCCCAGTTCATTGCCGGCCCCAATCGCCTTTCTCGGTATGCCGACCGGTGTGCCGACCGGAGCGGTAATCTTCGTCGGAACGCCGATGCGCTCGCCGAGCTCCTGCGTGACCGACGCGTATCGTTCCATGATCTCAGCTGCGGCCGCCCGAGTGCCGGCGCTCACGAAGCTCGAGACAAGTGCGTTGGAGGTCTCGAGGAATTGCGTTGCCAGAGCAGGGTGTTCGCGCTTCCACGTCTCGTAGCGTCCCACTGCGCCAGGTGTTGGCACCGGCGCGCTTCCTGCAAACAGAAAGAGATCGGTGAGCCACGGAAGCGAGACCGGGGCGGCAGCCGGGGCGTGACCTCCTGTAAAGAGGATTGTGCCGCCGACGAGTGAACTCGCGACGTCGTATCCGCTTCCGCGGCCCGATTGTGCCGCGCGATGGGCGGCGACTCCCACGGTGATCAACGACGAGCCATCGGGAGCCGCGGGGTTGTCACGGGTAGCGCGGCACCACAGCGCGGTCAGGAGCGCTGCGGTAACCGCACTCGAACCGTAGCCTCGCTTTCTACCGTCTGCTCGAAAAAGGGGGCGTGTATCAATCGTGATCGTTCCCGTAGGGGTTCCAAACTGCGACCGCAGGTGCCGCGCCATCGCCTCGAGCTTTTTGTCCCGCTCGGGCCCGGACCTCCTTTCGGCCGACGAACTCCAAAAGACACGCTGCTGGTCCATGATCCCCTCAACCGATACTTCTCGCTCGATCGTGCGGGAAGCCGAAAAGCGAGCTGAGCCGCGTACATCGGCAGCAATGGCGATTCCCAACCCGCCTTCTTCCAGCACGGCGTACTCGCCGAGGAGAAGCAAATTCGCCGGGGCCGTCGCGCCAAAGCTCGTCACGATGCATCTACCCGCGGCTCGCCACCGATCACACTGTGGATGATCTGCACACCCGGCACGAGGGCCTGCACGGTCGACTCGACATGCGGGACTTTGTCCTCGGTTGTCAGGAGCTTTACTTGAGGTCCGGCGTCCATTGTCTCCCACACCGGGACACCGTCGCTTCGCAGCGCCTCGGCTGCATGAATCACTGCGAGGCTCTCGGGGAGCCAGTACACGACCGGCGGGCGGGCGGTGAACATGGTTGCGAACATCTGCAGGTAACTCGCCCGCATGAGTTCGCCTAGTTTCGCAAGGTCGCGATCAACTGTTGCCTGCTTTGCATCCTCGAAGAGGTCCGGTGCTTCACTCACCCAGGATCCGTAGTAGGGCGACGTCTCCCGCGCGCGCGTCATTGCCTCGCGCGAGGATACGGGTTTCTTCTCGGTAGAGACGACTGCGACCAGTACGCGCAGCTCGGGCCAGTGCGAGGCCGGCAGAAACTCCGTCGCGGCTGAGGCGCCCGCGTCCCACGTGGTAAAGCCGCCGAAGAGTGCTCGACTCGCACTTCCCGAGCCGGTACGTGCGATTGCAGAGAGCTCGCTTCGCGAGAGGTTTGTCTCGTAGAGGCGGTCGAGCGCGAGGGCGAGCGCGGCAAATCCGCTCGAAGAGCTTGCCACGCCCGCCGCCGTCGGAAAGGTGTTGACCGACTCGATGAGAAGAGGACGACTTTGCATCGACCTCTCTCGAGAAGCCCTGCGGCGAAACTCGTCGATGATCTCGGAGTAGCTGCCGGTATCTGCCCTCCATCCGTTAATCGTTATGGTGTGGTCGTTGGCCGTGCCGTCGGAAAAGGAAGCAGTGGTCCTTGTCTCGAGACTGCCAAGCGTGATGGCAAGACTCGAGGTCGCCGGGAGATTCACCCCGTTCGATTGCTTGCCCCAGTACTTGGTCAAGGCGAGACTTGGTGATGCAACGGCTGTCACGCTCACTGCTCCCGCGCTCCACCTCTGATCTCGCGAAGAGCCTGCTCGGCAGCCTGCGAGCTAAACTCGCTACGGTTTTTCATCAGATCCACAACCGCGGCTCGCTCGCTTCCGCGCGCTCCCGCCATCCAGGCGAGCCGATTTGCGTGCAGTCCCATGTGACCCGTCTGGATTCCCTCGCTTACGAGCGCCCAGAGCGCTGCAAGATTCTGCGCGAGTCCGAGCGAGACGGCGATGGAGGCGAGCCGATCGTGACTCGGGCCGCCGAGAAGCTCGAGGCCGGCACGGGCGGTCGGATGCACGCCCGCCGCGCCGCCTACGCTTGCGAGCACCACGGGAAGCGCAATGCTCCCGCACAGGGCATTTTTGCGAACCTCGTAGCTCGTGAGCGACCGATACGAGCCGGTTGATGCGGCATGACTGTGCACCGCGGCCTCGAGTGCTCGTGTGTCGTTTCCGGTAGCGAGGGCAAGTGCCGTCAGACCGTTCATGATACCCTTGTTGTGCGTTACCGCCCGGTGTGGGTCGGCGTCGGCAATTTTCGTTGCGGTAACAATCCGGTTGGCGATTTCCGCCCCGGTTCGCCCGGCACGTGCGAGTGCCTCGACTGGTAGGGCAAACGAGGCGTTCGCGATGCGAGCCGGTGCGGCATTCGAGAGGATTGCCATGATCACCTCGCCGCCGGTGAGTTCCTCGACAATCGGTCTCAGACGCTCTGCGACGGTATTTACGAGGTTGGCGCCCATGGCAGCCTGGACATCAACCTCGAACTCGACACGGAGTGTCTCGGTTGCCTCGAGCCACGTCGCGCGAATCTCGCGAAGTCCGCCGCCCCGCTTCGTCATTCGCGCGAGGGGTTCGCTCGCCGCGTCCTCGAGCCGGGCGCGCCCGCGTATTACCGCGGCTGCCGCCTCGGGGCCGACGCCGCCGACGTGAACCTGTCCGATTGTTATCGGCCGGCCGGGCGTTGTGATAAAACCTCCCGCGCGCGCGACGGTTGCCGCCGCAAACGATGCGGCAGCGATAACCGACGGTTCTTCGGTTGCCATGGGAATAGCGTAATTCTCGTTATCAATGAGAAAACCGGTTGCGATTCCTACCGGCAGCGGCAGATAGCCAACGGCCGACTCCACCATGATGTCTGCGAGTTCGATGAACTCGGTTTCGCTGCCAAAGGCATTGCCGTCGGAGGATTTGAGCGACTCTGCCAATATCGCTCGGCGCTCGCGAACGGAGAGTTTTCGAAAGCGGCGGGGGAGGTCCATGGGCTATCTGCTCCCGATGTTCTTGAGCTGGGCTGTGTAGGATCGAAACTCAGATCCAAGGACGAGTGGTGCCGCGCGAAGCTCTTCGAGCGTCCGCGCGCCGCAGAGCAGCATGGCGTAACGAAGCACCTGACGAATCCGATGCGCAAACGCAACGCCGCCGTCTATGCCACCTTCCCGAATCGAGCGCACAAACGGAAGGGCCATTCCGACGCTTTCCGCGCCAAGAGCGAGCGCCTTTGCGACATCCATGCCGGTTCGGATTCCGCCTGAGGCCAAGATCGTGCCGCGGTAGTCGCGTAGTGCCGCGAGTGTCGGGCCTGTGGGGTTGCCCCAGCCTCCGAACTCATCCGCGACGGCTTGCGCTTCGCCGGTCAGGCGATACCCTTCGACCGTGATCCAGTTCGTTCCGCCCCGACCAGCTATGTCCACATAGGTTGCTCCGGCCTGGACCAACGATTCGACCTCGCTCACCGCAACGCCAAACCCCGTTTCCTTTACAATTACCGGCACCGGCGATACCTCACAGAGCCGTTTGATTCCGTTCAAGACACCTCGGAAATCTCGATCACCTTCAGGCTGGACTAACTCTTGTCCCGGATTGAGGTGGACTGCAACTCCATCGACCTCGAGACGCTTGAGAAGCTCAACGAGCGGGCCAAGCTCGTCGGAACGGAGTTGCACGCCACCAATGTTGGCGAACACCGGTACGTCTTGAGCGAACGGCTTGAGCAGGAAGTGATCCATGACCTCAGGCTTACGGAAGAGGATTCGGATCGAGCCCATGCCGACCGGTATGCCGACCCGCTGCGCAACTTGCGCGAGCTGCTTGTTTACCGCATAGCCACCCTCGCTTCCGCCGGTCATCGAGCTGATGAATAGCGGCATCGCCACAGCGTGGTCGAGGAACTCGCTTCCGGTGTCTATCTCATCTTCATTCAGCTCGGGCAGCGAACGGTGGACAAAGTGAACCTTGTCGAGGAGGGTGCTTCCCCGCTCAACCTCGTACTGCGATTCGTCTGAGCAAATCTCGAGGTGCTGCGCTTTGCGCTCGCCGATGTTATCGGAATCCGACATTAGCTTTGATGAAAGAGATACTGGCGGTAGCCGTCGTCTCGAATCGCCGAGAGGTAGAAGTGATTCTCGGGCACCGGTGTTTCGCCGAGCAGCTTCTCGAGCGTGCCGTTTGTGTGCGGCGCTTTGAGCCATGTCTCGTACTTCTCGGTGCTTGCGTCGTACTGGTTCCGGTAGATTGCGTCCAGGTCCCATTGCTCGATTACCTCAGGCGCACCTGGTGCGATCGTTCCGTTGAGCACAACCATCGTGTTGCCTGAGCCGTACGATGCCATGAGAATCGACTTCCCAACGATATCTTTCCCAAGATTCTCGTAGCGTTCGCGGAGTAAGAATGCGAGCGCAAGGAAGGTGCTGGCGGTATACAAGTTCCCGACTCGCCGGTTCGGGTCCAGGCTCTGCTCAAACCCTCGCTCACGCACGAACGCGTCAAGCTCGTCCTGATGCATCCCGGTGTGATGACTGACGAGTCTCTGGAACGCGGTAAGCGCCATGAGTTTGAAGGGCACGTGAAAGGCAAACATATCGGTGGACTCGAGCAACTCTTTAGGCTCCAGCCCGCGCCGCTCGCAGTGGTCGTGAAACGCCTCGTCAAGCGATTCATTGTAACACTGCATCGAGTAGCCGCCCTTTACTTTGGCGGTCACTGAACCATTGGGCCGAAAAAAGTCATCTACATCGCGCGAGCAGAATCCCGGAGTACTCAGATCGAGCTCGATGAGACGAGGGTTCTGTTCCATGAGCAGGCTTACCGCGCCCGCGCCCTGGGTGATCTCCGCTGTCGAAGGCGCGTCGTAACGGGCGACGTCGGAGCTTACAACGAGGCCGGATCCCGGCTCGCGTGCAAGCGCGAGAAGACCGGCGATACTCATCATCGCAATCGTCCCACCGGCGCACGCGTGCTGTGCTTGAAAGGTCATCAGGCGCTCGGGAACGTCGAGACCGGATCCCTGGAGCATTCCCTCTACGTAGGCCGCCATTGGTTTTGACTGGTCAACAGTGGT
>JBMCTC010000115.1:0-9284 GCA_048624115.1 Spirochaetota bacterium
CGCGTGATCCCGCTACCGATTCCTTGACGATGGCAACGGAATTGTGTTACTTACAGGGCTACCTCATGTGAACGTAAGGATTTACCTATGTATGCGATGGTCGAAATTCAGGGGCACCAGTACCGAGCGGAGAAGGGCTCGAGCATTACGGTGAACCGAGTACAGGCAGAAAAGGGTGACGTCGTGGAGTTTGACTCCGTGCTCATGCTCACCAACAAGGATAAGGTTCAGGTCGGCGGACCGTTCGTGAAAGGTGCGAGGGTGAAGGCCGTCGTCGAGGATCACGTTCGTGGCGGGAAGGTGCGCGTCTTTAAGTACAAGCGACGTAAGCGCTACAAGAGAACCAAGGGCCATCGCCAGGACTACACCGTCTTGAAGGTGCAGGACATCACTGCGTAACGTGATCGAGGTTTCACTGACCCTGCAAGATCGCTGCGCGACGCGGTTGGAGTTGCAGGGGCACGCCTCGAGTCGCGGTGGACCGCTTGGCAACAATGTTGTTTGCGCCGCCGTGACATCGCTTGTCAGGTCGTTTGCCGACGCGCTGCTCGAGTTTGAGCAGGAGCACGGCACGCTCGGAGTTACCGGGAGAGCAGAAAGGCCAGGCGAGCTTCTGATCGAAGTGAAACATCCTGATGCCGCCGCCGATTGGCTTGGTGGCGCAACGGCATCCGTAGTCGCCGGGATCGGCCGGATTGCAAATGAATATCCCGAAGAAGTGACTTTTTTGGTACAAGGAGATCAGCATGGCTCATAAAAAGGGTGGGGGAAGCAGTAAGAACGGTCGAGACTCCGCGGCTCAGCGCTTGGGCGTGAAGTGCTTTGGTGGCGAGATCGTACCTGCCGGTTCGATTATCGTTCGGCAGCGAGGAACCCGTTTCCACCCCGGCGTAAATGTCGGTCGAGGACGCGACGATACCCTCTTTGCAAAGCTCGATGGTAAGGTCGTCTTTTCCGAGCGGAAGGGTCGCAAGCTCGTTTCTATTGAGGCGCTGGAGAACTAGCCAGCGTTCGGCTTCGTTGCAATCATTTGTAGACCATACAGTTATCCGCGTCGCATCTGGAGCCGGGGGAGCCGGCTCCGTTTCGTTTCGGCGTGAGAAGTACGTGCCCAAAGGCGGCCCCGACGGCGGCGACGGCGGTCGCGGCGGGGATGTGATCGTCCGCGTCAAGAGTGATCTCCGTACGCTCGTGCATCTAACGCATAACCGTTTGTTCAAAGCAGAGCGTGGACAACCGGGCAGCGGGCGCAAACGTCACGGGCGTGACGGAAAAGATGCGGTAATAGAGCTTCCTCCCGGCGCGATCGTGCAGGATCGTGAGACCGGTCAAGTGCTTTTTGAAGCGCTGGAAGACGGCGACTCCGAGGTCTTGCTGCAGGGTGGCCGTGGAGGGAAGGGCAATACGCACTTTGCCTCTTCGCGACAGCAGGCGCCTCGCTTTGCCCAACCGGGAGAGCCGGGCGCCGAGCGCGAGCTCGATGTGGAGCTCCGACTCATAGCTGATGTCGGTTTTGTGGGAAAGCCAAATGCCGGCAAGTCGTCACTTCTCGGTCGGCTCACCGCCGCGCATCCCAAAATCGGCGCCTATCCATTCACAACTAAGATTCCCAACCTTGGTGTCATGAACCTGGACTACCAGCATCTCATACTGGCGGACATACCAGGCCTTATCGAAGGAGCGTCAGACGGTGCAGGAATGGGAATCGAGTTCTTGCGTCACATCGCGCGAACGCGCTCGTTGGCGTTTATAGTGGACATCACCGAGGAGGATGCTGCACGTGCGGTACCGATGTTGCTCAGAGAGCTCAAGGCGTTCGAGCCTGCGCTCGCAGAGAAACCCCGATTGATCATCGCGAACAAGATCGACCTCGATGAGGGCGGAGCACTCCTTTCTGAGATGGTAGCCGCGTCTTCGGGAGAGACCGTCGTTGGTGTTTCAGCAATAACCGGCGACGGCATTCGGGAACTCGCCGGTGCGCTGATCGCCTTGGGGTCAGGCGAGTGAGGACGGCGGTGTTCGGCGGAACCTTCGACCCGGTGCACATCGGACATCTCGTGATGGCCGATGAGGTTCTCGCTCGGCTCGACTACGAGCGCGTCCTCTTTGTTCCCACGTATGTGCCTCCTCACAAGCAGCAATCGCCTCTAGCATCTTCGGCGCAGCGTATCGCGATGCTTGAGCTTGCAACCGCCAATAGGCCGGAGTTTGGGGTTCTCGCCTACGAAATCGAGCAGGAAGCGGTTAGCTACACAGTCTCGACGCTTCGGCATCTGAACGAGAGTGATGAACTCACGGGGAAGCCCGGCTTGATGATCGGCGAGGACCTCGTGGATGGCTTCGAGGATTGGCGGGACGTTGAAACGATCGTCCAGCTTGCAGATATCATTCTCTTGAGGCGTCCCGGAAACGGTGGCTCTCAACTCAATCGACCACATTGCGAAGTTGACAACCTGTCGCTCGAGATATCCGCATCGGAGATTCGTGAGCGCGCGAACGCACGGATGCCGTTTCGGTATCTTGTGCTGCCAACGGTCTTTGACTACATTGAGGAGCGAGGTCTCTACCGATAGCCGTAGCGAGGCGAACGAAACAGAAGCGTATGCAGTCACAGGGTTTAGACAAAGGTCTCGTGATCGTTCTGATCATTGTCGGCGTTCTTGCGGCGACCGCTTTAGTGGTCGCACTCGCGATTCGCACCGACGTCGTTTCGGAGATGGTCAACGACGGGGAGCAGCTCACCTTTCTTCTCACCGTTGAGCTCGAGGATGGACGCCTCGTGACCCAGGCGGTCTACTACGAGCCGAGCACGCAGCGGGGTGCGCTCTTCGATATTCCGGGCAACACCGGAATACGGGTTCGCTCGCTCGACCGAGTCGATACGATCGACACGATATACTTCAACGACGGCATAGAGACCTACCGCGAGGAGGTATCGGCCCTTCTCGGAGCTCCGCTCGCCTTCCATCTCGCGACTACGGCCGAAGGCCTCGAAGCCATTGTGGACGCTGTCGAGGGTCTACCGATCTTTGTCACGGACGTTCCAAACGAGGGCCCCGACGCGGTTCTGATACCAAATGGGGACGTTGTTCTCGATGGGGCAAAAGCCCGACTCTACCTCGAGTACCAGGGTCTTGGAGAGCGTGCGCGGGAGGTTACCGCGCGGCACCAAAAGTTGGTGATTCAACTGCTCGTCAGGCTTGGCGATTTTCATGAGGATCTCGCAGACCCCGGTGCTGCTGAGATTTTCGATCGAGCGCTTGAAACCGATCTTGATCGGCTTGCACTGACGTCGTTTTTTTTCGAGATGGATAATCTCGAGACCGATCGCGTGAGCACGAGGCAGCTCGAGGGCACACTGCGCAACGTGGAGACGGGGGAGCAGAGTGAGACCTTGCTCTTTCCCCATCAAGAAGGTAAATGGTTACGCGAGTCGGTGCGACAGGTCGTGACCAACCTCGAGAGCGAGGAATCACTGCGAGACGAGAACATCGTGATTAGGGTTGAGGTTCTCAACGGAACGGAGATCACCGGCCTCGCGCGCCGCACCGCGGAGCTTTATCGAAGCTACGGGTTCGATGTCGTTGCGGTTGGGAATGCCGAGGAGACATCTCGAGAGAGTACGGTGGTCGTCGATCGCGTGGGAAATGAGCTCTTCGCTCAACGTGCCGCGGACATCATTCGTGCACCCGTCGCTGAGGCGGAGGGCTTGGGTCAGTCTCCGGTTGACGTCACGATCATCCTCGGAAGGGATTTTGATGGAAGATATGTCAGATAGGGATTCGAAGCGTCGGGCTGATGTTCTTGCCGTTGCAGAACTCTTAGACGACGCACAAGCGCAGGACGCGATTGCACTAAACGTCTCCGAGACTTGTGGCTTCGCCGACTATTTTATCGTCGCGACGGCAAACTCTCAGGGACACTTGAGGGGCCTTATCGACCAGTTGAACGATCTGTTCGCCGAGCGTGAGATGGAGCCGATGCGCAAACCCAAACGTGACGCGGAAGTCGGCTGGGTGCTCGTAGATCTCGGATTCGCGGTCATCCACCTCATGAGCCGCGAAATGAGAGCGTTCTATGAGCTCGAGCGGCTTTGGTTTGGCTCGCAGCAACTCTATCCGGCGGAGGAGGTTTGAGCCGGAGGCCTTGGAATACAAAGGAAGATTACGTATATTAAGGGGCCAATCGACCGAAAGCTCAGCTGCATCGGTCGTTTTTGACAGTCCCGTTGAGATTTCAGGAGCTATTATGGATCAGAAAACGCTGACCGCGGCAGCGCGTCCAGAACGAAAGACCGGTGCGTCTCGAAGACTTCGTAGAGACGGCAAGATACCGGCCGTCATCTATGGCCATCGCGAGCCTATCGCAGTATCGCTCGACGCGACGGAGTTTGGTCGCGAGTTTCGAGTCATCTCGGAGAGCCAAATCATCCAGTTGCACGTCGACGGCGAGACCTACGATGTGCTCATCAAGGATTACCAAGAAGACATCCTGACCGGGGATATTCTGCACCTTGACTTCTTTGAAATCGAGGCTGGTAAATCGCTACGAACTCACATTGCAATACACGTCCACGGGACGTCCGCAGGCGTGCGTGAGGGCGGTATTCTCGAGCAACCGCTGCACGAGGTCGAGATTGAGTGTCTGCCAAAGGACATTCCTGATGCGTTTGACCTCGATGTGAGTGGGCTCAACATCGGCGACTCGCTGCACGTTTCTGATCTTCCCGTCCAGGACGGTGTATCGGTCCTCACGAATGAAGACTCAGTGATAGCGCTTGTGACTATGCCGCGCCTTGAGGTCGAGGGACCGGAAGAGGGTGAAGAAACGCTCGAAGGCGTAATGGCAGCCTCCGGCGAAGGTGCTGGTGAAGAGGGCGAAGCAGAATCGGGCGAAGAAGGTTCGTCCGAGGAGGAGTAACTGCTTGTACTGGGGCTCGGCAATCCCGGAGCCCGTTTTGAGAGTACCCGTCATAACGTTGGTTTCGACGTTGTCGCTACGTACTCTCAGACACATAATGTTCCGCTTCGAAAGAAGTTATTTCGGCCGCTCCGGTGGAGCGGCTGCACCTCGCCAGTTCTGGCGCAGCCACTGACCTACATGAATCGATCGGGCGTGGTTGTGCCCTGGCTCCTCGAGCATTGTGGCCTCTCTTTCGACAAGTTCCTCGTGGTCACCGATAACCTCGATCTTCCGGCCGGGAAGATCCGTTTGAAGCGAGGCGGCAAGAATCGGTCGCATAAGGGCATTGCCTCTGTGATCGCATTCACCGGCCGCACCGACTTCCTCAGACTCTACGTGGGGATCGGCCGCCCCGGACCGGATAATACGGTCGTCGAACACGTTCTTGAACGCCCCGCCGGCGAAGAGGCCGAACTCATTGGCGATGCGATCAAGAGAGCTGTCGAAGCGGTAGACCTCTTGAGCATATCAAGCGTTGAGAGCGTGATGAATGAGGTTAACCGCTAACAGCGTCCTAACTCTGATCTCCGATGAGCTTCGGACCCATCGAATCAACGGTTGCAGGCTCCTCGTTGCGGTGTCCGGGGGCGGCGACAGCGTCGCGCTGGCACTTGCCCTGTCCGAAATCACAGAGCGATTCTCCCTCCAGCTCATCCTGGCTCACTTTGATCATCACACG
This sequence comes from Spirochaetota bacterium, assembly GCA_048624115.1. Taxonomy (GTDB): domain Bacteria; phylum Spirochaetota; class Spirochaetia; order DSM-27196; family SLST01; genus SLST01. The sequence goes on from JBMCTC010000115.1 coordinate 5,642, forward strand.
AGAGATCCTGCCGAGCATCGTGCAGATCGTGCGCTTGTGTCGGATTTGGCGAACGCGATCGGTGCGCCGCTCTTCTACGGGTCGGCAGCGAGTCCTCCAAGTCGAGACGAGGCCGCCGCCGGTGGCGGCTATGAGGCCCTCGCTCGAGCACAACGGTATGGATTTCTCGAATCGATCGGCCGTTCGACCGGAGTCCGCTACTGCGCTCTGGCTCATACGAGAGATGATCAGGTTGAAACCGTCGCGATGCGGTTGCTCGGTGGTATCGATTCGCCGTTGCTTGCCGGCATGCCTGCCATTAGAGAATCCGGCGGAGTGCTGTTCGTGCGACCTGCGCTTGAGGTTTCCGGCGACGCGCTACGGGCGTACGCACGGTCGCGAGGGGCCTCTTGGCGTGAAGACACAACGAATTCGGACTTGCGCTACCGCCGTAATCTCGTGAGACACGAGATTGTTCCGCAGGCTCGCGTATCGTGGCCACGCCTTGGAGATGACTTGCTCGTCATAGCGCGTGCCTATCGCGAACGGTCCCGTAGACTCTCGAGCGCAGCGGACCAAGTCTCTGTCGCGGATCGTGCGGGCAAGACGATCATATCGGCGGCTGATCTCTTCCGTCTTGCTCCAGACGCGCGCTTGGCGCTGCTGTATCAGACCCTTTCCGATCGAGGGATGATCTCTCGCGAGAACCGACCGGGGCACGCCTTTTTCGCGCCGCTCATGGGTCAACCACCGCGTCGCAATGGGATCATTCTAGAGGGGAGAGGAATGCGGTTTGTCCTGAGCGGAACCCGCATCGAGCTCTCGCGCCTTGGGTGATCCTCTTTATATTGTCCATTATGCCTAAACCAAGTATCTTCGGTTCGTAGAACACATGGCTCGCGTGCCCAAGGAAAACGAATGAGCGATAATCAGAATAACCAGGACAAAGACTCGAATGGAAACCAGCAAGATCCCGGTCAATTCAACTTCAACTTCAAGAACAACCGATTTGCGCTCGTCCTTATCATAGCACTTTTTGGGATTTTGATTCTCGTCCTATCGAACCCCGGCAACCAGGCCGGTGTAGAGACATTGGCCTACACTACCTTCCTCAATTATGTGGAGCAGAACCGGGTAGAGCGAGTCGAGATCGTCGGTGAGGACATTCAGGGAATGACGCTCGATGGAACGCCATTCCGGACCCGGATTCCGTACGTGGATTTTGATCTGATGTCACGGCTTCATGAGAATGGAGTCTCGACGACCGGTCGGAGACCCTCGCCTTCGACCCTGCAGGTCCTCCTTAACTTGTTTCCGTGGGTCATTGGGATTTTTCTAATCTGGTTTATGCTGCGACAGACTCAAGGCGGCGGAAACAAGGCATTTGCCTTTGGAAAGAGCAAGGCGAAGAAGTATGCCGATGACGGGCGAAAAATCACCTTCGCAGACGTTGCCGGCCAAGCAGAGGCAAAGTACGAGCTCCAAGAGGTTGTACAGTTCTTGAAGAATCCGGCCAAGTTCACGCGAATGGGCGCCAAGATCCCCAAGGGCGTGCTGCTCGTGGGAATGCCCGGTACGGGCAAGACGCTTCTGGCAAAGGCGTGCGCAGGAGAGGCGGGTGTCCCGTTCTTTCACATGTCGGGCTCGGATTTTGTCGAAATGTTTGTCGGTGTTGGAGCCAGTCGGGTCCGCGATCTCTTTGACCAGGGCCGGAAGAATGCTCCCTGCATTTTGTTCATCGACGAGCTCGATGCCGTCGGCCGCACGCGCGGGGCCGGTTACGGGGGAGGTCATGACGAGCGTGAGCAGACGCTCAACCAAATGCTGGTCGAAATGGACGGTTTTGAGACGAAGGACGGTGTCATAATCCTGGCCGCCACGAACCGCGCCGACGTGCTCGATCCCGCGCTCATGCGCCCCGGACGCTTCGATCGCCAAGTTGTGGTCGACATGCCGGACCAGGAGGAGCGGGAGGCAATCCTACGGATTCACGCAGGAAAGGTGCCTCTCTCTCCCAAGGTCGATCTCTCCCGCGTAGCGCGGGCGACTCCAGGTTGTTCGGGCGCCGACATCGCCAATCTCGTCAACGAAGCCGCGCTCTACGCCGCCAGGGCGAATCGCGATCTTGTGCAAATGGACGACTTTGAAGAGGCACGAGATAAGATAATGATGGGCGTCGCGCGACGTTCGAGAGTCTTTACCAAAGACGAGAAGCGGAAGACTGCGTGTCACGAGGCCGGTCACGCACTTCTTCACTACTATCTACCGAACTCTGATCCATTGCACAAGGTGACTATTGTTCCTCGCGGTCGTGCGCTCGGTGTTGCGTTCTCTCTTCCAGAGAAAGACACCTATTCGCATAGCCGGGGCTGGTTAATGGATCGGATCAAGATTGCCTACGGCGGCTACATTGCAGAGAAACTCTTCTACAACGAGACAACGACGGGCACGCAATCAGACCTGGCCCATGCGACCGACCTGGCACGAAGAATGGTCACGGAATGGGGAATGAGCGCACTCGGACCGGTCGCCTTCGGTCAGGAAGACCAGCCCATCTTTCTTGGGAAGGAGATTGCTCGGCACAAAGACTACTCGGAGAGCAAGGCCCAAGAAATTGACGCAGCGATTCACTCTATTCTTGACGAAGCGTATCGCGATGCAGACCGTATTCTGACCGAGCACAAGAACGAAATCGAGAAGCTCACCGATGCCCTCGTCTCGAAAGAGACCCTCGTCGATAACGAGGTTCGTGCGCTCCTCGGTCTGCCGGAGCGAACAAGTCGCCTTGACCTTTCCGAACAGGATGAGTCCGATGACGAGTGATTGAAGGGGCGGCATCGGGGCGCCGATTCTAAAGAACATGAGAGCTCTTATTGCTTGCGCGTTTCTGGTTTTCATCTCCGGATGGATGTATGCACAACCGTCTGACTCGATTGCCGAAGAGTTCGTGGTCGAGGCGATAGCGGCCCACGACCTCGGGAGGATCGAACTCGCAACGCGCCTCCTCGAGGTTGCTCTCGAGTACGATTCCAGTTCGTCCGACGCGCTCAGCTTGCTTGGACTGCATTATTCGGGTCAGCAAGAGACCACTCGCCGTGGACTCGAGCTTCTCGAGCTCGCGCTGGAATCTAATCGCTTTTGGCACGCATCCCGAAACGAGACTATCGTCGCCCTCGCCAAAACGTTGCACGAAACCGGCCGGAGTTCCGAGGCAGTAGAGCTTCTCAATCGCACGACGATCGATCCGCAGGACTCCCGACAAGTGGCCGCAGACTACGCCCATACCTTGATTTCTGCATCCCTCGAGGTTGGTGCTCGGTCGACCGCCGAGCGCGAGCTCATGCTTGCTGGAGACCTGTTTCCGAACGACCCACGGTTCGTGTCGCTTGCTCTGAGAGTCGAGCCCTTCGCGACGATCGAGCACGCTCGCGAACTCGATCGGCTTACAAGGGCGCTCGAGCGCGAGGACGACTCGTTTGATCGTGTACCGGACCGCCCTTCGCTTCAGGAGGCGGTGTTGCGTTATGCCGAGCAAGTGACCAGTGATGCCGAGCGAGAACGGGCGGTGGAACTCTATCTATCCCTCGGGGGCGAGAACCCTAAAGTCCTCGCCTTATTGGCACAGATCGATCGCGCTCGGGCTGCGGATCTCTTCGATGCGTGG
>JBMCTC010000116.1:0-9260 GCA_048624115.1 Spirochaetota bacterium
CAGGTCGAGGCGATGCGGCTGGCCTTCGCAGATGCTGCCGCGCACGTGGCGGACCCGGCGATCGCACCCGCGCCGCTTGATCGTCTCCTGGGCGAGTCGTATGCGGCGTCCCGCGCGGCAACCATCGACCTCCATCGCCGCCAAGCCTCGGTCGGTCCTGGGATACCCTCGACCATGGTGGGAACAGACACGGTCTATTTCTCGGTGGTGGATGAGCAGGGCAACGGGTGTTCGTTTGTCAACAGCAACTTCATGGGCTTTGGGACGGGGATTGTGCCGCGCGGCTGCGGCTTTGCGCTTCAGAACCGCGGGCGCGGATTCGTGCTCGAGGCCGGACATCCTAACGTGCTTGCGGGAGCTAAGCGGCCCTATCACACGATTATTCCAGGTCTCATTACCGGGGATTCGGGTGAGCTTGCCGCGGTCTTTGGGGTCATGGGTGGGATGATGCAGCCTCAGGGGCATCTGCAGGTGGTTTCGGCAATGCTCGACCGCCGCGTCGATCCGCAGAGCGCCCTCGACGACCCACGCTGGCAAATCCACGAGGGTGACCCTGCCGCGCCACTCTTGCTCGAAGAGGGCTTCGCGGACGAGCTCGGTGCGGACCTCGAGAAACGGGGTCACGAGACCCGCGTCGTAGCCGGACGCGAGCGAGCCACCTTCGGGTTGGGACAAATTGTCGCCCTTGGAGCCGACGATTTGCGCTGGTCTGGAAGCGATCCACGGGGAGATGGCCACGCCGGCGGTTTCTGATTGCACAAATTGTCGCTATTGTTAGAGAAGGGGAGCCACCATGCGAGTTGAGAAGTCACATGATGTTTAGCGGATTTACCCGGCGGATGACCGGTGTGCTTGTTCCGCTCTCTGCTCTTCGGAGTGAACAGAACCACGGCGTTGGTGAGTTTGCAGACCTTCCGCGTCTTGGCCGATGGTGTAAGGACGCCGGCCTCGACGTGATCCAACTGCTTCCGGTAAACGATACCGGCTGGCAGAGTTCGCCTTACAGCGCCTTGAGCGCGTTTGCCCTGCATCCCCTCTACCTTCGAGTCGAAGATCTGCCCGAACTCGCGTCGCTCTCTGAGAAGGCTCAGGTGCGCGTGGGCGAACAACTCGCGGCGCTCGATGCCTCGCACGCCTCAAATGAACGTCTTCGCTACTCCGCGATGCTCGATGCGAAGCGCGAGTTGCTTCACGGCATCTTTGCCGACTTGCAAGAACGGCGCGAGCCCGACGATGCGGAATGGCGTGAGCTCGACGAGTTTGTCGAGGCAAATCCCTGGGTACGCTCGTACGCGGCGTTTAAGCTCTTGAAGCGACAGAACGGAGGTTCGGCGTTTCCAGCCTGGGGCGAGTACGCACAGTTTTCCACGGAGAAACTCGACTCCCTCTGGGCAGACTCTGGAGCACGCTACGATCTCTTGCTCTACGCGTGGGTGCAGATGCGTCTCGAACAACAGTTCACAACAGCCGCTCGCGCGCTCGAGCAGCTTGGCGTCATTCTCAAGGGCGACCTTCCCATCCTCATCAACGATGACAGTGCCGATGTCTGGGCGTATCCCGAGTTTTTCGAGAGCTCGTTAACAGCGGGCGCGCCCCCCGACGGGGAGAACCCGCAGGGACAGAACTGGGGCATGCCGATCTACGATTGGGATGCCCTCCGCAAGATCGACTACTCGTGGTGGCGCGATCGTCTGCGACATGCAGACCGCTTTTACACTGCCTACCGGATTGACCACGTGCTCGGCTTTTTTCGAGTTTGGGCGGTCTCACGAGCCAACCAGAGCGGCTACTTGGGTCGATTTGTTCCCAGTGCCGCTGCAACGCTCTCGCGACTGCGTGATCGCGGCTTTGATGAGGGGCGCGTACGCTGGCTTGCCGAGCCGCACATTCCCGGCGCCGTGCTTCGCGACACCCTCGGCGATGAAGCCGGCCGCGCTATCGAACTCGCCCTTCGACAGCTCGAGGGACAGGATCTCTTTGTCTTCGACAAACAGATCCGGGGCGAACGTGATATCTACGCACTCGAAGTGTCGCAGGAGGCCAAGGGGTGGCTCGTGGCGCAGCACCGCGACCGAGCGCTGCTTCAGGTCGGCAAGGACGCATTCGTGCCGACGTGGACCTTCGGTGCCTGCACCCGGTTTCACGGGCTCTCAGACGACGAGAAGTGGCAGTTCGAGCACCTTGCCGCGGAACTGCGCGCAGAGTCCGAAGAGGACTGGGCAAGACAGGGCCGCGAGCTTCTCGGCTTTATGCGCGAGACTACCGGCATGCTGCCGTGTGCCGAGGATCTCGGGGCAATCCCCGACTGCGTGCCCTCGGTGTTGAGCGAACTGGGGATTCTGGGCCTTCGCATTCCGCGCTGGGCACGACGCTGGAATGACGAGGGGCAGCCCTACATTCCGCCCGAAGAGTACCCATTCCTCACGGTGTGCGCGCCGTCGGTTCACGACACGACGACGATGCGGGAGTGGTGGCAGCAGGAGCACGACCGCGCGCCGTTCTGGCGCTCGCTCGGCCTGCCGGGAGATCCGCCCGAACACTACACCGTCGAAGTTGCTCGACAGGTGACCGACGCGCTGCTTCACGCAAACTCGGCGCTCTGCATTTTTCAACTCCAAGACCTCTTGGCGCTCGTCGATGGCCTCTCACCGGATGATCCGGCGGCGGAGCGCGTAAACATTCCCGGGACCGTCACTGAGTTCAACTGGGGCTATCGGATGAACATCGGGCTCGAGGAACTGAACCAACAACGAGAGCTCAAGGCAGTGCTCGCGCCAATGCTCGACGACCGCAAAAACAAACCAATTTCCACCAACTAGGAGTGAGCCCCGGACAAAGGAGACAATGTGATCAAGAACGACAAGCAATTCCCGAACGAGGCCAACGGCGAACCGACAACGCCGCGGCGTGAGTTTCACGTACGACGGGATTCCCGCGACCGATACGAGATCAAACGATCGCTCTACCAACTCAACGGCAACGTTGTCCTTGCAGACATGCAGGCGACGCGAAGACTCGCCCACAAAATGAATCAGGAACGCGATTTGGTTCGCTCCCCCGGCAGCGCGGTCAGGGCAGGCGACATCCACGCGATGGGCCTCATTGACGAGATCATGCACTACGTGGTCGATCAGTACCGCGAGCAGAACGGCCACGCGGTCTTTGCAGAGGCGCTTACCCGTCTCGAGAAGAAGTTCGGCAAAAAACGGGTCGATTCTTGTATCAAGCGTTTTGGTGAGCTCTTTCCGGCCACGTCCGTGTACAACGGCGAGACGAGCGCCGACGACTTCCTGAGCTCCGAGTCGGAGGGACGATCAGGCCGTGAGCTCGCCTTTGAAGAGATGATGATGCTCCGGCTCGAGAACAAAAACCCTGCCTTCTCGCCCTTTGCCGAGCTCTTCTCCGACGACGAACTCTCCCGCGAAGAGCAGTACGAAGAGCTCGTCGAAGAGACCGAGAGTTTTTTTGCCGATCAGCCTACCTTCGGTCCCGACGATCAACCGCTCCTCGAGATGCTTCAGACACCGGCTCGCCTCTACCCTGACAGCCTTGAACAACAGCTTGCCTACATGCGCGAGCACTGGGGTGTGATCCTCGGCGAGTTCCTGCTCAGGCTCCTGCGCGGACTCGACCTCTTGCGAGAGGAGGCCAAGGCGGGGCTCAAGGGCATGTTTGGCGGCGGAGCAGGTCCGGCGCGTGTCTACGAGTACGGGGGCACTTCCGAGGACCCCGAGCGATTCTCTCCCGACCAGGAGTGGATGCCGAAGACGGTGCTCATGGCCAAGAGCACGCTCGTCTGGCTGGATCAGCTCACCAAACAGTACGGCAGAGAGATCAATCGACTCGATCAAATCCCCGACGAAGAGCTCGACAAGCTTGCCGGATGGGGGGTCACAGGCCTCTGGCTCATCGGTCTCTGGCAACGCAGTCGCGCTTCAAAGCGGATCAAGAACATCATGGGTAATCCCGACGCGGAAGCATCGGCCTACGCGCTCTACGACTACGAGATCGCCGATGAGCTTGGCGGCTGGGATGCGCTGAACGGGCTGCGGACACGTTGCTGGGCGCGCGGGATTCGGGTCGCGAGCGACATGGTGCCGAACCACGTCGGCATCGACGGAAAATGGGTCATCGAGCACCCCGATTGGTTTATTCAGGTCGATGAAACGCCCTTTCCCTCCTACACCTTTGAAAGCGAAAACCTCTCAGAGGTGCCCGGCGTGGGGATTCATCTCGAGGATCACTATTACTCAAAGTCCGACGCGGCCGTTGTCTTCAAGCGGGTAGACCACGACTCGGGTCGCACTCGGTACATCTACCACGGTAACGACGGCACGAGCATGCCGTGGAACGATACGGCGCAGCTCGACTACCTCAATCCCGAGGTGCGTGAGGCGGTGATCCAGACCATTCTGCACGTTGCGCGAAACTTCCCGATTATCCGCTTTGACGCGGCGATGACGCTTGCGAAGAAGCACATCCAGCGGCTCTGGTATCCGCAGCCGGGAAGTGGCGGCGATATCGCCTCTCGCGCCGAGCACGGTTTGCCGGCAGAGGAGTTTGAGCAGGCGATTCCGGTCGAGTTCTGGCGCGAGGTTGTCGACCGGGTTGCCGCGGAGGTGCCCGACACGTTGCTGCTCGCCGAGGCGTTTTGGATGATGGAGGGCTACTTCGTTCGGACGCTTGGCATGCATCGGGTCTACAACTCGGCCTTTATGAACATGCTCAAGAACGAGGATAACGGGAAGTATCGCCGGACCATAAAGAATACGATCGAGTTCGACAAAGACATCCTCAAACGCTTTGTAAACTTCATGAACAACCCAGACGAAGAGACTGCCGTCGCTCAGTTTGGTACCGGCGACAAGTACGTCGGCGTCTGTACGTTGATGGTCACGATGCCGGGCCTTCCAATGATCGGGCACGGGCAGATCGAGGGCTTCACGGAGAAGTACGGTATGGAGTACCGGCGCGCCTACCTCGACGAGCAGCCGAATCGGGAGCTCGTTGCACGTCATGAACGAGAGATCTTCCCGCTCATGCGCAGGCGCTACCTGTTTAGTGGAGTAGATAACTTCCTTCTCTTTGACCTCTACGACGACAACGGCAACATCAACGAGAATGTCTTTGCCTACTCAAACCGAGCCGGAGGCGAGCGTGGCCTCGTGCTCTACAACAACAGCTACGAGCGCGCATGGGGCTGGATCAAAACCTCGAGCGGCTACGTGGAGAAGCAGGACGGGCGTCGCGAGCATAGGCAGACTGAGCTTGCGGAGGGACTTGGCATCGGCTCCGGGTTTGACCGCTTCACGATCTTCCGCGATCAGAGAAGTGGACTCTGGTTCATCCGACGCAGCAGTCAAATCTCCGAGGCGGGGCTCTTCGTCGAACTCAAAGGCTACCAGTGTCACGTATTCCTCGACTTCTACGAGGTTCAGGACAATCACGAAGGACACTATGCCCAGCTCTTTGACGAGCTCCAGGGCGCCGGCGTTCCCGATGTTGAACGTGCGGTTCGCGACGTGGCGCTCAAACCGCTGCTCGACCTCTTTGGCGGGGTAGCGAACAGTCAGAGCTATCACAATATCGCGCAGGCGATAACCGGTAAGGCGGCTCTTCCTGATGACGAGTGCGCGCGTTTACAGGAAGGCTACGATCGGTTCCTTGATCTGGCCACGAAGTACGCCGAACCGGTTGAAGGTGCGGCCGGTAAATCGGCTCGAATATGCGAGAACCTCGACGCCGCGCAGCGCATCCCGTTCCTGAATCTCGAGCAAACGGGTAGCGCCGGGCCCGAGATGCGCGCGACGGTCAAGCAGTATACGGATGGTCTCGACCGGCGGCCTGACCGCGCGGATCTCCTCGCGACGTGGATTCTGCTCGAGCCGCTCTCCGCGCTGTACGACTATCCCGTCGGCATCTGTGAAGATTGGGGAATCATCGCCCGCGCCGAGCGTGCGTTTCAGACGCGAATGCACGATCACGATTGGGTAGAGGTGGTGAAGCTACTAGTAGCGCACGGCACGTGGTGGGCGGAGTTTGGCGAAACGGAGCAGCCGCTCGCGGCCCTCTTCGCATCGATGCTCTCCGACGCGGTTGTCACCAACTATCTCGGACTCAACGAGTACAACGGTGTCGTCTACTTCAACAAGGAGCGACTCGAGGAGCTGCGCTGGTGGCTCATGGCAACCGGACTTGTCGGTATCGAAAAGGCCGGCGGCAACGGGCAGGCTACGGCCGTCAAGAAGCTCCACGCGAGCCTCGAAAACCTCGACAACGCTCAGGAAGCTGCGGAGTATCAGATCGAGAAGTTGTTGGCCGGACTCACCGGTGACACCAAGCCACGAGCCAGGAAAGCCAAGAGCGCCGGTACGAAGGCCGGCAACTCGAAAGCCGGTGAATCTTCGCAATCAGCCGGGAAGGCGACCAAGAAGTCGTCTTCGAAAAAGAAGTAGGAGAGGCGTGTGGCTGTCTACATCGAGCGTTTTCGCGTCCGCAGCTACGAAGTAGAACCCGACGGGCGCCTTCGCCTCGTCGTGCTCCTTCGCATGCTGCAGGAAACGGCGTGGCTCCACGCCCAACGCCTCGGCAAGGGTTTCGTCGACCGGAGCGAAGGGTCATTCTTCTGGGTGCTCTCACGCCTGCGGATCGAGCTCTCTCAGCTCCCTACATGGGGAGAGGAGTTTGAGATTCAGACCCAGCCGGTGGGCGTAGAGAAACTGCTCGCGATTCGTGAGTTCGTCATGCGACGCGTCTCGGACGGCGAGACCATTGGGGTCGCGAAGAGCGGATGGCTCGTGCTCGATGGAGGTCGCGGTCGGCCCGTGCGCCCGCAGAAATTGCTCGAAGACATAGAGCTTGAACCCTCCGTCGTTACCGCGGATCTGAGCGGGATCGAGCCGATTGCATCCGGGGAGCGTCTCGAAGCGCTTACGCGAACCGAGCCCGCCGAGGCCCGGCATCACGACATCGACCAGTATAGCCATGTGAACAACGCAGCCTACCTCGAGTGGGTGGTTGATGCTTTGCCGACCGAGTTGCGGGAGAAGCATCCGAGTCGTCTCGACCTCGACTTTCTCAAGGAGACCGTGCTCGGCGACCGTTACGAGATCGTCGCCGAGCACCAGGGTAGACGGGCGGTATCTGAGGTGTGGCGGGTCGACGACCAATCTCCGCTCTGCCGTATTCGATTTGAGTTTTCCTTATCGTTCTTGCCGCCCCATCGAGGGCTTGGTAGTATAGCCATTCATGGAACAAGGCTGCCTCATCACGGGCAAGTCAACAGATATGCTCGCCGAGGTAGTTCGAGTCGCGGCAGAGCGCTCGCTCGATCCGCTCGTCGCGCGCAGCGGTCACGCCGCTTTCAGCGAGGACATCTCGGCATCTACCATCTCGTGGAACCGTCGCTCGGCCCTGAGTGCCCGTTCCGTAGTGCTCCACGCGAAGAACACGCTTTCTTCGTTCGCCGACGCGGTCGTGGTGTACTCGGTAGTCAAGGAGAGCGTGCCGTTTCACGAGAGTTCGATTGTGAGCATCGAGAATCGCACGGACGCAGAGATCAAAGGCTATCTCTTCCTGCTGCGTGAGATCCTTGCTCACTTTCACACGCAGCGACACGGTCGTCTTCTTCTCGCGGTCCACGACCAAGCTCAAGGCCTTCGCTCTCCACTCGAGTCTACTTCGTTGGGCGCCTTCGAGTCGTTTGCCCAATCCATAGCCGAGTTCTATCAAAACGAACCCGTATCGATTCGATTGTGCGCTTCCGCCTCTGAAGACACGACAGGCTACGCGGAGTTCATCCTGAACACTCTCCAGCAAGATCCTCCCAAGAAGTCAAAGATCGAATGGGCGCGATTTCCTCAGAAACGTCTCTTTAGGTCCAAGTAGACTTTCCCTCACGCTTTCTTTAGTCTCAGGCGAATGAGACCCTGGATGAGAATGCTCGTCGGCGCTGGCGTCGGCATCGTGGTGGGCGCGATACTGCCTGTCGCCACCGGTGATAATCTCGCATTTATGGCCACCGCCGCAGAGTTGGTTATCTCGCTCGGACGGTTCGCGATCTACCCCCTGCTGTTCTTCGGCGTCATTATCGCGATTCATGAACTACGGCAAGACAAGGCGACGCTTCGGGTGTATGGCCGCGGTGCGCTGGTAATAGTTTCGGCAACCGGGGCGATGGTCCTCGTGGCGACGCTCGTGACGCTCTTCCTTGAGCCGCGACGTATACCGCCGATCTTTCAGGAGGCGGCAGTGCCCGCACTGCCTCCGCTTCCAGAGTACGTGCAAGAGGTGTTCCCGCGGAACATGTTTGCGCTCTTTGCCGGGGACGGGACATTCTTGCTGCCGATTGTCCTGCTCGCAGTCGCTCTCGGCCTGGTACTCTACAAGGAAGGCTCGGCAGCACTTCCCGCCGTCGATGTCGTCGACTCATTAGCGCGTACCTTTTATCGTCTCAACTGGTGGATTCTCGAGGTGATCGCCGTCGGGCTGATCGCAGTATCGGCAGCGTGGCTTATGCAACTGCGATCGGTTTCGGACTTGCAGCTCTTCGCGCCGCTCCTCTGGGTTGTAGGTTCCGTAAGTGCCCTATTTGTTCTCGTGCTCTTTCCGCTGGCGGTGTTTTTCTTTGGGGATCGCTATAGCCCGTTCGCTTGGCTCTACGCGTTGGTGGCACCTGGAATCACCGCGTTCTTCTCTGGGGACAGCTACTTCACCGTGGGGCCGCTCACTCGGGCGGCGAAGGAGAACTTCGGAGTCTCCCGCGAAATTGCCGCCCCGGTTATCTCGGTTTCTACTCTTATTGCCAAGTCAGGAAGCGCCATGGTGATTGCGGCAACGTTTATTACGGTCCTGCGATCGTATACTGCGCTCGAAATTGGCCTTCTCCAAGTCTTATGGGTCATGGGGAGCTCGTTTCTCTTTTCCTTCCTCCTGGGGCGTGTGCCTGGGGCGACGGTTTTGGTGGGGCTATCCGTTCTATCTCAATCGTATGGGCAGGGAATGAACGATATTTACCTGATCGTTTTGCCCGCTCTACCGATTCTCACCGGCATCGCAGTACTGGTCGATACGATGACGGCAGCGCTTACGTCATTTCTGGTGGGCGTCTGGGAGCGAAAACGCCGGATTGTCGACCCGTATGATTTCGTTTAAAGGCGCTACGGCGCTGTTTCGGGCGGTAGCTGCTGATCAGCTTCTCGCTCTCGGAGTAGCCCACTGAACGGCGGCGTAAAGCCCAACTGGACCCCGGCACCAAGACG
>JBMCTC010000117.1:0-9238 GCA_048624115.1 Spirochaetota bacterium
CGCAGTCTTTGGGAATTCCTTTCAACCGCTCACTGATGGAAGTCCGACACACTCCTAGAGGCGCTTCTCGAACTGGCACGATCGACGAACCCGGGGTACGCCGCGGCCGAGCGTTCGGTCGACGGGGCGGAATACCAGCAAGACGCTGCCGAGTCGCGACGGTGGCCAACGGTGAGCGTGGAGGGAAGCTTCTCGTATTTGTTTGATCCGCCCGAGGCGGTGGAGTTCGAGCTCAACCCGGCAGACCTGATAAACCCCGCGCTCCTACCGCCTGGTCCGGTAGAGACCGAGACGGTCACGCTCCTTCCCGAGGGCGACCCGATCCAGTACAGCCTGAGCGTAACGCTCGAGCAGCCAATCCTTACATGGGGCCGCGTTCCCACCGGCGTCCGCCTGGCCGAAGTCGGAGTCGAGGCCGCACGGCTCTCGAAGCAGCGAGCTGGGGACCGACTCGCGGCCGAAATCGAGACGCTCTACTACAGCCTCTACTACGCCGAGCAGATCAAGCGCGAGGTCGACGAACAGGCTCGTTTCGCCGAGCAGATGGTTACGAACATGCGTGGCTCGCTCGAGAGTGGCGCGATAACCGAATCGCAGTTTCGCGGTTTTGTGGTGCGGCTCGCCGAAACGGAGCTCGGCTTGGTCGAACTCGAGACTCAGATTACCGGCACGCTCGCGCGCCTTCGAGCGCTGACCGGAGGAACACAGCTTGTGTTCGGCGACTTCAGCTTTGCAGAGATTTTGCTGGACTCACCTACGCAGCCGGTTGCACGGGACGCCGGAACGCTTATCCCCATAGCTCGCGAGAACAGCGTGGAGCTCGCGCTACTCGAATCACGGAGCAGTGCGGCGGAGCTCGAGTTGCGGCTTGCCAATGCAGAAAGGATCCTCAGGCCGAACCTTGCCCTTCAGGCGCGCGTTCGAATGACCGGCTCTGCCTTTGAGTTTGGAGGCCAAGGCTTTGGCGAGGGGCTCGAGGTGAGCCCGGTCGTGACGCTCGGAATCGAGGCAACGGTTTTTGATGGTGGTCGCGCTCGCGCGGCGGTCTTCGAAGAAGAGGTTGATCTCGAGCAGGCACGCCTCGAACGCTTGGAGGCAGAACTCGAGCTCGAGCAAGTCGTGCGCGAGCGTCTTGCGACACTCAGGCTCGCTGCGGCTCGAACGGCTCAAGCAGAGAGCGAGGTCCGCGAGGCGGCGCTGCTGGTTTCCGAACGCGAGCGCGAACTATCAAGGGGTGCGGGTAGCGAGAACGCACTCTTAGAGCAGCAGCTTGCCTACCACGCCCTGCGAGCCGCATGGTTGCAGCAGCGCCTCTCCTACCGACGCAACCTTATCGAGCTTGAGCTTATCGTGGGGGTGGCGTTGTAGGACGTCAGATGTGACAAGTGGCCGGCACTCTCGCTACCTTGAGAAATGGAGGGACTATGCGACTCAAAGGGAAGCACGTTGGATTCTTGATTGGACCGGGGTTCGAGGACCTGGAGTTTTGGGTACCCTACATGCGCCTACTCGAAGAGGGTGCGAAGGTCACCACTATTGGGGACGGCGCCGGCATCGACTACACGAGCAAACACGGCTGCCTGACCGCCTCGAGCGACGTAGAGGCGGCACGCGTTACGGCCGACGAGTTTGACGGAGTCGTAATCCCGGGAGGGTGGTGCCCAGACAAGATCAGGAGAAGCCGGGAGATCCAGCGCCTCGTTCGCGAGACGTACGAGGCGGGGAAGACCGTGGGCATGATCTGCCACGCGGGGCTTGTCGGCATCTCGGCAGGGATAGTGTCGGGACACCGCGCGACCGGCTCCGAAGGCATCAAGGACGACTTGGTGAATGCTGGGGCAACATGGGTTGATGAGGCAGCGTTCGTTGACGGGCCTCTCGTCTGTGGTCGCGTGGTTGCAGACATTCCGGTCTTCTGTCGTGAGCTTGTTGGGAAACTATCAGGGTAGCACGTTTATACTATGGCCGGAAACGAGAGGGAGCAGTACGCTCTTTCCTCGCATGAAACGGCTAACCTATATCAGCAGATTCACCAACGATTTGAGCGCGCAGGAGATCGCGGAGATCGGAAGAGTCTCGGCAAAGAACAATTCGGCGCGAGGTATCTCGGGCGTCCTCATCTGTTTGAACGGCATCTTCTATCAGATCATCGAAGGCGAGGCAGCTGAGATCGACAGGGTATACGAGACCATACTCGCGGATCCCCGCCACTCCGACGTGGTGTGCCTTAAGAACGAAGCGGATGCGGCCGAACGGATCTTTGGCGAGTGGTCCATGGAGACGTTTAATCTGGACGAGAAGGACGATCTTGTTCTGCAGCCGGTCACAACCCTACTCGAGACGTTGACCTCGTCGCATCAGATCCTCGAGCGCTACACACAGCCCACGGTGCTCGATTTCATTTACGACGGTGTTGATCCTCTGACAGTTCCTTCGACGAAGGTCGAAAAGGTCATTCTCGTTTCGGACATTGTCTCCTTTACCCAGTTTGCAGACGCACTCGAGGCGGAGGAGGTCGTGCGGCTGGTAAACACTTTCTCGAGAATCGTTTCGGATGCCGTGTTGGAGTACGGTGGTCAGATCAACAAGTTCATGGGTGATGGAGCGCTTGCCTATTTTGATGGTCTGGCAGCAGACGACGCCCTCAAAGCCGGACTCTCGATTCTCAAGAGGCTTCAGCAGGCGCGTGATTCGGCGGGCGACTCTGATCCACTCTCCGTTCTCTACTGCGGGGTGGGAGTAGCAAGGGGGGTGGTGATCGAGGGTAATCTCGGCTCTGAGTCCAAACGCGACTTCACCATCATCGGGGATGCCGTGAACGTTGCTTCCCGGCTCGAGGCACTCACCAGGAGGGTCCCTCGGTGGATCATCTTTTCGCAGTCGGTAACGGATGCGTTGGACGACAGTTGGGACGTGGTGGGGTCAAAGGACTATGTGCTCAAGGGTAAACGCGAGGGAGTCAGATTCTACTCCGTGAATAGACCGGAGGCACTAAAAGAGAAAAAGAACGCAGAAATAATCCGATCGATCGGAGAGCGAATTGGATCGCTCTCCGATCGACGGACAAGCGTTTAGTGCTTGATGTACCGAACGACCGCCTTTCCGGTTCGCATCGCAATGACTCCAAACTCCGCAGCTCGAACGACCTTAAAGATCGGGTTCGCGAGCATGAGAAAGGTCGATCGTTGCAGCTCTGCCTTCGCCACCAGCAGTCGCTTTTCCTCTTTGATGTCCCGCAGTTCTTTTCGTTTGCTCATGTCTCGTAGATATCCTTGTCCAGAGTTGCGAGGGTAGCCTCGAAGGGCTTGTGTCTACGCGACATTCCGCGCGCAACCAGCAGGAGCACTATCGCCGCGACGATAAACACCGCCACGATAATCGAAGCCACGAGTACACGGTCAGCGCTCGGCACGATGTACGTGATGAGAATTCCGAGTCCAATCAGGCCCGACACGCCCAGGGTCGCGCCGACCGCGGCGAGCGCGATCTGCTGTTTGAGACGAATCTTCTCTTCCTGTACCTCGAGAGAGAACAGGTCGATACGGTTCTGGATTATCTGCAGGAATAGCTTTGGTACTCGTTCAATCATGGTTTCCTTACTTGCGACCGAAGATAAAGCCCAGCAGGACCCCGGCACCAAATGCGATACCCATGGCTCTGTACGGATTGGCCCGGACGCGCTGGTCAACTACTTCAAGTTGCTCCTGCACCTTGTCCTCGGCCACAGCAATCCCGGAGTTCACCTGATCTTGAACGGTTCGAAGGCTCGCCTCGACCCGGCTTCGAGCGTCTTTCGCGGTCTTGTCCGCAACGTCGGCGGTGGAACCCAACAGATCCTTCGTGTCCGACACGAGTTGTCGCAGATCGTCTTGCAGGCGCTGCTTGCTCTTTTCAATATCACCCATTCTCTTCCTCCCATGCGGCAATACCGCATTTCTTTCTATCTTCGACCAACGACGCGACCCCATGCCGCGTTCTATGCATCGTCCGAAGCTTATGCCTTTCCACTTGCCACGTCGCGAAGCTCCGAGCGGTACCGCCCGCGAAAGGTCTTCCACGTGGCCACAAAGAGCGCCATTACGACGGGCCCAAGAAGCAGACCAAGTAATCCAAAGAGCGCCAACCCTCCGATGATCCCGGAGAGCGCGAGCACTTGGTGAAGTTGCGCGTCTCCCCTTATGATCAGAGGTCGTACCAGATAGTCCACACCGGCAATGAGCCCGCCACCGAGGACGAGCATGAGAATTGCCTTTCCAGAATCGCCAATTACAAAGAGTATGATCGACGCCGGAAGCCAAACGAGGATTGCTCCGAAGTTTGGTATTGCCGCCAAGAGCGCAAAGAGCACCCCGAAAACGAGCGGCGCGGGCAACCCGAGGATCCAGAACACAACTCCACCAATGATTCCTTGCAAGCCACCAATAACCAGCGTGCCTTTGAGTGTCGCCCGACTTACTCGAAGAAAGGTCGAGCCGAAATCTCGCTTCTCTGCCCTCCGGAGTGGTATGGCCGACGAAGCTTCGCGAACAAGGGCGCGACCGTCGAGCAGGAAGAAGTAGAGACTGTATAGGTAAATGAGAAGCATCAAAATGAAGTTCGGAACGTTAGCCGCGAACTGCGTCAGCATTCCGAGTAATGATCCCAACGACTCATTGATGGCCATGAGTATCTGGTCTATGTTGGCCAGGCCCCCCTCCCCGAAGACGAAGTCGAGCGCCCCGCCGCGGAGTGACTCAATCCCATCGCGAATCATGTTGCTCACCGGCACCACGTCCTGGGTTAACGTGGTGAGAAGCTCTACAAGTGCACGTCCCGTAAAAAACGCTACGACAAACAGCGGTGCGAGAACTACCAGGACCATCGCCAGTAGCGTGAGCGCTGAAGAAAGCCGTCTTCGCTCCCCCAAGAGACGATCGATGCGAAGCTTAAGCGGGTCTGCAAGTCCGGCGGTTATGGCTGCGAGTATAAGCGGAATAAGAACAGGGGCTGCGACGAGCCCGGCGAGAACAGTTACGAGTGCGAGCGTGAGAAAAAAGGCGACGCTACTAAACCGCTCCGAGTTGTCGAGCGAACGGCCGTCGGGCGTCGCCTCCGTTACCTCCGGCGCATCTGGGTCGGCTTGCTCCCGCTGAGAGTTTCTCTGTCGGTGCTCACGCCACTTAGCCATGACTATCCTCGACGCAGATCATATGCAAGAATCGAACCAAATGCGATGAACGCGATACGCCGCAGCTTGAAGAGTAACTTCTACTCACTCGTCGCTTCCCGAGGCACGAGTACCCGTACCGCTTTGGGGATGAGCCGGACATCGGCCGGCGTATGCCCGATGATGTCTCCATCTCCTTGAATGAGCACGTCGTCCTCTGAGTCGATAGTAACCTTGTGGTACGCCGGGTAGCAACTGACCTGCCGGTTTCTGTAGCCACGGCCAAAAATCATCCCGACGCCGGCAACGATCGATTGCCACAAATTTCTACTTCTGAGCACACAAACCTGAGCCTCACCGTCATCCATGAGGATTCCATCGTCTAATCTGAGCGCAGGGTGGCCGATCGAGGGACTGTTGAGAATAATGACCTCTGAGCCGTCGAAGACTTGCTCCTGCCCGTCAATGGTCACGGTGAAGCGGTGCGGCTGATATCCAAACGCCTTTTTAAGTCCCGAAGCAATGTAGGCAAGGAGGCCAAAGCGCTGCTTAGCCTCGCGACCGGCTCCGTCCATGATCAGGGGCGAGAGGCCTGCGCCAACATTGAGGAGAGAGTACTGCTCATCGCACTGCAGTAGATCGATCTTTCGCTCGGAGTGGGGACCCCGGATCACCGAAGCCGCCTTCTCTAGGTCAGTCGGAATGCCGAGATCTTTTGCTATCACGTTGCCGGTTCCAAGCGGCATGATTCCAAGCCACTTGTCGGTTCCCTGGATAGCTCCGGCACAGCTCGAAACAGTTCCGTCGCCACCGGCCGCAACTATCAGCTCGATATCCTTGTGCAATCGGTCTCGTACGACTTCGAGCACATTGTGGTGCGCCTCGGTCACGTACACGTCGGGAGCCTCACCACTTCGCTCGGAACGAAACATATCCTGAAGACCCTCTGCATCCAACTCATGCGCAACGGGGTTGATAACAATGAGGGTCTTACGTGGATCCACTCTCCAACTCCTTTGGAAGAGTAAAGTTACTGCGACGGTGGAAGATAGCCATTACCCGGATGGGTCATCGCGAAGATCGAGGTACTCCTGCGGTAGTCCGTACCGTTCTCGGGCCGGGCCGATCAAGAAGTCTCTGATCACGAGAACGAGCAAGTGTTCCGGCAGCTCGCGGTAGGCAGAAATCAGTCGAGAGAGTGCAGGCTCGAACCCCGATCCGCGTAGCTCGAGCTTGCCAAGCTCGTCTACTACCGCAAGGCGCACTGGAGTTGTTGCCACGCGTTGGAGAGTAGTGCGCGCATACTCGAAGGTCGAGGCGAGGAAGCAGAACGGTCCGATGTCGACTGTCTGTTCAGGTGAGTCGCACGGCGTCTCGAAGGGAAGCGTCTCGCCGGTGGGGATAAACCGCAATACCTTGCGGCCATCCCGCCCGTCGGGAGTCAGGAAGCCGGCAACGCCGTCTGCGCCGGCGGATCGAAGCCATCGCTCGAGGGAGGTCGTCTTTCCCGAGCGGATTGAACCTGTCACGATCTTGATCACCGAACCGTCCTACTCACAGAGATTGGTATCAAGCGAGACGAGATTACAGCTCTCGCGCCACAACCGTTCTGCGGCCTGGTCGTCCCGTGCTTGGGCACTCGGCTCCACGGGCTTTTTGTCATCGTAGTAGTTGCCGGAGACGCCGGCTACCTCAGACGAGGTAGCAAGGTAGATAAGCGTCTCTGCGCCCTTCTCGGGGGTGCGAAGGAACGGTCTGGCGACGGCCTGAAGAATGCGACGCAGAAGATGCTGGGAACCGCGCCGTGAAGAGGCGATATTCGTCGAGACGGCGCCCGGATGGAGGGCATTGACGGTGACGCTACTCCCGCCGAGTCGCGAGGCGAGTTCGCGCACAAACAGGATATTGGCGATCTTGCTCTGCGCATACGCCTTCATGCCCCCGTAGCTACGTTCAAGCTGAAGATCATCGAAGTTGATTGCGCCTTTGTGATGCGCGTTCGAACTCACAACCACGACCCGTCCTTCATGGGCGGCGTGAAGCTTGGGAAGAAGCAGATTCGTTAACAGAAAGTGCCCGAGGTGGTTAACGGCAAGCTGGAGTTCGTAGCCGTCCTCGCTCTCGTAGCGAGAGAGCGTGAAGAGGCCCGCATTATTCACCAGCACGTCAAGGACATCGTACCGAGCGTTGAGCTCGGCTGCTGCGCGTCGGATACTCGCAAGCGAAGCAAGATCACACTCGATCAACTCAATCGAGCCGCCGATCTCTTCTCGTGTGGCTTCCCCGCGTTCGATGCTTCGAGAGAAGAGGATCACCTGGTGTCCCTGCGCAATAAAGGCACGCGCAGCTGCCTTGCCAATCCCCGAAGTGCCGCCGGTAATTGCGATCGTCATGGGCCAAAGGTAGTACGCAAGACTGGATGAGGCCACCGCTCGCTTGCGATGTTGTCGCAGTTTGCCTAGATTGGTACCAAGGAGGAGCAGTGACCTATACAACGCTTTCAGGAACCGATCTCGAGATATCGCGGATTATTCTCGGCTCATGGACGTTTGCGGGCGGCATGAACTGGGGTGATCAGTCCGACAAGCAGAGCATTCGAGCAATCCATGCCGCGGCGGATCACGGGATTACGACAATTGACACAGCACTCGGCTATGGAGACGGAAAGGCGCAACAAGTCGTAGGCAAGGCGGTTTCCGATCGTCGCGAGAAGTACATCATCCTGGACAAGATTCCAGAGACAATGGCCGGCTACGAGGGTTCGATCAACGCAGCCGAGCAGTGTCTCAAGAACCTGGGGACGGATTACATCGACCTACTCCAGCTTCACTGGGACAACCCAGACGTCCCGGT
Source organism: Spirochaetota bacterium (assembly GCA_048624115.1). Taxonomy (GTDB): domain Bacteria; phylum Spirochaetota; class Spirochaetia; order DSM-27196; family SLST01; genus SLST01. The sequence continues at coordinate 8,000 of JBMCTC010000117.1, forward strand.
TGAAGAGACCCTGCGGGCGGCGCTCAAGCTGCGGCAGGATGGCAAAATCCGTCACTTCGGTGTCTGCAACTTTGGCGTAGAGCAAATGCGGAGGCTCGATGCGGTTGGAGAGCTCACAATCGCCTCAAACCAATTGCCCTACTCGCTGCTTGCCCGATCGATCGAGTACGAGATTCAGCCTGAATGCGAACGCCGCGGCTTGAGCATGCTTGCGTATAGCCCGATCGCGCAGGGACTGCTGGCGGGGAAGTTCGACAATGCCGACCAAGTACCCGAGGGGCGCGCTCGCACGCGCCACTTTAGCAACGACCGCCCCAACGCGCGTCACGGGGAGCCTGGTTGCGAGGAAGAGACCTTTGGCGCAATTGCTCGCATAGCCGACATCTGTCAGTCGCGAAACGTCTCGATGAGCGCCGTCGCTCTTTCGTGGGTTCTGCACCAACCAATGCTCGCCGCCGCAATCGTCGGCGCCCGCAACGATGAGCAAACCGCGCACAACGCCGCGGCCGCAGACCTCAAACTCGACGATCAGATGATCCAGTCGCTCGATGCGGCAACAGAGGTGGTAAAGGAGCGGCTTGGCCGCAACGCCGATCTCTGGCAGTCGGGCGATAGCACAAGAATTAGGTAACCGGTTTGACGGAGGCGAGCGCTCGCGCGAGTGCAGCCTGGGAGGTCGGTTTGTGCACGATCTCGTTCGCACCGGCCTCGATGAGTTCATTTCGCTCATGGTCGGACACGTAGGCGGTCAGGCAGATAATCGGAATTGGCGTGTTTGACCCATGGTGCGCCTCGGCCTCGCGAATTCGCCGGGTCGCGGTTAGCCCGTCTACGTCGGGCATCTGCACATCCATGAGAACTACATCGAAGGGACGCGCCGCAAAGTGAGCGAGGGCGGCCGCTCCGTTCTCGACCCGCTCGACCTTATGGCCAAGCTTCTCACAGAAGCGCTTTGTCACCAAAGCGTTGATTTCATCGTCTTCGGCAAGCAAGATCGACAACGCATGGTCGGACGACTCGGGCTCAGGGAGGTCCGCGTCAGGAGCGATGTTCGTCGGATGATACCGGCGAACCGGCACGGTGAGCGTGAATGTCGAACCACGGCCGAGTTCCGAAACCGCCGTGAGTGACCCACCAAGCCCCTGTGCAATCTGCCTCGAGATTGCCAAGCCTAGGCCCGTGCCTCGATGTCGCTTCGTGTAGCTACTGTCGCGCTGCACGAAGGGCTCAAACATGCTC
>JBMCTC010000118.1:0-9235 GCA_048624115.1 Spirochaetota bacterium
AAGAACTCGGTCTTCGCTCGATTGACATTCTCTGCCTCGATCGCGAGTCTTCGAGCTTGCTGCTCGGCTCTCTTGAGGCCGGTAATATCTCGACTGATTCCGACAATACCGAACGGTTCTCCCCGTTGGTCGAGCACCGGCACCTTTACGGTGTCAAAGCGTACCTCGCGCCCGTCGGGGTCGACGCCCCGATCTTCTTGCCGATCGGGTTTTGCGCTCTTGATAACCCGCTCGTCGGTCTCACGAAACCGTGCGGCCGTTTCCGGATCGAAGAGCTCATAGTCGGTGGTCCCCATAACCTCGACGACCGAGCGGCCCAAGTAATCCGCAAGGCCCTGGCTGCACGCGACGTACCTTCCGGTGCGGTCCTTCAAATAAACGATATCCGGCAAAGCTGCGAGAATCGGGGAAATGAGCCGAGATGCTTCACCAATCGAGGGCCCCGGTGACGCAGGTCCAACGAGGCAACGGGCCGCGCATGTTACGGTGCCTGGCGTCTCTTGTCGCTTGAGTTCGAGTCGTGCTCCAAGCTCCGTGACTATCTCGATCGAGTTGCCGCATCCCTCCGATCCGCCTACCAAAAAACCGGCAAGCCAGCCCGACCGCTTGTTGCGTGCACGGATGCTCTTCTCGATGTTTCCCACGCTATCCAAACAGCTGTGATTCTCAATCCCTACGAGCGAGTGGAAATTGCCGCTCACATAGCATACTTCGAGGTTTGCGGACGAGCTCTCATTCCCGCAGATAAAGTAACTCACGCCCAGATCGCCGAGAATCGAGTTGAGCGCTCGCACTTGTTCCAACGCTGTAAGGGGCGGCTTCGGCTGTGTCATCGATAGCTCTCGTTTCACGCTACCACCACGGTCTGAGTTTCCGGATTGTCTCTGCCTCCGGGGCAAAGATGTAGATGTGATCGTATGCTAGACTTGCTGCCGTGACTTCGTATTCCTCATCCACGCGCAGCGCTCCGAGCTCGTTGCCCGATCTGCTGTACGCAACGAGCATCTGGCCTTCCGATCCATACCCACGGATGATAACTCCGCTCTTGGTTGCGCTGATCGCGTCCGGAGCGAAGCCAACCGGAAACTTGAAGCCACCGGGGGTCGAAATGACCTCGGTCGCAGGAACCAGGTTTGTGGTTGCAAAGTCAGATGTTTTGCTGAAAAAACCAGCCAAAGATGTTGAGGTCTTGTCGAACGCAACGAGGGCAACACTCTCCGCGATATGACTCGTCGTGGCGTAGACCGATTCGTAGTTTGCCTCTGTTGCCGGGTCGAACGTCAGGAAAGAAGGAGTTCCAGCAGATCCGTCCGGCGTCAAAATATAGGGGTCCGCTTGCAGTTGAGTCCCCCCAACTCCGTACGCCATGAAGGTCGGACTGCTGCCGGACGTCACATGGGTGGCCCCCCTCAAGGAGGTAGAATCAAGATCGGCCACTCGTGTCAGTCCCGGGCCAAAGGCGATCAGTTCGAGATATACTCTGCCGTTCGCGTCCGCGACCGGAACCGAATCGCCGCGAAAGAGCGAGCTCGAAAATGGTTCCGTGAGCGTGAAATGCACCTGGAGATCTGAATCGTATACTGCGACGGCCCTTTCCTTTCCCGGCACGTCGGCTATTACAAAGACATACTCGGTCGTGCCGTCGTCTACCACGTGGACACGATACTCTCCCATCGGATCGTATTCGATCTCATTTCCGGTGCTCGCCTGGCGTTGGACCAGACCGACCCACGGAGGAAAGGGGCTCTGGGTGAGCAGACCGCATGACGTTAGGAGGACAATACAAATTGCGCAGGCAAGCGTGAGCTTGGGAGCATGTGCACGCACGTCCAGAGAATACACCAAAAAGATAGTTTTCTCAATTAACTCTGTGTTTAGAAGAGAAGCTCCACCATGATTTGAAGCATGTGATCGTACGATGCGTCCTCATAGGCCGTCGCGATTTCGGCTCGGCGTTCCGCGGTGTAGGTCAGACCCCAGTTCAGCCTGGTCGGAAGGCGAACTCCCATGCCGAGATTCCACTGGACCACCCAGTCGAGGGGAAGCGGATCACCCGCTGCCGCCCGTGGTGCCGACTGCTGTGCGAACGTTGCGCCGCCGAGTTCGATCGTCACGAGGTCTACAAACTCGACACGATACCGTAGCTCTGCGTTGAGGAAGTCAGCAGCGTAGACGGGCGAGAAGCTTGCCGGGATGCGGTAGCTCGCAGTTGCAACGCCCGTGATTTCCGCGGCACCCCCTCCGTGCAGCAAGTGGCCCATTATCATAAAGCGTGGCAGGACAAACACGTTTTGGTCGTCGACAGCGAACCACGACGCCCATGTCCAGCCCGCCCCGATACTCAACGACGGTATTCCGCGCGTTCCAACCGCCGCGGTTTGAAAGGCTCGGTGCAGCCGCTCGTCGGTCGTTGTCTCATCGCTGATATACTCGGTCGAACCGCGCAGCCAGAGGTTACCGGCAAACGCCTCATAGCGAAGCTGTACTTGATGAATACCGTCGAGCGGACTGGTTTCCTCCGCCGCGGAGGCGACTGCCGGCGGGACCCAACGCAGCGCCGCGAACCCGGAGGGACGGCTGTTCAAGAAGGCTCTGAATAGTTCTCCGGCGGCGGTAGCGGTTGCGTCATCCTGGCCCGGGCGTCGGTCCGGGACTCGACCGGGAGTCTCGTCCGGCACGGGCTCTGCGGCCGGTGCACGCCGCGACGGTTCGTCTCGCTGTTCCTGTTCCGCCGCAGGCCTGGTCGCAACCGGAATTGCGCCACCGTCCGAGACAAACGCGAGAGCGTCGCGCAGGATCGACTGCGGCGGAATAGTGTGGCCGCCCACGTATTCTCTGTAATCTACCTCTACGCCCGCCCCCTCGAGCTGGAGGCGAACTCGATTGATGCCGTCGTGCCGCGCCGAGGACTCGCGGTTTCCAATGATAAGGCTGAAACGCTTCTGTCCGTCGCGAAATGCGGCAAGCTCCGCCTGTGATACGGGATAACTCGCCCGCGTGCCCGCCATGACAACGCCGTCTATCAAATCAGGATTGCGAACGGCGAGTGCCCAACTCAGGTCACCACCAAGTGAGTAGCCGACGACATAGATGCGATTGGGATCAATCGGATTTTCACGAAGCGCAGCGCGGATATCTGTAACCACGCGTTCTTCGATCCACCCAACGAACCTCGTGAACGAGGGCAGATAATCGCCGCGCTGGTAGCGGCCCGGTGGGAGCATGACGAAGTAGTCCGTTTGAAATCCGGGATTGACGCCAAATGCCCGCGCTTGCGCGGTTGCGTCGCCGCCGGTGTACGGCAGGAACACCACAAGCGGGTAGCGACGAGTTTCATCGAGCCCACGAGGTTGGAGTACTTCGCTTGGCTGGTCAAGAAAGGCTGAGCGAGCTTGCGCATACGCGACGGTTGTCCACGCCACGAGGGCGCAGAAAAGCACGCCAATGCGGAGAATGCCGGATCGCCCACTACTCATGATTCCTCCCGAATCCATCATAGCCTACAGATAGATCAGGAATATAGCAGTTATGTCGATTTCGTGACTGCCCCGATCACCCGGATAATCTTCCCATTGCTGTCGCGCTCGAACGGAGAAACGTTAAGCATCATTTGACGGAACCCGTCGGTATTGCGACCGCAATCAGGCTCGGGTCCTCCATGACTTCTCGCGGCGAGATACCGTAGAATTCGTTAACACCCTCACTGATGTAGGTGTAGCAGGCGTTCCCGCTTGGATCGACCCGATAGCTGTAGACGAGCCCCGGGACGCTATCCGCGATATCCTCCGCTTGCCGCTCACGATCTTCGAGTTCCCGACGGGCATTGTACAGTCGGAACGCCATCTTTATTGAGGCGCAGAGTACGGTTTCTCCTGCGTTCTTGACGACGTATCCATACGATGTGATGCCTTCCGTTTTCTCTACCACTTCGGGCTCGGTGTGTGACGAAACAAAGATAAGCGGGAGATCCAGCTCCCGAAGGATCGTCTCCGCTGCCTCCGTACCGTCCATCCCAGGGCCAAGATCGATATCCATAAGTACCATGTCGATCGATCGGTCGGCCCGGACGAGCTCGACTGCTTTCTCGCCACTTGTCGTGGTCTTGACGTTGTAACCGTGGCGCTCGAGAACCCGTTGCGTCCCAAGCAACAGAATCGAGTCATCATCTACGATGAGTAGTGTGAACTCGCCCGACATTCTGCACCCTCCGTCGGCATCGTACCGAAATCTGAGTAGTTGAACAATCTCGACTCATGTGATCGGATAGGGAATGCGGAGTGGAAGGGATCTCAGAACGCGGCCTGGGGTTCTCGACGAGCTGCTGCTCGCGCTTGATATGCTGCATCCACCGTCGGTTGGGACGGAACGGGGGAAAGAACGAATGAACGGACCGGTTGATGTCACGCTTCGACATCGATCCGCTCTGCCTGAAGCTCCTTTTTTGCCTGCGCTGCGAGTCGATAGGCGTCCGCAGCAACGCGCATGTCCGCGGCAGACGGATCGGCCGGTGCCAACGCGGCTCTTCGCACCGCCGATGCCTTTCGAAGCGTCGCGCGCGGATCGCCCGGCACCGGCGAGAGATCGGCTTTTATTGATCCACCGGTCACAACCTGCCGGCCGTCGGGCCCCCGTCGTGTCGTGTAGTTAATCCCCGAAGCAGCATACGGGCCAAGTGCCATCTGGTGATCTCGCTCGTGGGCGCGCACTTCTGCGGAGGTCGCCAATGCGTCTTCAGACGTGACCAGCTGATAATTCGTGCCAGGAACCGGAATGCCCGCATCGCCGCCGGGCCCGGCCGTGCGTGACTCGGCGGGTTCGGACCCACCTTTGTGAATGATCATTACAGGTTCGCGGCGTTTGCCGCCGGGAACAGATGTGTCCCTCTCCCCGATTGATGCACCTTGGCCGGGAAGCCGCAACTGAGGTGGCGGAGCAGGGCGGGGGAGCCCGTAGTCTACGACGACACGCACACCTTAAGTGTAGTAATTATAGAGAGCAATGCAACCAAACCAATCGATGCGCCGCATCGTCTCGCTGGGAGTCCCGCTCCTCTTTGCGCGGCTCACCCATTACCTCCACCAGATTGTGGACAGCGCGATGCTCGGTCACTACGGCGATGGAAGCCTCGAGCTTGCCGCCATCGGTGTCGCGGGACTCTTTGCGTGGATTCTCAACACGATGCTCTGGCCGCTCTCGAACGGCATTCAGGCGATTACTTCGCGAAGATTCGGGCGTGAAGACTCCGGTAATCCTGAATCGCGCTACCAAACGGGAGAGGCGCTCGACAACGGTCTGATCACCGCGCTCTACGCCTCAGGAATCGCGATTGGAGCAAGCTTTTTGGCAAGGCCGATTCTGTCGCTAATGCTTTCGACACCACAGATCCTCGAGCTGAGCGTGGACTACATCTCGATCGTACGGTTTGGTCTGCTTCCGAGCGGCTTCTATTTTGCGATCCAGGGGTTCCTCGCGGCCGTCAATCAGACCAAGTACGCGATGTGGTCGAGCATCATCAGCAATGTGCTTAACATCATCCTGAACTACATACTCATCTTCGGCCGGCTTGGATTTCCGGAGATGGGCATCCGGGGCGCAGCTCTCGGGACGGCGCTCTCGATGACCGTGGCGTGTGCCTTTCTTGTCGCGGTTGCGATCAAGGGCGGCTATGCGAGCAAGTATCGGCTCTTTCGCTTTCGAAACCTCTCGCGGCGGGTGCAGCGTGACATCGTGCGGGTCGCTATCCCGCCGGGCGTGCAGAACGTCATCGCCCTTTCGATCTTCATGACCTACCAGACGCTCATCGAGGATTATTCGGCAATCTACCTCGCGGCGACCCACGCTGTTTTTGCGTTCTTCCGACTCAACAAAACGATGATCGGAGGCTTTGCGCGCAGTGCGGGAATACTCGCGGGTAATGCCTTGGGGCGAGGTGAGAAGGACGACGCCCATCGCCTCATCGGTCTCTCCGGGGTCCTTGGCGCGATCCTTGCTCTCGTGGTTGGCGTCGCGACGTGGCTTTTGCGCTCACAGATCGCCGGTCTGTTCTCCAACGACCCGGCAACCATCGCCGCCATTGTGGACGCACTCACCTTCTTCCTGCCCTTCTACTTTGTAGAGGCGCTCGGATACTCATTTGAGATGGTGTTTGTATCGAACGGCTACGGCCGGTACGTGCTGGCGAGCGAGTTCTCGACCAACGTCGTCTTTATCCTCGGCGCCACGATCGCGGCGCGCCTCCTCTTACCCGAGGTGATTCGCTACGCCTGGCTGTCGTTCGGCCTCTACCAAGTCTCCCACGCGCTCATTATGGTGCTCGGCTTCGCGAGAAAGAGGTGGGTCGATGTGGAGGTCGAGCGCGCCACGTGACGTCGCGCCTCACCGGGCAGCGTGAAGATCTCTACCTCTTGACGCGGGCGTTGCCCTTCCACATGCTCCAGACTTGGTCCTCGTCGGCCGGAAGCGCGTAGTCGGTGAGCATGGTCGCCGCCATCGCGCCGGTTGCCCAGCCAAATTGCATTGCGCGCTCGGCATCCCATCCTTTTAATAGGCCGTAGAGCAGTCCACCGACAAAGCCGTCTCCGCCGCCGATTCGATCGAGGACGCCGATTTCTCGAGGCTCCGCCACGTGCCAATCGTCGCCCGAGCGAATGATCGCTCCCCAGAGGTGTGAGTTCGCGTTTGCGACCTCTCGAAGCGTCGTGCCGAATATCTCTGCCTGCGAGTAGCGCTTCTTGACGCGGGAAATCATCTCTTTAAACGAGTCGATTTTGTCCGCGAGGCTCGCGCCACCCGCCTCTGGACCCTCGATCCCGAGAGCGAGCTGAAAGTCTTCCTCGTTTCCAACGAGAATGTCGGCGTGGCCGGCAATGTCTGCAAACGCCTTCGAGAGTTCATCTTCCCGGCCCTTCCAGAAGCTTGCTCGGTAGTTCAGGTCAAACGAGACGAGTGTGCCATGATCGTGTGCTATGCGGGCGAGCTCGGTGCAGAACTCCGAAGTCTGCTCCGAGAGCGCGGCGATTAGGCCGGAGACGTGGAGGATCTGTACCCCGTCTTTCCCGAAAAGCCGTGAAGCGTCAAAATCGGCGATGGTGAGCGTTCGCCCAACCTCGCCGGCTCGGTCGTTGTGCACGCGCGGGCCGCGACCACCAAAGCCGCTGTCCGCGATATTAAACTGATGACGAAAGCCCCAAGCATCGCCCTGATCGACTTCCGGGCCCTCGTAGGTCATGCCGCGGGCACGCAAGTCTGCCTGGATAAAGCGCGCGATTGGGCTTCCCGCGACGAACTTGGTCAAGACGTGGGTGGGAAGGCCAAGCGAGGCGGGGATACTTGCTACGTTCGTCTCCGCACTCGTGCCCTGCATCTCAAAGGTCGAGCTCGTGTGCACCGGCTGGCGGTCTTTCGGCGTGATTCGTACGCCCATGCTCGTGGGCACGACGAGGCTATACTTGCAATTGCTCTTTAGGTTGATCATGGTGATTCATGTTGCATCGGTTTTTTGTCGGGTGCAAGGGGGCGCAGATGACGGGCGTGTTCACGCCGGGAGATGTAGTGTCTCTGCGGCTCGTGCCGCCGGCCACGAAGAGGCTGCTCGCAAGTCCGGGAGACGGCGTGCAGTTGCTCGTCTCCCGGGAGTAGTTGCAGCCTTACCGGACGCGGGCGCCCAACGTGACGGACATCGTCGTCAGGAAGTTGTCGGTGAAGCCTTCGCGCGACTCGGTCCAGAACTCTCGCGAGTCGCCGCGCGTGCCCTCCGCGCCACCGCCGAGCGCACGCACATTCGCGAAGAGGTCGAGACCCGGCCGTGGCGAAAAGCCCGCTCGAAGCGAGACGTCAAATATCGACCCCTCAAAGGCGTAGCTCGCGCCGTTGATAAACGCACTCGAGGCGTAGAAGCCGTCGGCTTCGAGGCCGATAAATGCGCCGTTGATAGCCGAGTCGGTGAATCGATACTCTCCGCGCAACTTGATAATCGGAACCGGACCGAGGTTTTGGCTGATGACGAGCTTCTCGTTCTGCGGTGATGCGCCGCCCTCAAAGCTCTCGAAGCTAATCGAGGCGTTTCGAAGTTGCAGGCTCAGTCCCGCCGCGAGTTCGAGATTCTCATTCGCCGCAAAGTCGTAGAGGTAGCTGAGCCGATAAAAGGGAAAGCTGTAGACGATGTCGGCCGACGAGCCGGCTTCGAAGGTGACCCCGTCAATGGTTACGTCTGAGTCGAACTTACTCTGCGTCTCGAGGCGAAGGGGCTGGTAGAGAAAGATCACCGCGTGCCGATCTGTAATCTCGAGCTCGCCGGTAAAACGGGAGAACGGGTAGAGGATCTCCTGTCCGCCCTCCTTTACGTAGTCAAAGACCGTTCCCGACTCGCCGATCTGGATTGTGTGGAAGAACACCTTCACAAAGCCGGTCTCTGCCACCAACTCGACCTGGAGTGGTCCGTCGGCGTGGTTAAGGAAGAGCTCATTCCCCGGGCCGGCAGGCTGTGCGCTCAGCGGAGCGACCCCCACAAGCAAGAGAAGAACGACGGCGATGGTTTGTACTAATCGTTTCATGATTATCTCCAATGAGTCCTAATATACGGTTGCAGCCGGACTGCGTGGAATCGGCAATAGATGCCAGATCAATCGTGCCGTATCAGGGAACTGAGGAGAAAAAGATGAAACGTATCGCAATACTGCTTGCTTCGTGCTCATGCGTCGTCTTTCCCGGAATCCTTCGCGCCCAAGCCCAGCTCCATCTTCAAGTTCAACGTGGGGCTCTACTGCCGACACCGACTCTGAACTCCCATGCCTGCAGGGCATATTGACATCACCTATGCCCGGTGCTACTTTTTGATCGCCGCAAGCCCGAGTGGCGGAATTGGTAGACGCGCTAGGTTCAGGGTCTAGTGGGGGTAACCCCGTGGAGGTTCAAGTCCTCTCTCGGGCAAGTTTAAATTTTTATCCCGGAAGGGATTAGAACCTTCCTCAATTGAGGAAGGTTTTTCTTTGTTCTCTCAGTCGGCGGGTTACAACAAAAATACAACAATTTCCTGAGGGACGGACGTCCGCCACCGCAGTGTTCAAACCGATAGCACTTCATCAGGGACAGTTATCCCACTTGGCCCCTGACAGGATTCTCACTCACAAGGTATCGTTGGGCTCCCCGGCTCTCACCGGTCTCACCACCCCCGCCGGGCCTATCGCCTCCGGGTTCGCCGCCGCCACCGGGCTCTCCACTTCCGCGCGGGCCGGAA
>JBMCTC010000119.1:0-9225 GCA_048624115.1 Spirochaetota bacterium
TGGAGAGTGCCGAGATGACCAAAGAAGCCATCATAGCCGAGATCAGGAAGCTCACGCCCGAGGAACAGCGAGAAATCGCGGAATCACTCTGGGAGTCTACCGAAGAGAACTACGCGTTGACCGACGAACAACGTGCTGAGTTGAAGCAGCGGTATGACGCGTACCGGAATAATCCGGAGCAAGGATCGCAGTGGGAGGACGTACGCGCTCGCATTGAGGGGTCGCTTCCTGCGTGAAACGCCTCGTCGTTCGTTCGATTGCGGAATCAGACATCCGTGAGGCGGCACAATGGTTTACTCGCGAGCGTGGACGGCATGTCGCCATAGACTTCCTGGATGCCGTTGAAGCAACCTTTGACCGCATTCGAGAACAGTCTCGGATGTTTGCCGTAGTTGAGCACGATATTCGACGTGCACCGGTCGCTCGATTTCCCTACGGCGTGTTCTACGTAGATGGTTCAGATTCAGTCTCCGTACTCGCGGTTATGCACCTCGCACGGGATCCGGCCACCTGGGAACGAAGACGATGACCGATGCAACTTCTTCCGATCCAATCCTTGATGACAGATCATTAGAGCCCCGGTTCCTTGCGGGGCTGTTCCCGGGACCACGGGCAGCGTACGCGAGTGAGGTGGAGAGTTATCAGAACGGTGTCAGAGTTTATGCAGGGGACGATGGCGTTTGGTGAGCATGCAGTTCGTGCTGCGCACGAACATGCGGTCCACGCCAAGATGGTGATGCATGCGATTGGCGATGCTGCAACCGCCGCCTCGAGCCGGCGCCAGCGGGTAGTTGCGTGGACGCGCCAAGTTGTCCTATCATGAACACGTGGCCGGCAACTATGATTCGAGTGCGGATTATTGGCTGCTGATGCGCGATGGTACCATAGTCTACGACGGAGGCGCGGACCTGTACGCTGAACATGGCGACGATGATCCGTCGAATGATGAGATGATCTTGGACACGGCAAGCGGCGGGATCAGGCGCCCGCCGCTCTTTGGCAGCGGCGTTGCGAGACGCCGTGTCGCCAATGAAGTCGCTGGGCGGTACAGGTGCGGGGTTCTGAAGGGTCGTTGGCGTGCGCATAGGTGGTGAATCATGACTATCAACCGCGGGCTCTTTCTGATTCTTGCATTGTGCGGATCGTTAGCAGCTGCAGATGCCCAGAATGTCCAGGCACGGTGGATCGGAGAGCCAGGTACATTCAACGGGGTATACGACGAACAGGATCCAGTGCATTTCGATCGCCACCAGGATGCATTCGCCCACCGGCCGAGTCCGGGGGAAGTATTCGGTGTGCTGTACAAGGGTCCCGCTGAGTCTATCCTTCGAGTCTTTGTGCCTGACAAGCTCGACGAGTACGGCTCCGTAATGGTGGGCGAACTCAAGGGGGCAGTTGTCCGCGCGACCGACGGCGAAATTCACTATGTGATTCTGTCCGGTCCCGAGGGTCCGCAGCAAGGCGAGTACGAGCTGTCTCTATTCGATCTCTCGGATTGGGGCGACGTAGAAGTCAGTAACCAGCCGAACTCACCGTCTTTCCGCATGGCCGCAGTTCATATGGCGCGTCGGCGCTTTGGCGAGGACTCTACTGAGCATTTGGCGACGCTTGAGCGATTTGCGGACGCACTGATAGACGAGCACCGGGTAGCGGAGGCAGGGGAGCAGCTTGAGCACTCACTCCGGATCGAAGAACGACTTTTTGGCAAAGGTAGCGAGGAGACTATCGAGACAGTTCGTTCCCTTGCGAACCTCTATCGCGAAGGCGAAATGTACGCAGAGGCTATACCGTTCTACCGGACGATTGTCGAAAGGAATCGGGGCGGATCAAGCGGTCCGTTTGCGGAGCAGGCGAGGGACGCCTATGAGCTCGGCTTTGTCCTTTACCGGGGTGGGGACCACGCGGCCGCCGCAGAAGCGTTGGAGGAGTCCGCGGCGATTCACGCCTCGGCTCCGGGCCGCGACCTGCATCTCTTTGAACTGACACTTCGTGAGTTGGGCGCAGTGCACAGGAAAATGGGCAATCTCCACGAGGCCCTCCTTTGGTATGAGCGCGCGGAGGAGTTCGTTCGCACAAGTGTCTTCGAGAACACGGAAACCCACGCGAATGCTCTCAACGTGCTCGGCGTGATAAACGCGGAGATCGGGCACGATGCCCGAGCGATATCTTACTACCGTCAGGCCATTGAAATGCGCACCGCGATCGGACTGCGAAACAGCCTCTCGCAAGCGACGACACACTTCAACCTCGCGGTTGCACTTGATCGAGACTCTGCCTTTGGCGACGCGGTCGTTCACTTCAGAAGAAGCATGGAGATCTACGAGTATATCGGACAGGTTGACACCGTCGCGTACGCTGATGTGATGAGGAATCTCGCGAACACGCTGAACACGCTGCGCGAACTTGATGAGGCCGTTGAGTTGTCCCGACGGGCTATCGATATCTACGAGACGTCTCTCCCTACCGGCCACAATCTCTTGGGTGTGGCGTTCAACGACCTGGGGCTGATCTATCGAGCTGTCGGAGACTACGACGACGCGGAGAAGTGGCTGCGACGTTCTCTTGAGAACCGCGGTGCGCTGCGATCGGATAGACCGATTGCCTACGCAACGGTACTGGAGAACCTTGCAGGAGTTCTTCAATGGCAGGGCATAGATCAAGAAGCCGAACAGATGTTTCGTACCTCCCTGGAAATGCATCGGAAGGAGCTCGGCCCGGATCACCACTCGGTTGGAAGGGCCGCCAACAATCTTGGTTTCTTTCTGCTCCTGCACGATCGGCACTGGGAAGCTGAGGCGCTGTTCCGGGAGAATCTCGATATTGCAGCTCGGAACGGCACTGGAAACTCATTTGGCTCGTCGAGCGTACGAATCAACCTCGGAGACGTTTTGTACTGGTCAGGGCGTTACCTGGAAGCGGCAGAGGTCTTTCAGGAGGCACGCGACATTCGTGCTGAAACCATAGGGAGAAGTGATCCACGATACGCCAACGCGGTAGACAGACTCGCTGACAGCTACCGGCGGCTGGAACGCCACTATCTCGCTCAGCCGCTGTATGAAGAAGCGTTGGCAGTGCGGGCGCAAACGCAGGGCACCGATCATTTTGAGTATGCCGCAACCGCTGCGATGGCCGCGCTGACAGAGTTTGCGCTTGGCAACACCGCGCGGGCAGAGCGTCTTGTTGCGGCCGCGATCGATATCCGCGCGCGGCAGTACGCGCCGCGTCACTATCTTACAGCCGTTGGCCGGGCAAACTACGGCGCCATGCTCACGGTATCCGGAGATTATGAACTCGCCTCGGATATGTTGCGTGAAGCTGGCAACGCATTGCCGGCGAAAGACCGATTCGCGTTTTTCGACTACGTCTACACTCTCACTAATCTCGCAGAGTTTTATCGCCGGACGGATCGCCTCGAGCTGGCGCACGAACTAGTCGAGTCCCTGGCTGAGATTTCGTTGCAGACGCTTGGCTCGTCGTCTCGACTGACTGCAACAGCACAGCACCATTTCGGCCAGTCGCTGATGGAACAGGGACGGCTCGCAGATGCTGCAGACGCTTTTCGCGAATCGATCTATACAGTGCAGCGGGCAGGTCAATCGATTTTGCCCCACCTTTCTGCCCAAGACGCGGCGACGCTACGAAACGAGTTCGACAGGTTCTTCTGGAGCTTCGCCGGCGTAGTCGAGGGCCTGGACAACTCGGCGCCCTGGGTAGCCGAACATTTCTATGATCTGCTTCTTATCCGAAGTGGCGTGCTTCCTGCGATTTCTTCCAAAGTCAGAAACGCAATAGAGGCTGAGTCGGATGCTGATCTTTCCCGAGAATACGAACGCTGGCGAGCCTGGGTCTCACAGCTGGAGCCTCCCGAACCTGTTTTCCCTGCGTTCATTAGCGTCGAGCGACGGGACTACGACCGGGCGCTCGCCGACGCTCAGCAGCAGAGGTTGGTAATCGAAGGAATGACTGAGAAAGTGTTGGATATCGATCTCCCGAGGCAGGTCTTCTGGAACACGATCCAGCAGTCGCTCGAACCGGGCGAGATTGCCGTTGAGGTGATTGCGAATCCCGGCGATTCAGGGCCGGCGTACGCGGCGGCTGTAGTGGCGTCGCGGGGTTTGCCGAAAGCTGTTTTTATCGAGCGAGCTGCTCTGGACCCGATAATCACCGAGGCTCGTGATGGCCGAGGTATACCTCAAGAGGCTCAAACGCAGGCAGCGCTGCTGTTATGGGGACCCATTCTTGACTCAGTAACCGACGTGATCGAGCGGATCTATGTGCGCCTGGACGGCCTTTACCTTCACGCGACCGGCCCGGCGTTTGCTGAGTTGACAAGCGCAGAGATCGTGCCCGTCGCTACAACTCGCGATCTGATTGACTGACTCCACGAACACTGCCACAGGTTTACAGTAGCTCCTCCGGAGGGAGAGTGCCCGACTCGTCAACGATGAGAAGGATCGTCGTTCCATCGTTGGAGCGTGCGCCGACGCGGGTGTAGAGATAGACGCGTTCGCCCTGCATCTGGGCGGACTCATAGAGCTCAACGAGGTCGCGTGGCCAAATCAAGATTACCTTGCCCTCGTCGGTCTGGAACGAGCGGGTAGCTCCGTACCCGCTCTCCTCGAGGTTCGGGATCAAGCCGTTCATCGCGGGCGACGGCGCAGGTCCCGTCGCGCAGGAGCTAAGGACGATCGCGAGTGCGACGAAACAGAAAGCAAGCCTTTTCATGCGTTTAATCGTTCCTAAATTGGAGATGGTGTCAATAGGGCGTATGGGTGGGATTCATGTCAAGCGCCGCCGCGCACGACAGTAGCGGCGGCACCGCCCATGAGGAGCGCTTGCTCGTTAGGTTGATCTACTCGGGCTGTGGCTTGATGAGCTCAACCTCGGCGAGCTCCCACCGCGGCGGGAGCTTGGTCCCGTCGGCGAGTTCCATTTCGCGCCGGGAGACGACCGCACCGACCGTCACCTCGCGCTGCTCGTAGGCGGCCACCACAGGCTCCCATTCTGCAAGAACGTGCCAGTCTCGCGAGAGCTCGTCGGTAATGACGAGGGTCGAGAAGGGCTCGGCGCCTACTCGTCGGACGCGCCCGGTGAGCTCGATGCGCGACCCCGGCGCGACTCCTCTCTCGTTGTTGGCGCTGCCCACCTCGCGGTTGCCGGTTGCAAAGGACGGCAGGGCAAGGAAGAGGACGGCGGCGAGGAGTGGGAGGGTGCGAAGGCCATACATGACATCAGCTTAGCCCGGCAGACCAGCCCGGTCAATTGTGGGGCGTTAGGCCCGAAACTCGCTCCGCCTCGTGGCAGCGGGATTCTCGGTACTCGCGAGGCGTGACCCCGAAGTGTCGCTTGAACAAATGGTAAAAGTGGCTGATGTTGTTGAAGCCTGAGTCAAGCGCGACTTCGAGCACTGATCGCTCGGTCGCGCACAGGAGTTCCGCCGCGCGGGAGCAGCGTAGCGAGGAGAGATAGGAGACGAAGGTCTCGCCCGTTTCTTCTTTGAACAGCGCGTGAAAGTGGCTGCGGCTCAGCGGGACGAGGGCGAGCACGTCGTCTACGGTGACGGGGTTTACGAACTCGCGCTCGAGATACATGATCACGTCCTGCATCCGCGTGTTTGGAATGGGTTTTAGGCCGCGGATGGTTATCGGGAATTGTCTGTCGCGCATGACTGTAATGAGTAACTCGATTAGCTTGAGCCGAAGCGCCCACGAGTATCCCCTGCGTCGCTCGCGAAACTCCCAGAGCATGTTGTCGAGGAGCTTTGCCACCCGCTCACCGCCGATTGACGAGAGGCTGATCCGATTCTGTTTTCGGGCGTGGATCTTGATCAGGCCGAGGACGTAGAGGGCCTCGCGTTCGGTAGGCACCGCCGGCGAGAAGAGTTCTTCTGAGAAGAGCACCTGAACGAGCGAGACCGTATCGTTCCTGCCGGTAAGCCTGCCAATCGGATCAAACAGGAGGTCGCCCGGAAGAACAGGAGTGCGGCGCCCCATGTGTTCGAGGGTCCCGGTCCCGCGCTCGCAATACAAGAGCTCGTGTATCGCATCGTCCTCTCGCTCGTGGCCCATCAGCCGTCGGGTGTCGGTTTCGAGCTGGCGAATAAAGAAGTAGAGAGTCACCCAAACAGCTTATGCCGAATCAGACAATCGCACAATAACTCAAGACGATACCAAACGACTCCGCCGCCTGGTTCGAGCTACTATCAGCTGCATCAGGGGGGCGAACGCATGAACGGCCGACGTGTTGTCATTACAGGAACAGGGACGGTAAACCCGTTGGGAAACTCCTCACGCGAGACGTGGGAGGCGATCATGGCGCGGCGAAGCGGAATCAGACCGATCACTCGATTCGACGCGTCTCGTTTGCCCGTTCAGATCGCAGGTGATGTGCAAAACTTTGACTATACGCGTTACTTCGAGGGTGAGATGCTCAAGAGCGCGAAGCGGATGGACGCGTTTTGCCACTACGCTGTAGCTGCCGCAGCCGAGGCTGCCGAACAGTCTGGACTTGATAGCATTACCGCGCGCCATCGAATCGGTGTGAGCGTCGGAAGCGGTATCGGCGGGTTGACCGTACAACACGAGAACTCGGTGGCCCTCGCGGAAAGGGGGCCTCGGAGGGTGAGTCCCTTCTACATTCCACTCTCGATCGGCAACATGGCAAGCGGTGTCTTGAGTATTCTCTACGGCATAACCGGCCCGAGCCTGAGCCTACAGACCG
This sequence comes from Spirochaetota bacterium, assembly GCA_048624115.1. GTDB lineage: Bacteria > Spirochaetota > Spirochaetia > DSM-27196 > SLST01 > SLST01. The sequence continues at coordinate 6,721 of JBMCTC010000119.1, forward strand.
CGTGTGCGACTGCGAACCACTCGATGGCAACGGCCATGATGATTATCCAACACAACATGGCCGATATCATGATAACCGGGGGAGCCGAGGGAACGTTGACCGAACTCTCGATCGCCGGCTTCTCGGTAATGCGGGCGCTGAGCACCCGAAATGACTCGCCCGAGAGTGCCTCGCGCCCCTACGATGTCGATCGCGACGGCTTTGTGTTGAGCGAAGGCGCGGCGGTGCTGATTCTCGAGGAGTACGAGCACGCGAAACGCCGCGGCGCTCCGATCTTGGCCGAGGTGCTCTCCTGCGGCATGTCGGGAGATGCGCACCACTTTGTCCAGCCCGACCCCGAGGGTCACGGCATCGCACGATCGATGCAAATGGCGATTGATCAGGCAGAGCTCGATACCGAGCGGATCGGATACATCAACACGCACGGAACCTCCACACCCGCCGGAGACGTGGTCGAGCTCGAGGGTATCTACGAGCTTATCAAGAGCACGAGCGACAAGACCCTCATCGGCTCGACCAAGTCGTACCATGGGCACGTTCTCGGTGCGACAGCGGGGGTCGAGGCGATTGTGGCGATTCAAGCGCTTCGCGAGGGGGTGGTGCCGGGGAACATGAACATCGAGACGCTTGACCCCGCATGCCCTCCGGTGCAACTGCCGACAGAGCACGTAGAGAAGAAGCTTGACGTGGCGGTGTCGAACTCGTTTGGGTTCGGCGGCCACAACTCGACGCTGGTCTTGGGGCGGGTGTAGGCAAAAAAAAAGCCCCGCCGGGGCGGGGCTTTCTCATTAGAAACGATGCGAGCGTTACAGGCCTACGATAAGAAACAGGTTTATCGAGAAGCGGCCGTCGCCGGTGTCTATGAGATTGCCGCCCGGATTGTTCGTCACGCCATCTGGACCTGTTGGCAGGGAGTCGGTAGATCGACCGCGGTCTCCGCGACTTACGACTCTGTTGCTGATCTCCATACCAAGGGTCAGCGAGTCGTTCATTTGGAACGCGAAGCCGACGAGGACATTGGCCGACCAGTCGAGATCGTTACTCTCGTCGGTCTCCGTCCAGACGTCGCCAGCGGTGGTGTCGTAGAGTTTGTACTCGTCCTTTTCAAACGCAATGTTGAAGTCGGCGTCTGAGTAGAACCGAATGCGCGGAACGGGATTCCACATAGCTCCGGTGAGGATGCTTACTCGTTGTCGAGTAGATGAGACACGACTGCCATTTGATACGACATCGTCCTCCTGCGGTTCCACGCCACCCAATGCATCTTCCGCATAGTTGCCGGTGTTGTTTGCGTCGTATGTGCTTGTGCCGGTTGCGTCCAAGATCTCATCGTAGTAGTTCCACCGACTGAACTCGTATCCGAGGCCGGTGCGAAGTTCCAATCGATTAACGGGCCGCCATTCGACACCTGTCAGGAGGCCAAAGTTTGCGAGGCCGGAATCCGTAGTAGATGTCGTGATGCTCTCGTCGGTTTCGGCTGTTCGCTCGTAGAAGGTGACTACGCTGCTTGAAATAGGGAACCAGTAGCCACTTGCGACAAGCGTCAGTGGATCTGAGAGCTCGTAGAGAAGATGCGGATAGAGGGCGACGACCGTTTCTCGTGTTTCATCCTTGCTGTCGTAGAATGAGAAGCCGAGACCCCACGCCTCTGTGGATGTAGCGTATTCTTCGTAAGGAACTACCGTGTCTCGGTAGCCATCCGCGTCCGTGTCTACGGCCTGATACTCGTCCCAAGTGATCGTGTCAACGGTGAATCCGGCTCCGATTCCAAACTCAAGCGCGTCTTGAACCAAGCGAGTGCCGGCGATGGCTTCGATGACGTTCTGGGTGCTGCCGGTGGACCCTAAGTTGGTGGTGTAGGTTTCATCCGCCCCTGGGTCACCAGCGATCCACTCGAACTCCTCCTCGGCCGGGTCCCCGTATCTCTCGTACCGGGCTGCAACGCCGAGATCGAGTGCGTCAAGCCCAATTGCAAACAAGCCGCCTATGATTAGCTGGTTAAACTTGTCTTGATATGTCCGCGTGATGGTCTCATTCGCGAACGAGAAGTTGGCATCTACAACCTCCCGGTTGTAGTTGAAGAGTCCGCCAAAAAGGGCGCCTCCCACGACCATGTTGCCGTCGAGCGGGATGTAGCCGGACGCGCCGGTGTCGCGAAAGTCGAAGTACTTCTCTGTAGTCGTCTCGGTACCCCCTGCGTTCGCGAGCGGCTCGGGAATTGTTTCCACATCATCCGTGAAGTTGAAGATATCCAGGTCGAGTGCTGGAAAGAGCAGTATCCGATCCACATCCAACGCGACGCTCGGATTGCGCTCCACGTTGAGCTCGGGGTACAGGTTGACCGACGACTCGCGCCAGGTGTCTACCATGTTCTCGAACATAAAGTCCGATAGGTTGTCTTCGAGCGCCCAGGCTGCGCCGCCTAACATGAGCAGAACGAGCAGAACGGAAGCAAAACGTTGTTTCATACATCTCTCCTTCACTGAGATTTTCGTAACTACACCA
>JBMCTC010000120.1:0-9209 GCA_048624115.1 Spirochaetota bacterium
CATCGGTGTTCATGCGGTGGGTCTCTCGATCCGCAAATACCGCCGCCTTTTTGAGATAAAAACAGTATGTACAGCGCAGGTTGCAGTCAGGCCCTGCCGGCTTCACCAAAAGGGAAAACGGAGCAGAGCGAGAGACCGTGCGGGTTCGGCGTTTTTTCATCGAAATCAGTGTAGGGCAGCGCCGTTGCACTGACAATAGGCAACCAAAAACAATATATTGCACGGCATGTTTGGGTTTCTGATCAAGAAAGCTTTCTTTGACATGTGGGACAACTTTCTCGGGGTCGTCATTATGAATCTCGGATTCATCGCCCTGCTCTCACTTCCCTTCTTGCTCCCGCAAGCTGTAGCGCCTTTTGGTCTACTTCCGATCGTCCTCGTGCACGCCGTCAGCATCGTCTTGATTAGCATCTACAGCGGCGTCGTTGCGATGATGGCTCGGGACATTGCCAACTATGAGCGTCCTGAGTTCACTAAATTCGTCCCCTACCTGAGAGAAACGTGGGTCTCTTCTACCGTGTTTGGGTTGATCTTTGTAGGTATTGGCCTTGTTCTATTTATCGGTTTCCCGGTTTACGCGAACATGGGCAACTTGCTCGGCTTTGCGGCAATCGTATTCCTCGGTTGGGCATTAATCATCTGGCTCTTTGCCAGCCAGTTCTTCTTTCCCATTCGAGCCCAGCTCGACAGTCAGAACAAAAAGGTCTTACGCAAATGCTTCGTCGTCTTTTTTGACAACACGTTTTTCTCGATCCTCCTTGGGATTGGATCGCTGGCAATAGCAATCGGTTCGTTCTTTACTGCATTTTTGCTTCCGGGCTTTGCGGGATTGGTGCTGTGGCACCAAGTGGCCCTTAAGTTGCGGCTCTATAAGTACGATTATCTCGAGGAAAACCCGGACGCCAACCGGAAGTCGATTCCATGGGACGCACTTCTGATAGAGGACCGGGATCGAGTCGGAAAGCGCACGCTGCGAGGCATGATCTTCCCCTGGAAGGAGTAACGATCAATGCCCTTCCACCGACTGAGCTATCGATTGGCGAAGTAGACAGCCCCAATCGCCTGGCCGAACTGCGCGACGGTGAACTCCTCGGAGGCTGCAAGTTCCTTCATGAGCGGGGTGTACGCCATGCTGCTGTCGGCGGCAATGAACTCGAGGTCAAGGGCCCGGCGGCGTGCTCCCTCTTTCATTAGTGAAAAACAGTAGTCCGATTTCACGAGACGCCCGAACAAAAAGCGTGTCGACAGCCCCGTACCGAGAATCCGTTCGGTCTCACTCCACGTAAGTGCGAGGAACTCCCCGATGTCCCGGAACACCTCGGCAATCGCCGGTTCGGTCTCAGCCTCTGCCATGAGATATGCCAAATACGCTTTGCGCATGTCCTCCGGCTGCTCAGGGACGATTACGAGCTCTTCTCCTTCTTCCCCTTCGCTCCTGAGGTATCCCTTCTCGCGCGCTCGGTCGATGAGCTCCGGCTTGTGTTCCACCGCGTACGCATACGCAACTCGGAACGCTCCGGTTTGGCTGGTGAAGCGTTGCATGGTCCCCGAGATGTCCGTGTTCGTGTTCCGGAGACTCCGTACGTCGAGCGCCGGCAGAACGCGAAACGCCGCCGATCCGACATCGATGATCATGTTGTAAATCTCGAGCGGTATCTCTGGAATGCTTCCGTCTGCAAGCACCAGGCCGGAACCCAGATCGGTGCCGAGCGAATGCGCAAACACGCCCTTCTCGGCCAGGTGACGTTGCGGTGAGGCAGAGAGCTCCACCGCGGCAGTAAAAGCCGCCATCGGCCCGTCGTTGGCACTATACACCCGGCCGTCGGAAACGCAATATGCTGCGAGCGTATCGTCAAGCTTTGTCAGAAGCGAGAACTGCTCCTCGAAGTCACGCCCGGCATTCGACCGCATTCCGAGTGTCTTTGGTACCTCGCCACCAACAACCTTGTTCCGCACTACCACGTCGGGAAACGAGACTCCAATGCCGTCAAAGACCCTAAGGCTTCCCGCCTGCTCTTCGAGGGCGTCGGAAATCTCGTGGAGACGACCAGGCGCGATGTTCTTGTCGAGTCCCTCTTCGTAGAGTGAGGCAAAGGCAGGTTCGTCCGACCTCTCACCCGCGACGGCGCGCGCGGCAAGCATTCGAACAGTATCGACGATCGGACCAATGATCTCTTCAACGTTCGTGAGCACCGCCGGGTTCCAGTCGTGCTCCTTGAGTCCGACGAGCGTGCCGTTTACAACGAGTGCCGCCTTGATGTCCGTGCCGCCAACATCGAGACCACAAAACACCTTCCCCTTGAGGTTCTCGGTCACGGCGACAAGTGTATGATCGGTCTCCGCGTGAAACGAGTAGTTCTCGGGAAGCGCCGGCGGATCATCGACGATCACTTTGATGTCGAAGTGAGCCGGCTCGGTAGCTTTGCCGTCGAGAGCGGCAAGCATTCTCTCAATGACATTGACGACTCGACCAACGCCTCTCCGTTCGCTCCGCGGCAGCGCCACCTGAAAGCTCGACACGACCGGCTCAATAAAAGGAAGGAGAACGCGCCCATCCTTCCCGAGATAGATCGAGAGGGCCCTTCCGCCAAGCGTGGTCAATAGATTGTAGAACTCGGCCTGGAGGTAGTCGACAGCAACCGCGCGCTCTTCCTGACTGAGATCTTCGGGAGCCGGTACCCTGACCGAGCCAACCCGATGATTCTCGGTATCGGGCAAGAGCAAAGAGTAAGCAATCGTCTTAGCTCCGGAATGTCGCGCAAAGTAGGAGCGTACCTCGCTAACGTAGAGCGGGGATCCGCAGCGAATCTCTTCCTTGAGATCAGTGATCATGCGTTCTCCTGGTATGGTTCATTGACTCTGCGGCGTGCCTTCCAACGCTGCGCAAGGTAGACAAGCGGCGTGTCTGCTACGGCAACGATAACCTTGAACAAATACGTTGTTGCGGCGATCTCGATTACGATGGACAACTCAAAAACGCCGAGGAATGCTGCAAACGAGAAGATGGCGCTATCGATGAGCTGGCTGACCAGCGTGCTCAGGTTGTTGCGAATCCAAATTCGTCGCGGTTGCGGAAAACGCTTCTTCCAGAACTGATACGCCCATACGTCGTGATACTGACTCAATGCGTAGGCGGCCACACTTGCCAACGTCACCCGCGGCAAGATCTGGAAGATCGCCGAGAGGTGCGGCTGCGCGAAATCCTCGACGCTCGGCTCGAAAAGAAGTGCCAGTTGCATCAAAACAACCACCGAGATCAAGCTCAAGAACCCAACGGCAACCGCACGACCTGCGTCCTTACGGCCGTAGTTTTCGCCCAGTATGTCGGTCACGAGAAACGTGGTGGCATAGACAATGTTGCCGAGTGTCGCGGTGAGCCCGAATATCTCGACGGTCTTGAGCACCTGCAGGTTTGCTGTGATGGTCGCGATGGGGATCCATATAAAGAGCCCCATGCGCCCAGCAAAGCGGTACATCAGCAGAATGATCGCGAAGTTGACGAGCAGCATCGCCAACCAGAGGAACTCATTCGTAAAGGTCATGCATCGTTGCCGAAAGGTTTTCCCACTGCGCGTGGCGCAACAGACTTGCCCACGAAGCCAACAAGCACGACGAGCGTCAAGACGTACGGCAACATACTCATAATCTGCGTCGGAATGGCTGCGGTTCTAAGACCCAGAAAGACCACCATCGCCTGCGCAAAGCCAAAGAGCAAGCACGCGAGGAGCGCGCCCTGCGGCTTCCACTTACCAAAGATCATCGCAGCAAGCGCGATGAAGCCCTGGCCCGAAATCAGACCCGGTCGGAACTGTGAGATTATCGCGATACTGAGCGTTGCTCCACCAAAGCCCGCGAGGACACCTGAGGCGATCACCGAGAAGTAGCGGACTTTCCGGACGTGGACGCCAAGCGTATCGGCAGCTTCCGGATGTTGGCCGACCGCACGAATACGCAGGCCGAGACGGGTGCGGTAGAGTAGAAACCAGACAGCGACCACCATTATCAGCGCAATGTATGCGGTTGCGTACCGATTAAGGAGCAGCTCGAAGAACGAGTTCGTCCCAAACAGCCCGTTCAACGGCCGTGGGATCTTGTTTTCGAGGCCAAGCGAACGAGTCTGCGTGGCACCATCAAAGAGCAGCCGACTCACAAAATAAGAGAAGCCGGGGCCCAAAAAGTTTATGGCAATTCCCGAGACAACGTGGTCCGCATTAAACGTCACACAAGCCACCGCGTGGAGCAGTCCGAAGAAGCCGGCCATGACGCCGCCGGCCATGAAACCGATCCAGGGATTTCCGGAGAAATATCCGGCAGCGGCGGCGGTGAACGCCCCGACCACCATCATTCCCTCGAGTCCGATATTTATGACACCGGAGTTTTCGGACATTGTTCCGCCAAGCGACGTGAAAATAAGCGGCGAGGAGTACATCATGGTCTGACCGATCAAGAAGGCTATGCTAGCCAACATGTTTCACCTCCCGATTCCGTCTTCGGCGATAGTACTTCGCAATGACGCGCACCAGATTTGGGATAGCGACAAAAAAGATGATTGTCCCGATCACGATGTCGATGATCTCCGACGGTGCTCCCAGGCGCGCCTGCATTCGACTACCTCCCTGCACGAGTCCACCAAAGAGAAGGCCCGCGAAGACGTTGCCGAATGGCGTGTTGTTACCAATGAGCGACACGGCTATGCCGTCGAACCCATTGCCCTCCATCACTGCAAGCTTCGTAATGTCTTGCGTTCGACCCATTACTTGCACCGCCCCGGCGAGCGCCGCCAAGGCACCGGCTATCGCCATGGAGACTACGATGCTTCGTTGCACGTTGATGCCCCCGTACTCAGCGGCCACCTTGTTGTAACCAACGGCACGCAACTCGTACCCGAGCGTTGTTCGATGCAACGTGTACCAGACAAGCGTTGCAAGCAGCACCGCGATCAGAATCCCAAAGTTGAGATCGGCTCGAAGGAGCTCGGCAAAGAAGGTCCCTGCGTTCTCTCCACGCCATGCGAGCCCCTCCTCTGAGAGCTTCCACGCGCCAAGCACATCGATCCGAGCGGTGTTCATAATCTTATTGGTCGCCTCGCTCTCGGGGCGTTGGACGCCCGGAAGGCCGATCACGAAGTTGTTGAGGTAAAAAGCGATCCAGTTGAGCATGATCGTGGCAATGACCTCGTGTACGCCAAAACGCGCCTTGAGGTAACCCGCCAAACCGCCCCAGAGCACACCAGCGACGATCGCTGCGAGAAACACAAGCGGGATGTGAAGGAACGCCGGAAGGCGTACGGCAAAACCGACGAGTGCGGCAGCCATCGACCCAACAATAAACTGCCCTTCGGCGCCGATGTTAAAAAGCCCGGTTCGAAACGCGAAGGTCACCGAAAGGCCGGTCATGATAATTGGGGTCGCGCGCACAATCGCGGCAGCGACGCTTCGAGGGCCGGAGAAGATCCCTGCGAGAATCTGGCCGTACGCTTCGAATGGATTGTAGCCGGCGATCAGTAGGATTATCGCGCCAACGAGAACGCCAACGACAATGGATATCAGAACAAAAAACACCGGCTTTTGCAAAAGCCACGGCGTCTGTTTTTGCGGTACCGGCTTAGGATCGGCTCGCTCAGGAAGCTGCTGACTCATTCGTTCCTCCGGCCATCAGGAATCCAAGTTGGTGTTCATTTACATCGTTGGCGTCAAACACACCGACGATCTTTCCCTCGTAAATAACGGCAATGCGGTCTGAGACGTTCATTACCTCATCCAGGTCGAGGGAAACGAGCATTACCGCCTTCCCCGAGTCACGCTGCGCGATAAGCGACTTGTGAACGAACTCGATCGCGCCGACATCGAGTCCACGCGTTGGCTGTGATGCAATAAGAACGTCAGGGGCATTACTCACCTCGCGCGCGATGATGACCTTTTGCTGGTTTCCCCCGGAAAGCCAACCCGCCTCATAGGAGGGCTCGGGAGGTCGCACGTCGAACTCTGCAATGAGCTTTTTGGCACGATCCTGAATCGCGCCGTCGTTGAGGATGCCACGGCGCGAGTAAGGTTCGAGATCATGAATGCCGAGCACCATGTTCTCCGCCACAGAGTAGTCAAGAACGAGTCCGCGACGTTGCCTGTCTTCTGGAATCGATGAGAGGCGGTGCCGCTTGACTTCGCGAGGATCTAGGTTCGTGATCTCCTCGCCCTTCATCCGAATCGTGCCGGACGCTACCGGCCTAACACCCACGAGCGCCTCTACGAACTCGGTTTGGCCATTCCCATCAACGCCGGCAACTCCGAGGATCTCCCCGGCTCGAACTTCCAGGGACAGACCGTCCACGGCGGGAAGGTCACGGGAATCCTTGACGTGCAGGTTCTCAACCGAGAGTAATACGTCGGCCGGTTCCGCCGGCTCCTTCTCGACCGTCAGATTGACACTTCGCCCAACCATCATCGAGGCGAGCTCCTGCTCACTCGTCTGCTCTACGTCGACGGTCTCAATCATCTTGCCTCGTCGCACGATCGTACAGCGGTCTGCAACCGCCTTGATCTCACGAAGCTTGTGCGTAATAATGATGATCGTTTTGCCCTGCTCAATGAGGCCCCGCATGATTACGATGAGCTCATCGATCTCTTGCGGCGTCAGAACAGCCGTAGGCTCGTCGAGGATAAGAAGGTCGGCGTTACGATAGAGCGCCTTGAGGATTTCGATGCGCTGCTGCGTACCGACACTCACGTCCATGACAATCGCATCGGGGTCTACGTCGAATCCGTACCGTTCACTCAACTCTCGAACTGCTCGAGACGCCTCTGCCTCTTTGAGTACTCCGAGAGGACCAACAATCTCGCTTCCCAGCACGATGTTCTGGGCAATCGTAAATGGTTCTACGAGCTTGAAGTGTTGGTGCACCATGCCTATTCCGAGCTTTATTGCATCGGATGGCTCAGTAATCTCGATTCGCCTTCCATCTAGGTAGATCTCACCGCTATCGGCAGGATAAAGTCCGTAGAGAACGTTCATCAGCGTAGTCTTGCCGGCGCCGTTTTCTCCGAGTAGGGCGTGGATCTCCTGAGGCATGATCGAGAGGGAAATGTTGTCGTTTGCAACGACCGGACCAAACGTCTTTGTGATGCCACGCATCTCTACGCGGGGAGTCTGTTCGTCTGACACGCTCATTCCTCTTCGCTTGAACGAAAAAATGGGAGCCCCTTGAGAGGGCTCCCACACCAATCCGATTAGTCGGCGTAACCCAACTCTGCGTAGGTGGCCTCGCTAAAGGGGACCTGGATCTCACCGTCGATGATCTGCTGCCGAATGTCGGCAACCTCTTCGAGAAGATCTGCCGGCACATGCTTGTCTGAAGTCGGAGCGATACCAACCGCCTCTTCCTCGAGACCGAGAACGAGGGTCTGCCCACCGGGGAACTCACCCTGAATCAGTGCCTCTGAGACGTTGTAGATCGCCATGTCGACGCGCTTCATTGCAGAGGTCAGAACATGATCCGGAGCCAGGTAATTCTGGTCTCGGTCAACACCGATTGCCCACTTGTCCTGCTCGCGCGCAGCCTCGATCACTCCATCACCAACGCTACCTGCTGCCGCGAAGACAATGTCCGCACCCTCGAGGTACATCTGGTTGGCAATCGACTTGCCCTTCGCTGCGTCGGTGAAGCTGTCGGCGTACTGTCGAAGCACCTCCACGTCCGGGTTGGCAGCCTTTACACCGGCGTGGTAACCCCAGTCAAACTGGTCAATAACCTCACCGGCGATTCCGCCGACAAAACCAACGGTACCGGTCTCGGTCATCTTTCCGGCGATGTAGCCGACGAGGAACGAGGGCTGCTGCGCCTGGAACACCACACCAACGAGGTTGTCGGGTGTGTCTCCCCAGGCAAAGTCGATGATTGCATAGTTCTGATTCGGATTGACCGTTGCAGCCTCGAAAATGGCGTCGGCCATCAGGAAGCCGATTCCCCAAATCAGGTCGTTGCCGGCGTCGTAGACGGTCTCGAGATTCGGACCGTAGTCGGAACCCTGGCCACTCTCTGCGTAGCTCACGTTCGCATCGTAGTCCTCTGCGAGCATCTGCAGACCTTCCCATGCAGATTGGTTAAACGACTGATCGTTTACGCCACCGACGTCGGTGACCATCGCAAACGAGAACTCACTCTCGCTGTCTGCCCCTTCACCCTGCCCCCCGGCGAAAACCATGGCAAAGCTTGCGAGCAACAGCACGAGCACAGAAATGGATCGTTTTCTCATACTTACCTCACTTTCAAAAACGATATGCTTGCATCGCAGACTGCGATGCGGAATCGCGCGAGGCGATTTGCCTCACGGTACTCGCGGGCTCGAACGATGTCAAGATTATTGATTACAGCACATCACTTCTGCGATTGTCGGACAGCCTGCGACGCATGTAGTCGAGGTTGAGCTCGAGCTCCTCGACGAGCGTGCGCACCTGATGGGCACTCAGCAGATTGAGCTCGAGGAAGAGGTAGATGAGCGCTCGCTCCGCGATACAGTCGACGAGCAGCGCGTTGTGGTAGAGCGAGTTCGCCTCGTAGCGCTTCGAAAAGTCACGAGCGAGCGCCGAATCGGGCGAGCCGTCACGCAGCCGAGTGAGCTCTTCGGTGAGCGGTTCGAGGTCACCGCGGGACGCCGCCTCGCCAAGCGGCTTGAGCACCAGATAAACGTACTCTTTGCCGGGCAGGAAATGATGAGCATCGCAGCGTGTGCAGTAGTTCGGCTCTTGTGAATCCTCGCGTTCCGCATCACCGCCGATGATAATCAAAGGATCAAAGTAGAGCGCCGGGCACTCCTTGCCGCCTACACTGTAGTAGCGGTAGGTGTAGAACGAGTCCTCAATGCAGCTCTTCTCTTCGCAGTAGGCGGTAAGCGGAAACACGTCGGTCGAAACCTCGAGCAGCAGGCGTGCGGTGGGATTAAAGATTTCGCGTCTGAAATTTAAAATGAGTGTCGGGAAGATGAACACGAGCCCGCGCTCCCTACTCTCCCGATTGATCACGTAGGCGAGCCGCTCGTCGTAGAACGAGGCCTCGTCGATGATCCAGGTTCCGTGCGCCGGGTGGTCGGCAATGAGCTTTTCGAGGTCGAAGCTGTCGCCGATGCTCGCAATGTTCTCTCCGCAGCGCTCATACCCGCCTCGATATGCTAACGCGTCGTCGGGGTAGTCGGTGAACCGCTGCTTATCGATGCTCA
>JBMCTC010000121.1:0-9055 GCA_048624115.1 Spirochaetota bacterium
CGTTGCGTCCGATTCGAGGCGAATGCGATCACGCAATCGGTTCGAGAAGACACCGGCCACGTCCGGCATCTGCTCGGGGCCGTCCGCCTCCGACTGCACGATCGAGGCAAGCGTGACAATCTCGTGGAGCGTCATCTCGCTCTGCTCGACCTCTGCTAGTAGAGATGGCGACATGCGGAGGTGGAAGTTGTCGAGCATTCGGCGCACGATCGTGTGCGGCGTCGAGTCCTCGAAGATGCGGTACGTATCGGGAAAGAGGTAACCGTCGAGGATCGTGTCGTCTTCGAGCGGGGCGAGTAGCGGAAAGTCGCGGTACGCCGGCTGCATGACGACCGCAGGGGCAAACTCCTCTTTTGTAAATAAACCGAGGCCCTCGAGGTAGAGTTCGATGTCGTTCGCCGACCAGCCTTCTGGGATCGTGATGGTGAGCTCGTCAAAGACCGCATCACCGGTAGCTATTTTCTCCAGAATCTCGACGGGCGGCATCCGCGATGAGACGAGGTAGCGGCCTGCCTGCAGGCGTGCCGCGTAGCCCTGAAGCCTGCCGTAGAGCTCGACCGCGAGTGCGTTTCGAGCAAGCCCTTCGCCTACCATCCGGCGACTGATCGTTCGCAAGCTCTGATTGGGTTTGATCTCGAAGATACGTTCGCCGGTCCCCGCAGCAATATCTGAATCGCCGGGCATCGTTGCCGAATCAGGGAGAGTTGCCGGCCGTGCCCCCTCATTCATCGGCTCAAAAAGAAACCCATCCAGAAGGAAGAGCCCGACTACCATCGTAGCTATTACGACAAGAAGAAGAACCGCGGTTATGCCCACGAGGCGGACAAACAACGGCCGTTTTCGTCCCGAATTACCTGCTCTTGACACTCTCACCTGCCCATATCATCGGCTAGTTGGGGAATTGTTGCACCGGGAAGCATCGCCCTGCACAGGTTCTGTTTGACAGATCATAGAAACTCCCCCTACAATGTACGCCTATAGAATAAGATACGGAGGTATCAATGGCTACAGTTGAACTGAAGTCAATCACCAAGGTCTATGAAGGCAATGTTCAGGCAGTTAAGAACGCCAACATTACCGTTCAAGACGAGGAGTTCGTTGTTCTTGTTGGCCCGTCGGGCTGTGGAAAGACAACGACGCTCCGGATGATTGCCGGTCTCGAGGACATCACAAGCGGCGAGCTCTACATCGACGGCAAGCTCGTCAACGACGTGCCACCCAAAGACCGTGACATCGCGATGGTCTTCCAGAACTACGCGCTCTACCCGCACATGACGGTGTACGACAACATGGCGTTTGGTCTGAAGATCCGCAAGTTTCAAAAAGAGGAAATCAAGAACCGCGTGGACGAAGCTGCACGCATTCTTGATATCGAAGAGCTGCTTGATCGTAAGCCAAAGGCGCTCAGTGGTGGCCAGCGACAGCGTGTTGCCGTAGGCCGTGCGATCGTCCGTAAGCCAAAGGTCTTCCTCTTCGATGAGCCGCTTTCAAACCTCGACGCGAAGCTGCGAGTGCAGATGCGTGCCGAGATTTCCGGCCTTCACAACCGTCTCCAGGCAACGATGGTGTACGTCACCCACGACCAGGTCGAGGCCATGACGATGGGCGACAAGATTGTCGTCATGCGTGACGGTGTTATCCAGCAGATCGGTGACCCTCTTTCACTCTATAACAATCCTGTAAACCGCTTCGTCGCGGGCTTTATCGGTTCGCCTCCCATGAACTTCATGGCCGTCAAGGTTACCGAAGAGGGTGGCAAGATTGTAATTGACGAAGGCAACTACAAGCTTACCGTAGATAGCTCGCTTGCAGACGATCTGAAGCCTTATTCCGGCAAAGAGGTGATCTTTGGTGTCCGCCCTGAAGACTTGCACTACGATGAGAACCTCAAAGAAGGCGACTGCATCAAGACCAACGTGCAGGTTATCGAGCCTCTCGGTGCCGAGATTCACGTCTACGTAGATACCGGTAGTCACGTCATTATCGCTCGAACTCCGCCAACCATCAATTTCTCAGTTGGTGACGAGGCTAAGTTCAAGCCCGACTGGGAGCGTGTTCGCTTCTTTGACGTAGAGAGCGAGCAGGCGATTAACGCCGAAGGTTAGTCACTCGTAGAGAACGGATGTCCGTTCTGCGATGTAAATCACAAGCCCCACCTACCGGTGGGGCTTGTTTTTGTCCAAATAGCCTATCGATCGAGCGTTTTGATCATGGCATTTCTGGGAGAGGAGTGAGCCATGTTCTCTGGAGGGACATACTCCGCCACAGGAAGGTGGCGACCGCCTTGAACCTGGAGCGCTCGGTCAGATTGCCGCGTTCGCCGCGGATTGGATCGCGACGCATTGAGCGAGTTGGTGGAGCTAGGACGTGTATGTAGCGCCGACATCATGATCAGACATGGTCACGCGGAATCGTCCGATGATAATGCTCTGAGAATACCCGCCTACCATTTTCTTGAGCATCGATTTCCGCATCGATGACAAACTCGCGACGTGTGCAACTAAGTTTGGTGTGAGTGTGCGTCAGAAGCTCGAGTGAATCTCGGATCACCGCTCTCTTCCACCTGACTTCTCCGGAGGCAGAGTATGGGTCTCGCGGTTCCACTGAGTACCGCTCATTCGATGCATCTTCAATCGAGAGATCGATCTCCGGAATAAAGCGCCTACCGTCATTCCTGATAATCTCCACCGCAGAGGTTCCGCGAGCAAGGTCACGATGCATCGTCCAATTGCGCTCGAAAGGTCTTTGCTGCTCTACCTCGAGGGGACTCGCACTCTCAGGCGGGTGAAAGACCACGCTGTTTCCGCGTCCGCGCGCTATGGGGAGTTCGAGAGAGGAACGCTCGGGAGCAAGCTCGATTTGGCCCCATTCGAGAGGCGTCCAGATAAGCGGCCAATAGGAAGTTGAGATGGCGAGACGGATTCGGTTACCGACACGAAATGTGTGGGCAATCCCATTTAGGGCAACTCGGACGACGACGGGGACTCCCGGGCGAAGCGACTCAGGAGATTCGTGCGAGAGGCGGTGGGCCAAATTGAGAACCCCGTAGGTAACCCGGTATGCCTCCCCAGAGGGTCCGACATCGGAGAGTCGAACCGCGACAACGCCCTCGGGAGTGGAGGGAGCAACCGTCAGTTCGGCGACCGGCCGCCCCACAATCTCCACGGGAGAAACGAGCGGCTCTGAGTCATACACAAGGGCGCCTCCATCCTCCTCGCGCTGATCTCCCGGCAGGTCCGGAGTGGTAGCATAGGAACACCACTTTCCGGCGAACTGGCCAAGGGTAAGCGGGGAGAGCAGAGCCTGGGTGCGGCTGTTTTTGTCCGAGATTCCCACCGATCCAGAGTTTGGGAGGAGCTTGCCAGGCCGCAGACCATACCGTACGACGTCGGGCGTCTGCTGTGACCACGTATCGAAGGCTACCCAGCGTCCCGTTCGCTCTTGATAGGACGCCACCGGTGACTCGTACTCCTGAGTGAAACAGCGAAGCATTGGCGTCTGTTCGTATCCGTTTCGAATGCCCTTGAGCCAACGGTCCCAGAAGCTCACACACTCCTGCAAGAAGCCTACAGGAGGCCCGGGCTTGCCAATGTGCGGATACGCGTGTCCCCACGGGCCGATGAGACCCCATCGCGGGCAATGGAATCGTTCGAGTGCTCGAAAGACACCATTCGTGTAGCCATCGGCCCACCCACTCACCGCGAGCATCGGTACCTCTACCGAGTCGTAGTCCTCGCATACGGAACCGTGCTTGTAGTAGGCGTCTCGATGCTGGTGCCGCAGCCATGGGTCCAGCCAGAGTCCGCTACCCTCCATCCGCTCGAGCCAGCGCCGCTTCCACTGCGGAACCACGGCCGGATCAGGCGGACATGAATTGTACGAGAACATGGTGGACGCCCAGCTCAGATTATCTCCAAGCAGACATCCACCCATGTAATGCACATCGTCTGAATAGCGGTCGTCGGTGAAGCAGACGGGAATGATCGCACCCAGTTGCGGTGGCCGAAGTGAAGCTACCTGAAGCGCGTTAAACCCTCCCCACGAAATGCCAAACATGCCGACGGTGCCGTTGCACCACGGCTGCTTCTCGAGCCAGGCCATGATATCGAGCGCGTCGAGTTGCTCCTGCTCGAGGTACTCGTCCTCGAGCACGCCTTCGGACTCTCCACTACCTCGCAGATCGACGCGGACCGAAGCGTACCCGTGACCGGCAAAATACGGATGGGCGAGTGAATCGCGTGCCCGGGTGCGGTCTCGCTTTCGGTAGGGGATAAACTCGAGCAGCGCGGGAACGGGCTCGCCAAGCGATGGAAGCCAAATGCGCGCAGCGAGTCGGGTCCCGTCGCGAGCGGGGATCCACACCTGCTCGGTCACCCGCACCGCGTTCGGGAACTCATCCACGTATCTCATACGCCCTCCACCTCAATGTCGAGCTCGTGCATAATCTGCTCCTTGTTCCGCTCGAGTTCGCTCCACGAATCAGCACCCGAGAACACGAATGCAGCGTCGTGAGCATACGCGTCCTCGGTCGGATCAAACGTCAGGTGGTCGCCCTGCCCAACTGCCAGCTGAACTTCGCAATCGAAGGCACTACCGGTTGCCCTAACCGGCTTCACCCAGTACGGCCGATCGAGTTGTACGCTGTGGATTGCCGTGGGGCTCCGCGGATCGAATGGCTCAGATTCCGGCACCGGCTTCTCCAGCGCGCGCAGCCGGCGGAGGTTCACCTGATCGCCGCCTACCGCTCGCACAACACGTGCAGTCGATCGACTCATATGTATCCGTCCATCAATTACGAACTGTTGATTATGTCCCCGACCAAGGTACGTGCTCGGGGCTCCTCATCTTTTGGCACAAGCACCGTGGTCGAGGTGCCGGCACTGTTCATTCCGGCGGTCATTGCCAACGAGCCCCGATGGAGGCGATAAGGAATTCGATGGTCACTGAGCGTTCGAACGACGCTGGAGAGTTGCTCGGGGTGCATCGAGCCGGCCGCGGCGAGCTCAGTCCAGCGCTTGCCGTCGCGAAGCGCGAGTGCGAGCCCTCCTACGATAACCACGACGATTCCGATTGCGAGCCACGTGTTCATGCGCCCCCCTCTCTTTCGAGCATAGTGGCGCAAATGAGGAAAGTCCAATCTACTCGTATTCGGCGACTACCCCGCAGTGCGCGCTGAACTCAGGCACCACCGCCTCGATTGCGCCTTCCCGCTCCCGATACTCCAGTTGCGTCCCGGCCGGCTCAAGCCGCAGTTGCTTCACCGGATGCGGCAAGCGCAACCGCAGGCGAACGTCGCGCATGGTCGGCAAATCTTCGATCACAACGCACCGTCCTCGCTCGATCGGCGACGCGTACAAGAGATGCGCCACGTAGCGTCGCTCGTCGGCCTGGTGTAGCAGACTCACCCGTCCTGCACTCGGAAGGTCCACCTCGACCATTGGCGCGTGGTGTACCATACGAAGCGCGCGGGCAAAGAAGTCGCGATGCACCTTCGCTCCGTGCTCGTAGTAGAGCCGGTCGAGCGCGTGCGCGAGAACGATCACATTCCCATGGCGCCACGCCGCTGGTCGAGCGACCTCACCGGGCTTGTTGGGCGTGTTCTGGTGGCCGCAGTAGTGAGCGTACGTGCGGTTGAAGTAGGCGTCCTCGACGGTGGCGAGGAGTTCCACATCACTACCCAGCTCGAACGCGAGCGCCGGGGAGTAGTTCAGAAACGGCGACTCCGGAAGATCGGCATCCCGGCGGAGTAGCGCGCTCTTCTCAACACCACGTAACGGTTGACCGACGAGCGTGTAGTCGACATCCGCATCGGGGCAGTGCAGAAAGCGTGCGCCACACTCGAGGGCGGTGCCGCCGTTCCCGTCCAACGCTCCCGCCCCGAGCACGAGCATCTTGCCGCCTCCTGCCAGATACTGCGCGATTTGCTCGCGAGTCTCTGCCAAGACGCCGGCGTGCGATGGAACGACGATCGTCTCGAACCGAGAGAAGTCGTCTCCAGGTGCAACGACATCGAAGTCAAGCTGCTCCTCGAGCAGCATTCGGGCGAGCCCCTCGTCGGCCGGCAGCTCGTAGCTTGCGAAGAAGCCGAGCGACGAGGCCGGCAACCCGCCAAGTCCGTACTCCTCGATCTTCTCGACGTACGAGTACGCGTGCCCGATGTTTTTGTAGGTCGTGACGTCCATCTTGCCGAGGGGATGAAGGTGGTCGCCAAAGTTACAGCTCGCACCGTAGGCAATCATGGAAGCCGCCTCGTAGCGAACAGCCTCCGGTGCCTTGAAACCGCCAAACTCACCCCAAGCGGTGTGGAACTTCCCGCTCATCGCGACAACCGGCTTATGCTCCCTATGAAAGATCTTCGCTCGCAGTGGGAACTTGTCGTAGCCGCCCCACGTGGTCGGAAGATCCTCTAA
Organism: Spirochaetota bacterium; assembly: GCA_048624115.1. Lineage (GTDB taxonomy): Bacteria > Spirochaetota > Spirochaetia > DSM-27196 > SLST01 > SLST01. Next base: position 6,411 of record JBMCTC010000121.1, read on the forward strand.
GTCGTTCTTGGTGTTGATCTCGTGAATCCGGTAGCGAAAATTCTCGGGCCGTTCGATCGCGGTGACCCCGTTAAAGTAGATCGTAGCCGTCGGGTGATGAGACTGGATGATCTTTGTGATCACTGCCGCGTGCCGCTTGATCGTCTGCGCGCGATACGCCTTCACAGACTGCTCGTCGCTCATGTCGATGTGCTCATTCTTCATGCCGTTGCGACAGCGCTCGCAGTAGCACGCGAGGTGCGGCCGGTAAATATCGAAGAACATGCCGTCTACATCGTAGAGCTTGCAGATCTCTTCGGTTGTGGCGGCAATGAGCTCGTGATACTCGCCGGAAACGCAAAGCTCCTTCCACTGAAACGTCGGTTTTGGGTCGTTCGCCTGTGCATCCTTTGGCCAGGGATTACTTGTCACGACCTCCCCGCCGGCGTCGCGCATAAGCCAATCCGGATGCTCTTCTGCATCGGTCGCCGACCATCCCCCGGTGATATAGACGGGAGCAAGCACATCGATCTCGTGACACGCCTCGATCTGCGAGCCCAACAGATCGATCTTGAGGTTCGGATGCGGGCGCCCAACCTTGGTGGGATAGTAGTACCAGCTGTGATGGCACTTTCCAAAAACGTTGATCAGGTTGACGTGGCCGAGTTGCAGGGCGGCCTGAAACTGCTCTTTCTCGAAGGCTGCGCCAATATCGGGGAGGTCTTCAGAGGTGTGAAAGTCCAAGTGTATTTGTCGGGAGCGTTCGAGTTTCATGGTGGCGATGATAGCCGATTGTCGCGGAGAACCCTATGGATGCGGCGCTCTCACCTGTGTATGATTTGGACACAATGCAACCGACCACCTTGAGCGTGCACGTACTCTGCGTGGAACTTCGCAAGAACCTGCTCTGGAACTACACTCAACTCCGCGCACCATTTTGGCGCTTCTACTGGAACCTTTCCGGCACGGCATTGATCACGGTTGGAGCCATGGAGGTGCTCGTGGAGCCCGGGCGCCCTTACCTCATACCGCCGGACACCGATTTCTCAACCAAGGTCGATGAACCGATCAACCACCTCTTTGTCCACTTTACGCTCGAGGCTCCGAAGACCCCGGCACGAGCCGACGGCGTGCCGCCCGGGATCTACGCAGTCGGCGAGAACGAAGAAGACCAGATCCTCAGTGGCCGACAAATCGATATGCTCGCCCGTGAGGTGGACTCCGACGATCCACGACAAACGGCGCACGCAGCGGGCGTTGTACTACTGGCGTTGGGCAGCCTCCAACCACGGATTCCGACAGTGCCGCCGCACGATGCGGCCGTAACCGCCGCGATGGCCCACATCGAGCAGAACCTACACCGCACCGTCGCGGCGCGCGAACTCGCGCGCGTTGCAGCATGCGGCGAACGCACTCTACGCAGGCGATTTCACGAGGCGTTTGGCCAAACTCCAGCCGCATACGCGCTCAGGCGGCGCGTGGACCGGGCATGCATCCTCCTTCACTTCTCAGATAGATCCATCGAAGAAGTAGCAGGAGAAACGGGGTTCTGCGATCGGTTCCACTTCACACGCGTGTTCACTCGCCACCGCGGCATGAGCCCGGCTCTATTCCGCAAGGCGCGCGAGGAGTTGAGTGAGCCGCACGTCACCGCGTGACTACCGCATCCTTCACGCGACGGCAAAGCACTCCGTCGCGATCTCTACGAGCTTGATCGACTCTTCCCAGCGGTCGCTGTCTTCCCGCCACTCGCCGTCCGAACTCTTGTAGAGCCGTGCGTAGTTAATAGAGGGTTCGAGCAACTCGGGCGCAAAGATAATGTAGTCGCCCGGCTGGGCGTGCCTCTTGAATCCTGAAAACGAGCGCTTCCACATCTCGCGGTAGTGGTCGAGCGCAACCTTCATGCTCGGGTCGTGAACCGTGACCTGCATATTGCTGCTGTTGCCCACGCGAGCATGAATAAACCCTACCCGTTCGAACACCGGCGCCAAGAGGTCAAACTTCTCTTCGATATCTCCGTAGACCATCTCACAGCCCGTGTACCAGTGGCTAAAGTCCCCATTAAGGCGGATCTCAGGCACCCGTTCGATGAGCTTTAGCGTCCGGTAGGGATCCTGGAGGATCGTGGCGCGATGCGTCTCGACAAAGAGCGGGATCTCGTGATCGCGAGTTGCCTGAACCACTGCTCGCGCGAGCCTATCGATCTGAGCATCGTCTTCGAAACCCCACCCAATATGCATCGTGCCACACTCGTACTTGTCGGCGGCCGCGGCCCTCGCAAAAGCGTCAATCTCTTCGGTGGTGTTTGCCCGCCCGAGCGTCGCAACGCCAAGCCCAACCGCCGCGTAGTGTGCAACCGCCGGCCCCTGTATTCCAACAAATCCCGCCGCCCGCAACGCCGCGGCTCGCTCCGGCGGTGATCCACCAACTGCCGCCTCCGGTACGCTCGAGGAATCCGGCAGTTTCTGGACGCACCCCTCGTGTAAGTACGCTCGCATTTCGGGTCCCTTGCTTGAACCGTCGTTTGTGAACATCCACCGCTCCTTTGCTCTACAATTCGAGTCCTTCGATAAACCGTCGTTTCTCGTTCAAGTAGCCCGAGAGAATCTCGCTTACACCACTGATCAGTCGCATGAGAAGCGAGTAAACCGGATTGTGTGCGTTAT
>JBMCTC010000122.1:0-9041 GCA_048624115.1 Spirochaetota bacterium
CGTGAAGGACGGTGAGCTCTACGTGCTCGAGGTCAACCCCCGGGCGAGTCGCACCGTCCCGTTCTTGTCGAAGGCGAGCGGGGTAGATCTCGTAGACGCGGCTGTGCAAGTGTGGCGGGGCACATCGCTTGCGAGGCAGGGCCTCATCAATGATTCGGAAACCGGTATCAAGGGTGTTGGACAAGGAACGTGCATCACCGGGTGGGCAGTCAAGGAAGCGATGTTCAGCTTTGACCGTTTTCGCGACACCGACCCGCTGCTCGGTCCGGAGATGCGTTCCACCGGCGAGGCGATCGGTATCGGGGAGACGTTCGGCGAGGCGTTTGCCAAGGCGCAGAGCGCGGTCGGGGCTCCGCTACCCACGAGCGGCAAGGCGTTTATCTCGGTAAACGAGTACGACAAAGAGACGATTCTCCCGATCGCCCGCGAGCTCGAGTCGCTCGGATTCCAGATCGTCGCGACGCGCGGAACGGCCGACTTCCTCTTTCGCCACGGGCTCTTCCCGGAGGTAATCCTCAAGATCCACGAGGGACATCCCAATATTGTCGACCACATGCACGCGGGACGGATTCAGCTCGTGATCAACACGCCCAAGGGACGCTATACCCAGCGCGACGACGACTACATTCGCATCGAGACGGTTCGTCGCAAGATTGCCTATACGACGACGACCTCTGCCGCCCTTGCCGCGGTTGAGGGAATCCGTTACCTGCTGCGCCGCGAGGTGCGCTCGAGAAAGCTGCCGGCTTAGGCCGGCGCCTTCTTTGAAGCCGCGCTCGTTTCATCTGCCAGCACGTACTCGTTGTAGTAATACTCGAGGCTGTCTACGAGCGCCTCCCAACTCGCCTCCACGATGTTCTCATGGACACCGACGGTGTCCCAACTTCGCCCGGCATGGTCGGTCGAGGTGATAAAGACCCGCACCTTCGCGGCACTCGCGAGCTCGGGGTTGAGCACCCGCACCCGGTAGTCGGTAAGGCTGATCTTTTTGATAAAGGGATAGTGCGGGACGAGTGCATCCCGTACCGCCGCATCAAGCGTCTCGACCGGACCCACGCCGACGGCGGCTCCCATCAGCTCTCTCTCGTCGGCGGTCATAAAGATGCGGCCGACCGTTTTCGAGGGCGTCTCAAACGCTTTGTAGCTCTCTAAATGATAGTTGCGAATTGTAAGAATAGGTCGATAGAGGTCGAGCGCGCGTCGCACGAGCAGATCAAAGCTCGCCTCCGCAGCCTCGTACTCGTAGCCGGCTCGCTCCTTCTCTTTGAGCAGGCCGATGAGCTCCGCCACAACAGCGTCTTTCTTGCTAAACGTGCCGTACTTGCCGAGTTTCTCGACCACAGTGCTCTTTCCGGCGAGCTCGCTCAGCAAGACCTTGCGCTCGTTTCCAACCAGACTCGAGTCGATGTGCTCCATGAGGTGACCGGCCTTCGCGACGACATCGGCATGTTGGCCCGCCTTGTGGCTGAATGCGGCGCTTCCCACGTAGGGCTGGCGCTTGTCCGGGATGATGTTCGCCTTCTCGGCCACAAAGCGACTGAGCGAAGTGAGGTGCGAAAGACGTTCGGCGCAGGCCGGCTCGTACCCGAGTTTGATGATGAGGTTTGGGATAAAGACGCAGAGGTTTGCGTTTCCGCAGCGCTCACCCCAGCCGTTGATCGTGCCTTGAATCTGCGTTGCGCCCGCCTCTACCGCTGCGAGTGAGTTCGCGACAGCGGTTCCACAGTCGTTGTGGAAGTGTCCGCCGACCGGAGCGAGCCGATCGAGTGGAAGGCTCTTGTAGATCTCGGTTATGCGGCCGGGGAGGGTGCCACCGTTGGTGTCGCAGGGAACCACGTAGTCTGCACCCGCATCGGTTCCTGCCTGGAGCACTCGCAGCGCGTACTCGGAGTCATCGTCCCAACCGTCAAAGAAGTGCTCGAGGTCGAAGATCACCTCTCGCCCCTCCTTCTTTAGGGTCTCGATCGAATCGGCGATCATGCGCAGGTTCTCTTCGGGATCGGTACGCAGAACCTTGTCTACGTGAGCAAGCCAGGTTTTCCCAACCACGACAACGCCCTTTGTCTCGGCATCAAGAAGCGCACGGATGTGCGGGTCGTCGATTGCCTTGACCCCAGCACGCCGCGTCGAGCCAAAGGCACACACGGTGGAGTGGGAGAAGCTCAGTTTCTTTATCTCTTTGAAGAATGCGGCCTCTTTCTCGTTTGATGCCGGAAAGCCGCCCTCGATGTAGTCGATCTTGAAGCTGTCGAGTTCCATCGCAATCGCGAGCTTGTCTTCCAGCGTGTAGTTGATCTCGACTCCCTGCATCCCCTCGCGCAGCGTCGTGTCAAACACCGTAACCTTTTGCATCGACTCCTCCTTTTTGTGTGCGCCGCGCTAGTAGCACGCGGGCAAAAAAAAAGCCGCCTTCCGGAGGAAGGCGGCTGTAGCAATTCTACAGGCTCATGCTCCCCGGCGAGTCCGGTCGCAACCGATAATGAGAATAATCAGAGCGATAATGGGGAGCAGCGTGAACTTCATCATCACGGTAATAGTTACCGTCGACTCGGCGTTTGTCAAGCGATGTCGTGAAAAAGAAGATTGACCAGCGGCCTACTTCCTGTCTACGATGAAGGTAGTGGCCGCTTTAACGATTTTTGACAAGCTTGTTTCGAGTCTATCGACTGAAGAACGTCGAGAGATGCTCGATCGGATCGCAAGCTCGGTCACGATTCCGGAGTACGATTGGTTCTCTGAAGACGACCCGACGATCGACCTTGAAGCGACCCACGCGGAGATGAGCCTTTTTGCGCGATTTCTCGTCTTTCTTACGGCGCTGTTCACGGGTCGCGAGAAACTCTCCGTTGTGGAGGAGTACGCTCTCAGGGATTTGCGGCGCCGCGTCTCGAGTCGGCTTCCTCATGGCCTCGATCAGAACGGAAACCAGTTGAGGCCGGGTGCAGCCACCGATGTTCGAGAACTCTCGGAAGCGGCACACGAGTTCTCGACCGCCGTCGGCCGCGTAATGGGGAGAGAGCGTCGGGCCTTCATTGCGTTTCTCGCGGGACTGCACGCGCCCGAAGTTCAAATGCGACTTATCGACGATACCGATCCATTCGCAATCGGCACTCGCTACTCCGATATGAAAGACAACGACGTGCGAAAGAAGGCCATTAACGCCACCGACGAGATCATGGGCACGCTCCCGCCAAACCTCCGGCAGCACATCTACACCGATATACGTCTCTTGCATCACTTGCACGCGCTTGCCGGATTCCCCTTCGACCGGATCATCAGCGCGTTCTATCCGGTTGCCGGAGGGGAGCCGGTGGCCGCCCCGCTCAACAGGATGGTTGGGGATCTGAGTCGGCTCTCGAGCATCTTTCTCGGGTTCCGCGAGCAGCCTTCGCGAAAGCTCTTCGAAGCACTCGGCCTGTATCAGGAGTCCACGCTTCTTGACCACGATGACGAGCAGGTTGAGCGGCGTGTCGGACGTGACATCGCCTCGTACGTCGAGGCGTATGGGAAGATCCTCGCATTCCGCAAGGGATACCCGCTCGGAGACTTACTTCGGTTGGCCCGTCAGAATGTGCACACGCGGCCCGACCCGATTGGGGGTGGGGAGGATTGGTTCACGCAGTGGAAGAGCTTCTGGAATGAGCGAATAGACGCATCGTTCCGGCGCTTTGCGTACGTGAGAAAGGTTGAAGGACTCATGGAAGAGGCCCAGGATCTGCTCGAGCTGCGTGATATTAAGCCGTTTCCGGGCTATCCGCGCTCAGGGCTCGACGGGGAGGCGCGGCATGGGCTCTCTCTCGGGCTCGCCCATGCCTTCATCAACCAGATTTACAAAAAGGATTTCGCTGCGACTGTCGCCAAGCTCTTCCGCGAGGGGGACTTCTACAAGTCCGAGAATCGAACGGAAATGGACCGTGTCTATCACGGAATCTACCAGGCGGAGAAAGATCTCGCATCGCTTGAGGTGCGTCTTCACCAGTCAGGTGACCTCGGACAGAGCTTTGCGCGAACGAAAGATAGGTCGATGACGCCCGAGGCGGCGACCGAACGCAGGTACGGGCTCTCGGTCGCGCTCGATAGTGACGCGGCGGCGCTCCTCCACCGGATCGTTGACAACCTACGTACCCTCGGCGAGATCTTACAGGGCGTGCTGGTCGGGACCGTTGGCGGCCGTTACGACACGATCAGCAACCTTGCCGAGCTCGGCGGCGCCAAAAACCCCGGCGAGTTCGCCACGAGGCTTGAAGAGGTACACGTCAAGGTGAAATCGGCCGCACATCTCATCGCCGATCTCCAGACAGCCGAAGCGCTCGCCGGAGAGGCCCAGGCGGCACTTGCCGCGCACCCTGTCGATAGATAGCCTTCAGGGAATGGAACTCTCCCTTCCGCACGAGATGCTCGACGCCGAGCGCGTGGCGCTGCCGTTGGCGCATCCAGCATACCAGTCTCTCGCGAAGGCCGGGGATCTCAAGCAGGACCGCGCCGCGCGCCTCTCCTTTTACGCACTCGAGATTCCGGCGGACCAGGTCGTTTGCCGTGTGACGCAGGTACACTCACGCCGGGTTGTCGATGCGTCACAGGAAGGGCGGCGTGGAGAAACTCCGCGTGGAGGAATAGCGCAGCGGGAAAAAGCCGGAGGCGGTAGGGCCGCTCGCGACGAACGGTTCCTCGATGAGGCGGATGGGATGGTCACTGCTGCCGGTGGGCCGTGGCTTGCCGTGACGGTTGCCGATTGTCTGCCGCTCTTCGTCTTCGATGAACAGACCGGTGCGTATGGGCTCCTGCATAGCGGCTGGAAGGGCACCGGCATTCTTGAGGACGCGCTTGGCCTCATGCAACAGCGGTTTGGAACGGAGCCCGAGCACGTTCACGTGCTCGCGGGTGCCGGGATTCACGCCTGTTGCTACGAGGTTTCTCCCGAACGGGGTGAGGATTTTGCCGCTTGGGGCGGTGATGCGGTCGTGACTGCGGGTGTCGGCCGGTCATGTGGCCGCCCGCACCTCGACCTCTACGCTGCCAACAGGCACTTAGCACGACGGCTCGGAATTGCTACCTTTACGCAGGTTACAAGCTGCACGTGCTGCGATGATCGATTCGGCAGCTACCGACGCGAAGGTGCGGACGCATACACAAGCATGATCGCCCTCATCGGGCCACGACACCAATAGAAGGAATACGATGAACTACCACGAGCTCTGGACCGGACACATCAAGGCAGCATTAAACGAGGCCGCAAGCAAGAAAGGCATCGCGCTCGATACCGTCGAGCTGCCGGCGCTCGAGACTCCACCGGAGCAGGCAATGGGTGATCTCGCCATGCCGATGTTCCCGTTTGCAAAGATCTTTCGCGGAAACCCGGCGGCAATCGCCTCGGAAGTTGCGACCGAACTCGAAGCTCGGACCGACTCCGATCGTGACGGTACCGTAGAGGCCGCCGGGCCGTATCTCAACATCAGACTTCCTCGAAGCGCTTTCGCCGCGGCCACGCTCTCGCGGGCACTCGCCGAAGGAGCCTCGTATGGAGCGAACAAGCTCTTGGAGGGCGAGCGGATCACGATAGAGTTTTCTTCTCCAAACACGAACAAGCCGCTTCACCTCGGTCATCTGCGAAACGACGCGCTTGGTGAGAGTCTGCGGCGCATACTCATGGCATGCGGGGCGGATGTTCGTGCCGTGAACCTCATTAACGACAGAGGGATCCATATCTGTAAGTCGATGCTTGCCTACCAGAAGTTCGGCAATGAAGAGACTCCTGAGTCATCGGGTCTCAAAGGTGACCATCTCGTCGGCAAGTACTATGTGAAGTACGACCAGTGGGCAAAGAGCGACTCCTCGGCAGAGGAGCAGGCGAGAGAGATGCTTCGTGCCTGGGAGCGAGGTGATGAAGAGGTCGTCGCGCTCTGGAGAAAAATGAATGGATGGGTGCTCGACGGCATTACGACTACCTACGAGGCAACCGGAATCCACTTCGATGCGCTCTACTACGAGAGCAAGACCTACTCGTCGGGAAAAGAGGAGATTCTGCGCGGACTCGACGAGGGCGAGTTTTATCGGCAGGAGGACGGATCGGTCTGGGTCGATCTCGAGAGCGAAGGGCTCGACAAGAAGATTCTGCTTCGCAGCGACGGCACCTCCGTGTACGTGACGCAGGACATCGGGACGGTCATCGCCCGCTACAACGACGTTCCGTTTGACCGCATGATCTACGTTGTCGGAAGCGAGCAGATCTATCACTTCAAGGTGCTCTTCCACGTTCTGCGAAAGCTCGGTTTTCGGTGGGCGGAGCATCTTTTTCATCTCTCGTATGGGATGGTGAACTTGCCGGAAGGTAAGATGAAGAGCAGAGAGGGAACGGTGGTTGACGCCGACGACCTCATCGCGGAGCTCCAGCGTCTCGCGGCAGAGGAGATTCGTGAGAAGGAGCGGGAAGATGCGGTCGAGGACATCGATGCGACCGCGCACGCGATCGCCGTCGGGGCACTTCACTACTTTCTCTTGCAGGTCTCTCCCGCAAAGGACATGATGTTCAACCCTGCGGAGTCACTCTCGTTTACCGGAAACACCGGACCGTATATTCAGTACACGTGCGCTCGCATCAATAGCATGTTTCGCAAAGCCGCTGATCGTGGCATCGAGGTCAACGACCTCGATCCCGACGTTGCGTTGCTCGCGACCGACGCCGAGTGGGCACTCGTGCGCCTCGTAGGGCGGTTTCCCGAGCTCGTGGCGAAGGCGGGCGCCGAGTACAGCCCGAGCCTCATCGCCGGCTACCTCTACGACGTTGCCAAAAGCTTTTCCGGTTACTATCACGACCACCCGATCCTCACCGCACCGGATGAGCCGCTACGAGATGCGCGTCTCTACCTGAGTAAGGCCGTGTTGACGGTACTCGCAAACGGAGTCGAGCTCCTCAACATCCCCTATCTCGATCGGATGTAGCTGGGTCAAGACGACCAATGTGCCTACGATAATGTAGGAGGCGCCGAGGTGGCTCCTACATGCATGTAGTAGAGCTTGACCCGAGCCACTCTCTATTGTAAATATATAGATCCATGTTCGATATTTATGCAGTTTTGCGCCTGCAGGCGCCGGGAGAACTCATATGAAAGCGCGACCCCAAAAGCAGGGCCTCTACGATCCAGCCTTCGAGCACGACTCATGTGGCGTCGGTTTTGTCGCGCATATCAAAGGAGTGCAGAGCCGGAGCATTATCGACTCTGCGCGGGAAGTGCTGCTCAACATGACCCACCGCGGCGCTGTCGGCAGCGAGAAGAACTCGGGTGACGGCGCGGGAATTCTCACGACGCTTCCGCAGGATTTCCTCGAGCGTGTCGCTTCCGAGATCGACATTTCGCTTCCCCCGCGCGGACTCTACTCGGCGGGAGTTGTTTTTTTTCCGCAGGACGAGGGTGATCGCAACGCATGTAAGGCGGCGGTAGAGCGGATCATCAAAGAAGAGGGCCAACTCCTCTTAGGCTGGCGTGAGGTTCCGTGCGATAACTCGATGATCGGGCCAACCGCACTTGCGAGCGAGCCTGAGATGCTCCAGCTCTTTGTTGGGGCAGGCGAGGGTGTTTCGAGCGAACAGTTCGAACGAAAGCTCTACGTAATCAGAAAGCGGGCCACTCACGACCTTCACGCAGGAAAGAACGATCCTCATTCGGCCTTCTACATTTGTAGTCTCTCTGTCCGGGTCATCATCTACAAGGGTATGCTCACTCCCGAGCAGCTTTTTGTCTATTTCAAGGATCTAAACGAACCAGACTTCAAGAGTCATCTCGCGATGGTACACTCGCGGTTTAGCACCAACACCTTTCCGAGTTGGGACCGCGCGCAGCCACTGCGTTTTATGAGTCACAACGGTGAGATCAACACGATGCGTGGAAACATCAACAAGATGGCCGCGCGTGAGGGGACGCTCTCTTCGCAGCTCTTTGGCGACGACCTCAAGAAGACTTTTCCGGTAATCGAGCCTGACCAATCCGACTCCGGCAATTTCGACAATGCGCTCGAGCTCTTGCTCATGACCGGAAGGGAGCTCCCCGAGGCGGTCATGATGATGGTTCCCGAGGCTTGGCATGGTCACAAGCACATGCCTGACATCGGGAGCGCGATGTACGAGTTTATGAGCACCCAAATGGAACCGTGGGACGGGCCCGCATCAATCGCATTCACCGACGGCCATGTGATCGGCGCGGTGCTCGACCGCAATGGACTGCGCCCGAGCCGCTACTACGTCACCGATGACGACGTCGTTATCATGGCGAGCGAAGTCGGCGTCCTCGACATCCCGCCGGAGAAGGTAGTCATCAAGGACCGCCTGAAGCCGGGGCGTATGTTCCTCGTCAACTTTGAAGAAGGTCGAATAGTAGATGATGTTGAGCTCAAAAACGGGATCGCAGAGCGTCATCCCTTTAGGCAGTGGCTAAACGAGCAACGCATTCGCCTAGAAGATCTTCCGGCGCCTACCGGCGCTTCCGGCCTCGAGGTCGACACGCTGTTGAGCAGGCTCAAGATGTTTGGCTACACCATTGAGCACCTCAGCTTTATTCTCGGGCCAATGGCGCAGCAGGCGAAGGAGCCGCTCGGCAGCATGGGGAACGACACGCCGCTCGCCTGCTTGAGCGACAAGCCTCGACTCATGTACGACTACTTCAAACAGCTCTTCGCTCAGGTTACCAATCCGCCAATCGACAGTATCCGAGAGGATATTATCATGAGCCTCTCTACCTACATCGGGCCGGAGAAAAACCTGCTCACGCAGACGCCGGAACACGCGCACCGACTGCAACTCGATCAGCCGTTCCTGAGCAACATCGAACTCGCGCAGCTCAAAGAAATCGATCACCGTGGTTGGAAGAGTAAGGTAATTGATACCACGTACGACTTTGACTCAGGTGAAAAGGGAATGCGCGGGGCGCTCGGTAGAATTGCAGAGGAGGCCGAGGCTGCGATTGCAGAGGGCTACGCCCTTGTGATCCTCTCCGATCGGCAGGCCGGCGCGCGTCGTGTGCCGCTGTCTGCGCTCTTGGCAACCGGTG
>JBMCTC010000123.1:0-9040 GCA_048624115.1 Spirochaetota bacterium
GCCGGTGTACCGCGTGTTCCCCCGAATCGAAAGCGACCCCGGGGGTGATGGGAACCTTCGGGATGTACCACGTCTCTCGGTAGACTTGGATCTTGTCTACTTACCAATCCAGGACCGTGCGACGAGCCTGCGCAGCATTGGCGACGCCTTGAATAGAATCAGCGGCGACGTTCAGCGCAGCGTACCTGACGCGACAGTTCGACCGGTGCCCCTACCGGGTTCTGATGAGACCGTCCGGTTGATCGTTGCCTCGCCGAAAGGGACCGTCCAATTGCAGAGTTGCTTGCTCCGCGCGAACGAGACCTCGACCGCGCATTCGTTGAGGACTTTGACGGCATGACACGGGACACGGTCACAGTCGAGCAGTTGACCGGCATACGAAATCGCCTCTTCTCTGCGATCTTGCCGTGGTTGACTAACGCAGACCGGGAGTTTCTCATCGCCTTCAAACGTGGCGAACCAAGGTGGGAGCACCTCGGAATAGCGCACGTGAGAGACTTGCCCGCCGTCCGTTGGAAGCAGCACAATCTCGACCGGATGTCGCCTCAGGCCCGACGCGCGGCGATCCGCCGGTTGGAGATGGTTCTGGCCCTGTAATCGAATCTGCAAGCGCCGGTCGGGGACACGGGTTGAGTTAGGTCCCCAAGCACCCCCATCGACTCACAAGCCAACCCCCACGCTTACAGCCACGCCCGCATTCCACCAGCTGATACCGGCTCCGTCAGTAAACGTCGGGCTCGTGACGCCCTCGAACGAGTTCGTGCCGTAATCGACGGTGTACGTGTCACCCTTCGTCTCGGGGATGAGCTCGCCAAAGGCAAGAATCTCGATGCTTCGGCCCCAGAGAGCAAGCGAGATGCCGAGTTCGCCCTGAACCCAGAGCGCACCCCGAACCGTGTCGTGAAAGTCTAACAATCGGCGATGATGATGGTCGAGGGCATCCACAAACACGTAAGGGGCAACGGACACGCTTGCGAGTACGGTGTCATCGGCTCTCGTCCGGATTCGCGTCGTGACTGAGAAGTATGGTATTCGGTGATACTGCTGATAGGTGATTGGGACGCCCGTAACGTCTCCCGCTGCCGCACCGTAGTCGTATGTGCCGTCCTGCGAGATCATTTTGACGAATCGATCTCGGTATCCCACCCCCGCGAACAACGCCCCAGAGCCCACTCCAAACAAGCGTTGCGAAAGCGCAACATCGAAGCTGCGGTACGAGTCCACAAGCGCATCGTGATCCGAGACTCGCGTACGTCGCAGTGGCTCAGTCGGATCCTCGTAGTCGGAGTTGGTCATCGATCCGGTGCGTCTGGTGACCGGAAGCGAGAGGGCGCCCGTGAATGTCGTTCCCCAGGGGCTCTGTATTCGAATTCGTGGACCAACCGTCACCAGCGGCAAGAGTTCCCACTCCAGGTAGCTTATCGTGTCGTCTCCGCTGTAGACGTGTTCGCCCATTATTCCGGCTCGGACGGCGGTGCGAATGTTGAATGCAACTTCCCAACTCGAGGACGATTCCTCCGCCGGTAGGCCGGCGCCGACGAGCAGCGCGACAATCAGAAACACTCCAAACTGCCTACGGTTTGTCATCGATTCGGACCTTCCACCCCATGGTGCTCCACAACCAGTCGCATCACGTAGTTCACGGTTTCCATCTCCAGGTCGAGGGCGAAGTCGTTGACAATTTCGCCTACCATGACCCAGTCGTCTCGGACGAGTGGGTCGTGCTCTGTGTCGTACTGTTCAGCGAAGAGGTCCGCCACGTCCGCGAGGTACCGGGCCGCATCAAAGTAGAGCTCGTCTTCTCCCATGCGTTCGACAATGCGATCGTTGAACGAGTCGAACACCTCATCGGCCATCTGAGGTGGAAGTGACCGCATGAATCCAAGAAAGAGCTCCCGCGTAAGCTCGACCTGTTCCTCGCGCGGCGCGTCGCGTTGTTCTTTCCGTAGCTTTGCAAGTCGTTTCAGAAATCGATCTGAACTAAACATGGCATCTCCTCGAGGCGCGTATTGACCGGCGCCGGTTCCCTTCCTACAATCTCTAAATAGGAGGATTTTGTGAAGAGCACTTCGGTACTCACCGTACTCGGTGATTTCTCCATGGACGAGAAAACGGTGAACATCCATCCAAATGATGGGTTCGATTTGGGACTGATGACAACCGAGTACGTGGTACGCCTTCACGTAGGTACCCAGGATGATCCTTCGGCAATCGAAGAGAAAGAGTTTCTCTATGGAAAAATCCACCTTAAGAATGAAGTACGTGCCGGCCACGTTGAACTTGGTCTCAAATCGAGTGAACGGCTCGGCGGCGCGAAACAAGCAAAGGTTCACTTTGAGCCCGGAGATCGTTACGGCACGTTGCTCGTGACCCCCGCGCGTTGAGATGTTCTAAGACCTCCTCGCAGGTCCGAGCTATCGCCCTCCTCGGACCGATAATACTTCTCTTCTCAACCTGCTCTACCACCGAGTCTCTGCCGCCCCCCATATTGAGCGATCCGACAACGTTTCTTGGTCTCGCGGCCAATGAGGCGTTTCTCCTCAACGATCAGGTCGAGCGAGCCTCCCTTCTCTCCGACATCGCAGGCGGCTACGTCGCGCTCGGGGAGTTCACAAACGCCCGAGCGACCGCAGGCAGTGCGCGGAGTATCGCGACGACGATTGATGACCCCGCCTCCCGGGTGCGGGCACTGCTGACCCTCGTGCCCGTCTACGCCGAGATTGGGGTTGGTGCTGCAGAGGAGATTCTGAGAGAGGTTTTGCAGATTCTCGAAGACGCCGAGGCAGACACCATTCGTGCCACGCTCTTGCCACGGGTCGTCGATGCGGCCCTACTCGGCGGGGAACGAACGCGTTTTGCGGTCCGCGAAGCGGTTGACCTCACACTTATTGTTATCGAGCCATCGCTTCGTGCCGATGCGCTTGCGAGTATCGGCACGCTCTATCAGGAGAGCGGGATTGGTCTCTCCGTGACGGGTCTCATCCAGCAGGCGATTCCGGCGGTGCGAAGCGTCGATAGCGAATTGCTTCAACTCTCGCTCTTCTCTCGCCTGGCGGTTCTCGCGTTCACCGCTGGTGAGCAGGCGTTGGCGAACCGACTATCCGACATTGCCCTCAAGCTCACGACACACGTCAGCGGCAGGCTCAACCAAGAACAGCAGCAGTTCCTGCTCGAGACCATTCAGAATTTCGAGCGAATCGGAAAGTCTGAGTTTGCCCCCGAGCTCTCCCGGTTTGTCGTTGGAGGCGTCCCTACGGGTGACGTTCCGCCAGTCGGCGATGAACTCTCGCAACCGATCCCGGAAAGCACTCTCGCGCTCGATGCGCCTGAATCACAGCTTGCGGCGACGGTCGGCTTGGCCCAACGCCTCTACGACGAAGGGCGGGTGCAGGATGTCACGCCCCTGCTGAGTTTTGGTCAGGAGCTTGTCCTCGAGGCTCCCGATCTTCAGAGTCGGCTAAACCTCATGCGTACACTTGTTCTGCTACGGGTGAACCTCGACCAAATAGAGCCGATAACGGAACTCTTAAATGGTGCGCGCGACGAGTATCTTCGCGGTATGATCGGCCTTTTCGCCGCAGACGCACTCATCGCCCAGAATCGATTCGGACTTGCCGACGACTTCTTAGTCATCAGCCTGCTTGCGAGTGATGAGACAAGCTTTCTCGCCGATGCTCTGCGAGAACGGATTGCTCGGAGATTCGCCGAGACTGGAAGTGTGCGCCTCGCAATTCGGACGATCGAACGAATAAGCGATCCCGTTCTTCGCGCCAGAGCAACCACTAGTCTCGCCGTAATCGCCGAACCTGCGGGGTTGGTCACGCCAATTCTCCGAGCCGATCTCGCTTCGGCTCTTGCCTCGCGTTGATACGCCGTGGTTCGGCTTAGTTTCCCGAAATTGTCGTGCCCACGAACTGTTGGCCTGTCAGAATGCGACGAAGGTTGTCCATATCGCGTCCGTCAGCCACGATGACCGCCAGGCCAATCTCTGCAGAACGCTTGGCCGCAGTTGGGTCGAGCGGTGTGTTTTTGCCCGGAATCCACTCGGTTCCGACAATCTCCAGCATCTCGGGCCACCTCAGGCGTTCGAGAGGCTTGGCGTCTCGATCGACCTTTGGATCTGCCGTGTAGACCTGCGCAATGTTGCTCAGATTGATCAGTTGCATAGCTCCAAGGCGCTCAGCAGCGTAGACGGCCACGGCGTCGGTGGAGAATCCGGGCTTCCATCCACCGCCGATCAGTATTGACCCAGCGATATCTACGATTTTCGTCGGGTTGATGAACACCTGATCCTTGCACAGTGGGCCGCACGCGGCTCGCATGACCTGCGCGTTGAGGTGGGTCGAGGCGATCCCGATTTGGTCGAGCGCGTCCGGATCCTCGGATTCGGCGACGTCGCGTGCCGCTTGTTGGTACCTGCGGGCCGTTTTGCCACCACCGACTACCACAACGAACTTACGTCGAGGGCTTTCCTTGACTATGTCTCGAAGCACGCCGACAAAATTCTTGATAAAGTCGGCATCAATATGGTCGGGAACCGCGATCGAGCCGCCCAGCGAGAGTACGGTGATGTCGCTCATTACTCGCACTCTACCGTAGGTTGGATCGACAATTCAACGACCCCTCTGCAAAGAAACGCTGAGAGTTGTATATTTGAGGTGGAGCCCTTTATGAGCATCGACTTGACCCACGCACTAGGCGAATGGCCCTACGATCCAGATGACAACATCCGTATAGTAGAAGCGCAAGACGGAAGGCGTGTTCTCCAAGTGCGACAACCTCTCGGAATTGAGCAATACGAGCTCGATGGTCGGCCCGACGGGCTCAAGCCCGCCGATGCCGCTACTGTTGTGGAGTCACTCGAAGCGCATCTGGATGACTACAAGTTAACGCACGGAACCGACGAAGGATTTGTCATCGGGCACGATGACTGTGTGGAGATGCAAAACGAGGGTATTCTGTTCTACTACCGTTATCTCCTCCTCTTTCAACTCAATGACTTCGATCGGGTAGTGAGAGACACGAATCACAACTTGAAGATCTGCGAGTTACTCGAGAACTATTGCGAGGATGAGGACGATCGAAACGCGGTGCTCCAGTTCAAGCCGTACATCTTCCGGATGAATGCTGTGGCTCGGGCTATGATGAAGGTGCAACAGCACGACCGGCAGTCTGCGCGTGAGATTATCCAACGCGGCATCAAGACAATTCAGTCGATGCCGGAGATAAACTCTCCCGCGTTCGACTTCGAAAAGGTCAGATCGGTGAACTATCTGCGCAGCGCCCTCGAGCAGGTAGAGGAGACTCCCGAAGATCCGGTGCATCAACTGCAGGAAGAGCTAGAAGAGGCAGTTGAAACCGAGGATTACGAGCGCGCCGCTCGCCTGAGGGATCACATTCGAGAGCTGTCTTGACAAATTCGAGGCGCAAAAGGATTATCGATCAAACATGGTAAGGAAATCGTTTCGACTGGCTGCGATCCTACTCGTCGCTTTCTCTGTGGCGAACTCAGTTGGCGCCCAAGACATACTCACCGCCGAGGAATTCTTTGCGAACGTCTCGGCCAACTACGCAGATATTCAGGACTATGTGGCCGACATGTCGTGGCAGGACGGATCCGGCACCATGACCGGCTCGCTGCTCTACAAGCGACCTAACAAGCTACGGATTGAGTTCTCGAGACCGTCTGGACAGATTCTAGTTTCTGACGGGTCGGTTCTGAAGATTTACCAGCCCGGCCTCAACGTGGTGCTGCAGCAGGATCTCAGTGGGCTTGGCGGAGGTCCTGCAGGCTTGGTGAGCGAAGAGGGACTCGCACTCATGCGCCGCAACTACGCAATAGCGTACCTCGAGGGCCCCGAACCGGTACCCCTCGATGAGGAGTCATCGCTGCTCGTCACAAAGCTACGCCTGGACAGGCGGCAGCGCAGCGAGAGTTTTCGCGAGCTCATTCTCAGTGTCGATCAAGACGGCTTTATTCGCCGCATTGAAGGTACCCGCGTCGACTGGCAGAACGTTCAAATGGACCTCAACGAAATCAGGATAGACCAAGGCCTCTCCGACAGAGTCTTCGAAGAGGATCCCGATCCTTCGGCAAGTGTCAACGAGAACTTCCTGAGCGATCCCGAGGGCTAAATGGAATCAGTTGGATCCCGTCTGCGGCAAACGCGCGAGGCGCGCGGCTATACGATTGAGCAGATCGCTCGAGACACGCACATCGCCAAGCGCTTTCTCGAGGCGCTCGAAGAAGAGAACTTTGACGTCTTCCCGGGAGACCCGTATCTCCTTGGATTTCTTCGAAAATACTCCGAGCACCTCGGCTTGAGTCCCGAAGAGACCGTTGCGCTCTATCACAACATGCAGCTTCAAGAGCAACCGCCTCCGATCGACGAGCTCATCGCCAAGAAGCCCTCGTTGCCCATAGTTCGTATCCTCATCATTCTCGGCGCCGTCATAGCGGTCGGGGTTGGTGCCTATCTCTTATTTACGGCTCGAACCCTGAGCGACGAAGTGGAATCCGAAGATGTCGCGGAGGAGCCTGCTCCCGTGGTCTCCGACCGCGGTGCGTCCGAAGCACAGACTCAAATAGCCGGAGAGATCATCGAACAGCGATTCTTGGAAAACGAGACGATTGAGATCGAGGTAGATGGCGAGATGCTCATCATTGAGCTCGACGATATCTCGTCGGAGCGTTTGACGATCTCTTTCGCCGGCCGAGACGTTGAAATCCCGATCGCAGAGGAGTTTCCCCTCGACCTAAACGGAGATCAGCAGAACGACGTCCGCGTTCTCGTTCGCCGTCTCGACCCAGACGCGTCGCCCCCAACGGCGGTCATTCGCTGGGATCGTGGCACGGGCACGATGGCAGAGATTCCTGCAATTCAACCGTCTGAACGTTCTGTAGTTACCCCCGCCGTTGGTTCGACCACTGAGCCGAACCGGCAGGAGCCTGCTCGTGTACTCGCAGAGTTCACCGAACGCGAGGAGTTTGCTCTCGAGGTTCGCTTCGAAGGCTACGCGCTCTTCCGATACGAAGCAGACGGCGAACCTCGGGTAGAACAGTACTTTCAGGCAGGCGAGACATTCGCCACGAGCGTGCGAGACCAGTTCAAGCTCTGGACCTCAAACGCCGCAAGCACTCGTTTGCGTGTGGCCGGGCGAGACATTCAACTTGGCGATTCGGGCGAGGTGACCGCCGCGCTCATTACCTGGGTCCCCGACGAAGAAAGCGGCAACGAGATGCTCGGGCTGGTGCCCGTCTATTGAGTGGTCGCCGTTTCCATGTCGAAAACCTCGGCTGCGCCAAGAACCAGGTCGATGCCGAGGTCATGATAGCGGCGCTCGAACGGCGCGGATGGGCGGTCGCCGACCCTGAAGATGCTGATTTCATCATCATAAACTCGTGCGGATTCATCGCGCCCGCAAAAGAAGAGTCAATCAACGTCACGCTGAGCACTATCGAAGAGTACCCCGATGCTCGTGTCGTGATGTCGGGATGCCTCTCGCAACGCTACGCCGATGACATAGCGAAAGAAATTCCCGAACTCGCCGGAGTCTTTGGCAATCGTGCTCCCCACCTGATCCCCGAGTTCTTAGCGCGCATCGCGGAACCAGAGCCTCCGGCGCCGAAACCGAGTGTTTGGTTGCCGACCGAGCCGCTATCCGGCCAACCCCGACAGCGGTTGCTCTCGTTTCCCGGTTCAGCCTTTGTGAAGGTGAGTGAGGGCTGTGACAACCGTTGCACCTTCTGTGCGATACCTCTTATCCGGGGAACGCTCCGCAGCAAGCCTCTCCCGCACCTCCTCACTGAAATCGACGAGCTGCTCTCGAATGGGACGCACGAAATCAACCTGGTGGCGCAGGACCTTGCGAGCTACGGTCGCGACCTGACCACACCAAAAACCGCCGTCGAGCTTCTCAAGGCGTTGTCGGGCCGCTCGGGCGATTTTTGGATCAGGCTTCTCTACGTCTACCCGGAACGGTTTCCGACTGAGTTCCTCGACCTGATCGAGGCCGACCCTCGTCTTCTGCCCTACTTTGACATTCCCTTTCAACACGCGGCGCCCGGTGTCCTCAAGAAGATGGGGCGCCCGGGAACCCATGAGAGCTATCTTCGCCTAATCGAAGAAACTCGCCGGCGACTTCCCGACGTGTTTATCCGCTCGACGCTGCTGACCGGGTTCTTTGGCGAGGATCAAAAGGCATTTGACCAGCTTCTTGCCTTCCAGCAGGCAGCCCAACTCGACTGGCTCGGTGTCTTTCCCTACTCGCCTGAGGAGGGCACGCCCGCGATGCGTGGCGAGCCGGAGCTCGACGTATCGCCGGAGCTCGCAATCGAGCGCGCGAACGAGCTCAACGAGCGGCAGCGCCCGATCACCGAGCGCCGGGTCGAGCGCCTCGTGGGCAAGAGGCTTCCCGTGCTCGTGGAGGAGCTCATTCCCGAGGAGCCGCTTGCATTGGGTCGATGCTACGCGCAGGCGCCTGAAGTGGACGGGGCTGTGGTGCTTCACATTCCCGAGGAGCGCCCCGAACTCGAGATTGCACCGGGCCGAATCGTCGAGTGCGCCATTATCAAACGAAACGGGC
Source organism: Spirochaetota bacterium (assembly GCA_048624115.1). Lineage (GTDB taxonomy): Bacteria > Spirochaetota > Spirochaetia > DSM-27196 > SLST01 > SLST01. The sequence continues at coordinate 8,587 of JBMCTC010000123.1, forward strand.
TGGACGTTGAAGCGGTGCCGCTATAGCATTTGCCGGTGGCCGGCTTCCAACAACTCGACACGCTTAACCCCGCACAACGCGACGCGGTGCTGCACACCGGCGGTTCACTCCTCATCCTCGCAGGAGCCGGCTCGGGAAAGACGCGTGTCATCACGGTCAAAATCGCCTATCTCATCAAGGAGCTTGGCGTTTCTCCGCACGAAATCCTCGCGGTAACCTTTACCAACAAGGCGGCCGGCGAGATGCGCGAGCGCGCGGCCACGATCGTAGAAGAAGCATCTTCGGTCATGATTCGCACCTTCCACAGCTTTGGTGCCTGGTTGCTCAGGAGGAACGCGGCAGCTGCGGGCTTGAGCAGTCGTTTTTCCATTTACGACGACGACGACGTGCAGTCGCTTCTGCGCACGCTCTATCCCGAAGAGCACGCCGGGACCCTAAAGAGCTACGCCCGCCT
>JBMCTC010000124.1:0-9016 GCA_048624115.1 Spirochaetota bacterium
TGGTTCGAGCGCCGACCGCGAGCTCATGCGGAACATGGCGGAGTGGGGCGGCGGGCGGAGCTACCACACCGCAGATACGCGAAGCGTGCCCCGTATCTTCGCCGCCGAGACCACCATTGTCAGCCGTGACCTCATCGTAGAGGAACGATTTATCCCGCAAGTGGTCGCGCCCGGTCCGATTCTCGAGGGCATAGACCCAAACTCGATCCCGCCGCTCGAAGGCTTTGTTCTCGCGTACCAGAAAAACGGAGCACAAATGCTCTTGAGCGGAACGCAGAGCAATCCCCTGTTGAGCAGTTGGCAGTACGGTCTCGGGCGAAGTGTCGCTTTTACCTCAGACCTGCGTGCAAAGTGGGCGGTCAACTGGCTCGATTGGTCGGGCTACCCGCAACTTCTCGCGCAGGCTGTTCGCTGGGCGCAACGTCCGCCGGGTGGCGGAAACTATACCGTTCGCTTCGACCGGACAGGCGAACGGAGCGTAGTCTTGGTCGATGCGTTCGAGAACGATGGTTCCTTTCGCAATCTCCTCGAGCTACGCGCGCTCGTGCAGCCTCCACGTGGCGAGACGTATGATATCCCGCTCTCCCAGACGGCTCCGGGCCGCTACGAGGCGCCCTTTGTGACCACTGCCGAGGGAAGCTATCTCGTGACCGTCTACGGCGATGTCCAGGCGCCGCCGCGAACCTACGGGCTCTCGGTCCCGTTTGCCCAAGAGTACGTGCAGTTCGAGACCGACTTCGAGCTCCTCGAGCTGGTGGCCGCACGCGGCAACGGGACGCTTCTCGGTCCCGACGATGCGGGCGCTGTTTTCTCTGCAGAGGGGCTTGCGCCGCTCTTCTCACCGGCACTGCGGCGGCGGCTGCTGATCGTCGCGGTAGCGCTCTTGTTGGCCGAGCTCATTATCAAGAAGCTTATTCTGCCGGTCGGCACGATTGCCGCGACGGGGTTCGGCCTTCGCGGCGACCGCTGGGAACCGACGAGCGAAGGTGGTCGGTCACGCCGTGGCGATTCAAACGAGGGCCGCATTGCACGGGCCACGGAGCCCGGACGTCCGAGCCGCGAGGAACCGCTCCCGAGCTACGCCGAGCTTCGCCGTCAGGTGGCCGCCGGGTATCAGCGCGAGAAAGAGGACCGGGCGAACAGGCGATGGTTCGATGGCGGCGAGCACAACCCCGTGGCGGAACGCAAGATCTACATTGCCCGAAAACGCAAGGAGCGTTGACTCGTTGCGGTCACTGAGCCGCGCTTACGAGTATCCCGTACGCGTGATTGATCCGCTTCGCGGTTTCGAGCCCCTTTGGGTTTATGTCAGGATGATAGCGACGCATAAGGGAGCGGTATGCACTCTGGAGCTCCTGCTTTGACGGATTCTTGCCCGAGAATCCGAGGACCCGAAGCGCCACATCGCGCTCAGAGGACGCAAACATCGCACCCTGATCGTCGTCAGCGCGCGCCTCTTCCGTCCGCCTGCCCTGCCGGAGCACGCCCTCGTGAAGGGCTACGATACGGAGGATGTCAAAGAGCGCGGGTGCTAACGCCTCGAGTTCGACGACGTGGCGTTGGACGAGCAGCTTGAGATAGGCGCGCACCGTCGCGACGAGCGCCTGCGCGGCGGCGGTGTCCGCGAAGGTCCGGATCTCTGCGTACTCGTGGGCGCATCTCGTGGCGAGCTTGTCGATGTCGAAGAAGGTCTGTTGATAGATTAGCGCGGCTTCGTCGTAGCGTTTGAAGTCGCGAAGCATCGCGCGAAAGGTTTCGGGCTCGGGTGTGTGTACGACCACCGCGTCCTTGATCGTGCGAACAAACCTCCCGGTAAGCTCGATCCTGTCGTCGTAGGTGAGATAGAGGCCGGCGTCCCGAAACTCTTCACGATAGTCACGCTCGGTCAACCGTTCGACCAACGCGACAAGCTCGCCGGCGTTCTCGGGCCCGTACTCATCTACTGAGATCTGTTCCGCCTGGTAGAGCGAGCGATAGAGTTCTACCGAATCGTAGAACTCCTCGAGCCGATCCGAACGGATCGACCATCGCGGCTCGTACTCGCATTGTTCCTGTAAGGCTGCGATCAGCGCCTCAGTTGCGGTCATCTTTACTCTCTTCTATCGATCCGATACTTTCAGCTCGCAATGCACAAAAGGCCGACGAGATCCCGCATCGCTACTGCAGCAGCACTGGTTATCGGCTTTGTCTTGTTGGCGGCAGCACTCAATCAGTTCCAGCTCGCATCGGGACTTCGCTTTGAGTCCCGCAGTTCAGAGTATCTAGAGGTTATCGAGGAAGTCCAGCGCAGCGTCCCCGGCCCGTGGACGGACGGGTTCGTGCTTGGCTGGCTCGTTTCGGTCCTCCTCGCCCTCTCGATTATCCTCTTTTTTGTGGGCCTGATCCGAAAGGAGAGTCGGCTATCCACACTTCTTCTCGTGCTTGTCTCGTTACCGATAATCTGGCTCGTTGCGCAGATACCGCCGCCGCAAGAGTCGATCGAAGAGGTCATCGAACGCGGGCAAGAGTCTGCCGCAGAGGCGGGTGGAGGCGGGATTGTTGAGACGATGGATCAGGACGATGCGGTTGATATCACGGTAGCCCGCCCGGACCAGTCGAATCCTATCGGGTGGCTTGTTGCCGCGGCCGCGGCGGTTGGGCTCGTTATTGTCCTTCGCCCCTCTCTTCCACGGCGCAAAAAGAGGAGCACGGGCGAGGTAGAGGGGAACATCGCGCGCTCGGCCGCCGAAGCAGACGAGGCGATTCTTCGCGGCGAGCAGGTTCTCGCAGTTGTCGTTCGCTGCTATCGGGAAGTACTCGAGGCGTATCAGGACACGCGGTTTGCCGGTCGGGCGATGACACTCACCCCTCGCGAGGTTGCTGCAAGACTCGAGCAATCGGGTGTCCCCGCAACGGCGGCCGAAGGACTTACCACGCTCTTCGAACGAGCGCGTTACGGGGCCATTGAACTAACGACAGAGGAAGAGGCACAAGCGATCCGGCATCTCAAGGCAATCACGGGAGCTCTGGGAGCCGGATGATCGAGTTCTTTCGCTCGCTCCCGCAGGGTGTCTCCTGGTATCCACTCACGCTGGTTCTCGTTTTCATGCTTGGGCGCCTTGCACTTCGCATAACCAAGGGCTCGCGGCCGCGGCGCGGTCGAGTGCGGAAACGCGTAAGACGGAGTCGGTATGCCGACACGATCGCATTTGCCAAGAGCGATGGACAGACTCGCGAGGAGCTCGAACGACTCTGCATTGGGCTCCTGCTCGAGGCGAACGGGTACGGCCCCTACTCGGTCGATCGATGTCGCCTTCTCATGGAAAACGCGGCGGGAACAGAACTCGAACTCGCACTCGCCTATCACCTCGGTGACAGAAGCGATCCACCGAGCCCTCAGGAACCGGTTCCGCCCTCGGCACGCGCCCTCCCGCCGGTGTGTCAGATAGCAGTTCAAGAAGTCCAAAAGCGAACGGAGGAGTAGATGGATCAGAATCAAGTTGTTCAGGTGAAAGCCTTTGCGCAACGCGTCCGGGAGTCGGTCGAACGTGCGATCATCGGCAAGTCTGAGGTAGTAACCCGTGTGATCGGCACGGTTCTCGCCGGCGGTCACATTCTCTTCGAGGACTACCCGGGTCTGGGAAAAACGCTTCTTGCACACTCCCTCGCGCGGTCGATGAAGCTCGACTTCAAACGCATTCAGTTCACACCCGACCTGTTACCAGCCGACATCACCGGCGGCTACATCTTTAATCGAGACAAACAGGCATTCGAGCTGCAAAAAGGGCCGATTTTCACAAACATCTTGCTGGCAGACGAGCTCAATAGAGCCTCGCCAAAAACGCAGTCGGCGCTGCTCGAGGCGATGCAGGAGGGCCACGTCACCCTCGACGGTACCACCCTGCCGCTTCCCGAGCCGTTTGTCGTTCTCGCTACTCAGAACCCAATCGAGTACGAGGGCACCTTTCCGCTCCCCGAGGCACAGCTTGACCGCTTCCTCGCGAAGCTTTCGATCGGGTATCCCGACGCGCGTGCAGAGCAGGAGATTCTCCATCGACGTCGTGAGCGCAAAGAGGACCAGGTGCAAATCGACCCGGTCACCTCGATCGAAGAGGTGCTCGCAATGAAGGAACTCGTAGAGGAAGTCTTTGTTCACGAGGATCTCGAGGCGTACATCGTCTCACTGGTCCGAAAAACACGGACTCACACGAGTATCAACGTCGGGGCGAGCCCGCGGGGATCGCTTGCGATTATGAAGCTTGCACGAGCCGCCGCGGCCATCGATGGACGAACCTTCGTGATTCCCGACGACATCAAGGCTGCCGCCGGACCGGCGCTCGGCCATCGCATCGCACTATCGCCTGAGTTTTGGATGCGCGAGAACGTCACCACCGAGGTTATTGATTCGGTGATTGCGTCCGTCCGAGTACCGGTAATCGACTCGCCGTGAAGCAGCAACTCCCGGCACTTCTGGCGGTCGCGACCGTTGGCATCGCCCTTGGGCTCTTCTCGCTCTCGGGGCCCATGCTGCTCGTTGCATCGCCAATCGTGCTCTACCTCATCGGCGCGCAGTTTCACCGCCCCGACGCGCCGGAGCTCACGGTCACCAGAGCGCTGAGTGCTACTCGCGTGGTACCCGGGCAGCGCGTGACGGTCGAGGTTACCATCACGAATCATGGAGCACAGATTTCGGAGCTCCTCATTCGAGACATTGTGCCGCTCCTCCTTGTCCAGGTAGAAGGCACGAGTACCGCGCAGCTCGTGCTCCCCGAGGGTGAGAGCGCGACGATCCGCTACGAGGTCGTGGCGCCACGCGGCTCCTACTCATTCACGCATATCGTCGCGGAAGTCGCAGGTGACTTCCCGACCCGCGCCTACCGATACGAGTTCGCCTGCCCGCGTGAGCTCATCACGCTGCCGCACCATCGTTCGCTTGCGAGAATACCAATAGCCCCACGGCGAACCCTGGTCTATGCGGGAACCAACCCTGCCCGGACCGGTGGGGAGGGCACGGAGTTTTTTGACGTCCGCGAGACAGCCGACTCGGCTCGAGTAAAACACATCAACTGGCGAGCAACAGCGCGCGCCGGCGACCGAGTCTACGTAAACGAGTTTCAGCAAGAGCGCGTGGCAGACGTCGCGATTATGCTCGACTGCCGCGAGGGCGCCTACCGTGCCGACGAGACGGGCGCCCTCTTCGAGGCGGCCACCAGCGCCGCGGCGAGCCTTGCCGATACGGTCTTGAACGCGGGCAACCGCGTCGGCTACCTCGGATACGGTCTCATGATCGACTGGATCGCGCCGGGCTTTGGTCGTGCGCAGAAACACCGCATCCTGACGCGTATCGCGCGCTCGATGACCGGTACGAGTCACGTCTTTACCGAACTCGACAACGTCCCGCCGCGCCTCTTTCCGCAGGGAAGCCAGGTCATTATCATCTCGCCGCTCGCCGACGGCGACGCGCGAAGCATTCGCTCACTACTCTCACACGGTCACGCGATCCTCATTGTCTCACCCGATCCGACCTCGTACGAGTTCGCCGATGAGACCGATGACTACGGGCGGGCGTCAAACCTCATTGTCACGCTCGAGCGTCGCGTGCGGCTCCAACGCCTTCGAAGCGCGGGTGCGGCGGTGATTGACTGGAACACCGCGGAACCACTCGAGAGTGCCGTGGGCCGTTCGCTCGGCATGGTTCAGGCCGCGTGGCGGAGGAGGAGCCGATGAGCGTGCTTGCCCGTCGTACCGCGGTAGGTCGCGATGCAGCTGTTGCGACCACCGGCGCCACCGCGATATTGCTCACGATTCTTGCACAGGCCTGGCTTGTTGGGGCACTCGCGCTCGTCGCGACGGTGCTCTGGATCTTTGTGAGGCGGAGCGAGAACAAGAGACTCAGCAGATTCCTCTTTCTGGCTGTAGTCGTTCTGGGCACCGCGCTCCTCTGGCGTTTTGCCGAGCGACGGGTTTGGATCTCCTGGTTCGGGATGGTCGCACTCGTGGCTGCGGTAGACCTCGACCGCCTCGCGGCGCGGTTTCCGCATGAGAGTCCCCTTCATCTGCAGGCACGGACGATTCGCCGCCGTCTCGTACACCTCGCCTTTGTTGCGGGCGCCTCCGCGTTGATGGTGCTGATCGGGGCGAACGTGGCGATCGAGCTGCGCCTTATCGCGGTGATGCTGCTTGCGGCGTTTGTCGTGGTTGTCCTCATTCGGACGGTTCGCGAGATCGACCGAGAGCGATGACCGCACGCCGCGGAACCTGCAAACCATCGACCAAAACGCGTTGGTGAAGCCGGGCAAGATTCTTATCGAACCGTTCACGAGCAGAGCGATCGCGAACCCGCGAGACGTACTCCTCGATAAACTCGAGCCGCGCCGTGACACTCTCGTCTCCCTCCGGCGCCGACGCCTCAACGCAGTCAAGGAGCAGCTGCGGCGCCGGCCTGCCCGGCTGTAGAGCAGTCGCCGCCTCGGACACAAGCCGGCGCAGATCATCGTGCGTGTAGGTCGAGTTGTGGACCGAACCAAGCTGCCGGTCGATGGCGGCCTTGAGGTGATGCAGATCACGATAGTTGATTTCTGCCGCATCGAGCTCGTCCGCGATCATCTCGTGCAGCAAGAGGGCGCCGCCGGGCGCGACAAGCTCCCAGAGCCGGCGCAACGCATCGAGCGGCCTCTCGAGATGGTGGAGCGCGTTTGAGACCGTGACGAGTGCGAAGCGGCCCGACGCGTAGGTGAGCTCTTCGATCGAGTTGCGTGCAAACCGAATGCGACGGTCGTCGAAGAGGAGCCGTGCCTCATCGAGGCTGTCCTTATCAGGATCGACGCCAATAAGACGATGGAAGCCGTTGAGGTGGTTCACCAAGAGCTCGGTGAACTCGCCGCCACCGCACGCGGCGTCGAGTACCTCCCCTGCCTCGAAATGAGCGAGAAAGGAATACAGGCACCCTTGCTCGGCGCGAGGCGCCGGTTCACTCCGGTCGGGCATGCAAGAACTCGTCGGGAATGTGCGCCGCCGCCTCTGCGAGCGCCCGCGCCCCGGTTCCCATGGCAATGGGCACACTCAGCCGCTGCTTGAACTTGCGCGTCCCAGGAACCCCGCCAAAGAGCCCGAGCATGTGACGAAGGATGTTGCGATCGGGCCAGCCGGCCGCGGCCCATCGATCGATGTACTCGCGCATGGTCTCGATGACGCGGGCGCGTGTCGGCGGTTCGAACACGGCACCGGAAACGCCCCGGGCCTCGAAAAGTCGTGGGTCGTCAGCCTTGGCGCGAAAAAAGCGTTCGTCGACGCTCGCAAGCATCCAAGGATCGTCATAGGCAGCCCGACCGATCATCACACCGTCTACGTACTGCAGGTGGTGAGCGATCTCGTCGGGGGTTTTGATGTGACCGTTAATCTCAATACGAAGTTCGGGCAGTTCACGCTTGAGCCGGTAGACGTCTTCGTAGCGGATGGGTGGAATGTTGCGATTCTCTTTGGGGGAGAGGCCGCCGAGGATGGCAATGCGAGCGTGCACGGTGAAGCGATCGGGACGCTGTTCGTTCACGACGGCGACAAACTCGCGAAGTTCTTCGTAGCTCTCACGGCCATCGATTCCGATACGATGTTTCACGGTGACCGGTTGCTCGGTTGCGGCCTTCATCGCGGCAACGAGTTCGCGAACCCGCGGTGGATCAGCCATGAGGCATGCGCCAAAGTTGGCGTTCTGCACACGATCGCTCGGACACCCGATGTTGATATTGTACTCGTCGTAGCCGTAGTCGGACGCGATTCGGATCGCTTGGTAGAGCTCTTCCGGGTCGTCGCCGCCGAGTTGTAGCGAGATCGGGTGCTCGATTGGTTCGAAGGCGAGCAGATAGTCGCGATGGCCGTGGGCAATTGCCCCGGTGGTGATCATCTCGGTGTAGAGCAAAATGTGACGGCTGATCTGGCGAATGAAGTAACGATAGTGCCGGTCGGTCTTCTCCATCATCGGAGCAATGCTCAGCGGGGGGACGGGCGCCGGGCGATCGTGGAACCGCGGCGCAAGAAGAGGCAGGGATCGCTCGATTGGTGGAAGGCTCCTGGTCACGACCATCGCGGCAGAATCTACAAAAAAAGGCAGCCCTGGGCCAACGACCGCAGGACTGCCAAGAAGGAGAGGAGTATTCTTATCGGACAAGCCCGATAAGGAGTTCGCGTCCCATTCGACTGATGAGGAACACCAACTCCCTATCGCCCTGCCTGTTGATCGCCTGGAAAAGCTCCTCGAGCGATCGCACCTCTCTACCGTTTACCTCGCGAATCACATCGCGGGGGCGAATGCCCGCTTGCGCCGCGTCACTCATCGATTCGACGGCTCCAACAACCACCTGCCCAGGCTCGCCGCGAAGGCCGAGGCTGTCGCGCACGCCCTCGTCGAGCGGCATAACCACCATGCCTGGCCACGGTGCGTGTGAGGCTACCGACTCGTCGTTCCGAAGCGAGAGGGTCACCCGCACCGTCAGGGTTCGGCTGCCTCTCGCCACTCGAAACGGTACCGTTGTGCCCGGCTCGATGTCGGCGATGACTAGTGCCAGCTCCTCAAAATTGTCGATCTCCGTTCGATCGATCCGAACGATAACGTCACCCGGCAAGAGCCCCGCCTGGTGAGCCGGCGACTCTTCGAAGACGCTCGCAATGAGTGCTCCACGCATCTCGTCGAGTCCGAGACTTTCGGCCATCGCTTCGTCGACCATCGGTCCGCCGAGGATGCCAAGCCACCCGTCCTGCACGCTGCCAAGTGTGATGAGCTCTTCCATCGACTCCTTGGCGTTGTTGATCGGAATCGCAAACCCGAGCCCGATGCTCCCTCCGCTGCGGCTTGCAATCCAGGTATTGATCCCCACGACCTCCCCTACGAGATTCACGAGCGCGCCTCCAGAGTTACCCTGGTTAATCGCAGCGTCGGTCTGAATGTAGTCGGTGAGCTGCGAGATGCTACTCTGGCTCGATGGACGCCTTCCAACCGCACTCACAATTCCAGAGGTGACGGTGGACTCAAATCCGAGTGGAT
>JBMCTC010000125.1:0-9007 GCA_048624115.1 Spirochaetota bacterium
CGCACCACCCCCGGAGATGCCTGCGACAAAGCGGCCCCCAAGTTTCTGTTTGATCTTCCCAAAGACGAGCAGGTTCCCGAGCCCACGCAACGGCAGGAGCAGCAACCAGGGAACGAACGCGACAATCGCGTCCAACACCCGATTGCGTTTCTCGAAGCGGGGGAGTCGCCCCTTCAGCATATTGTTGAAGTGGGCGTGGGTGCTGCCAACGCTAACAAAGAAGCTAAACAGCCCCTGCTTGACCGCGCTCTGCGTCTTTACGTTTCGATAGATGCCGGCTTGAATTGCCTCCCATATTCTCGGGACCGAAGCCATCCAGGTAGGCCTGACCTTCTGAAAGTCCTCGAGGAGGATCCGGCCAATTGGCTTCGAGTAGGCAAGGGCAGATGCCGCGCCAAGCGAGACGTACTGCATAATCCGCTCGAAGCTGTGCCAGACCGGCAGTACACACAGCCAGATGTCGCCGGCTCCGACGTCAATCAAATCCGGGACGTGCTTGACCTGGTGCAGGAAGTTTCCGTGCGTGAGCATTACACCTTTTGGTGTACCTGTCGTACCAGAGGTAAAGATGAGCGTGGCAACGTCGTCGCCTTCGCCTTGCTCGCGCTCATCGGCCACGGCGCCTGGGTTCTCGGCGAGCAACGCGTCGCCCGCCTCGTAGACGTCGTCGGTCGTCAGAAGCTCGATTGAACCGGCCTCTTTCTTTAGTGCAGAGAGATCGTCGCCGGGTGCAAAGACAACGAGCTTCTTGAGCCCTTTGAGCTGATCGCGCACTTTGAGGATCTTCCGGACTTGGGCGGCGTCTTCTGCGCAGACGATCTTGCAATCCGCGAAGCCGAGGATGTAGGCGACTTCTCGTTCTACGGTGTCGTTTCCGCGAGGAACATCTGCCGCGCCAAGCGAGAGCACGGCAAGATCGGTGATAAACCACTCTGCTCGGTTCTCCGAGACGAGGCCGACGTGGTCGCGACGAGAGACGCCGATACTCTTGAGGCCGGCGGCAAAGCGTTCAACCAGAGTGACCAGTTGTGAGTAGGTCGTAGGAGAAAAGACGCCATTTGCGTCCTTCGAGAGTTGGGCGGGGTAGTCTCCATATTGAGACGCGATTTCATGAAGTACTTTGGGGATGGTTGTTTGCATGATGTTCCTCACTAAAAAGAAAAGGGTTGCCCGCGCTGCGGACAACCCATTGTAGCGACTTTTCTCGTGGTCTAACGACCGTTTAGAGTCGAGTCACGCTGAAGTCGTTGAAACTCAGGCTCAGGCTGTTCGACCTGAGGCTGATGTAGCGACCCTCGAGCACATCCGGCTCGAGCGTAAAGGTGAACCAGGTCGAGGGTGCCGAGGGATCGTTCACCATGATCTCTCCGGTATCGTAGTTGACGCGTATGCGCATTCGGACTTCGTCTTGGAGATACGGCGTGAGTGAGTCAACGTTGAACTGAACGCCAATATTGGCCAGCTATTCCTGGATGTCTATGTTGAGCGGTGTGAGGTTCATCAAGCTGTCCGTCTCACTTCGATACACCTGAGCACGAATGCCGAGGTGCTCGGAACGATTTACGCGGGTGTCGCGTCGGGTGTCCAGGTTCAGCCAGAGTAGGTAGGAGTCGCCGGCACCCCAGCTTACGTCTTCAGGTTCGCCCTCTACTCCGAGGTGGATCCCAAAGCCGCCGTGGTACTCGCGCGCTCGCTCGTCTGCGATTCCGCCGCCCTCGTATCGGACGTCGAATGCAATCTCGATCTCTCCCTGCTGGGGAACAGCGCGGTCGATGCGGGCGAGTTTCTGTGCGGGGTCACCCTGAACGAGTGAGCCGTTACGAACCTGCCAGCCGCCTACTCCCGGGTCCCATTCACCCAGGTTCCGGAAGCTGTCGTTAATGACGCGATCCTGAGCGATGAGCGCTGCTGGTGCAAAGACCAGGAGCAGAATCGAAACCAGAATAGCAAATCTTTTCATCTTATCCTCCTCCGATAAAGATTTCTAAGGTGTGCAACAACCATCGTAATATGACTCTGCTACGAGCACAAGGAAAAACCCGCTTGCACCGGCGATGACGCGCGTTAGAAGTTCGTTAATGTACTGTACTGGCAGGATTTGCGTTATTGTCGTCGTACAATAGCTGCACAATCTCTATTCGTTTTGCTACCTTGTGATGATGCAATCGTTTACCATCGCGCCGACGCCCCACCTCGTCTTCGGCACCGAGAGTATCACACAGCTCGGGCTGAGCATTCGCTCGCGCGGTGGCCACACCGCCGCGATTGTCGTGGGTCGTTCGCTGCTTCGCGACGCGGAGTTTGCAGCCGGATTGAGCGCGCACCTCGGGGAGTCGGGCGTCGCCGCTTTGTTCTATCGGTGGGATTGCCCGCCGGCCGAAGAGCCCGTCGCGTTTCTTCGAGAGGTCGATGAGTTGCGAGCGCTTGCCGACGCCGTCACGAGGTCCGACGGCGAAGTCTCCGAACCATCCCCGGACATTGTGGACGCGATTGCCGCGAGTCTGCCTGAAGCCCCCGACGTCGTTGTTGCGATTGGAGGCGGGAGTGCTGTCGATACCGGAAAGGCGCTCAGCGCCGCGATTGTCATGCAGGGGAGTATTGCAGACTACCTCGAGGGAGTTGGGAGTAAGGAACCGACCGGGACGAAGGTTCCTTTTATTGCCGTGCCGACCACGGCCGGCACCGGGGCAGAGGCTACAAAGAACGCGGTCTTGGCCCGCCGCGGCCCGGATGGGTTCAAGAAGTCGCTTCGTCACCATCGGTACGTTCCCGACGTCGCGATCATCGATCCTCAGCTGGCACTCGGCTGTCCTGCATCGGTGACGGGGGCAAGCGGACTCGACGCCCTGACGCAGCTTCTCGAGGCGTACGTCTCGACGAAGGCAAACCCCTATACCGATTCGCTCGCGCTCACCGGTCTCGAACATCTCGGTAGGAGCTTCCTCCGTGCCGTCGAGCGCGGAACCACCGATGTGGACGCACGGGCCGGAATGGCGTTTGCCGCCTACCTCTCCGGCGTGTGTCTGGCCAACGCCGGGCTCGGCACCGTCCACGGGTTGGCCGGCGTAGCCGGAGCACTCGCGCCGGTCCCACACGGCGCATTCTGTGCTCGACTACTCGGGCCAACCGTTAAGCAGACAATCGCGGCGCTCACCCGCCGCCGCGATGCGTTAGGTGCGCTCGGTAAGTACGCAGCCGCCGCACAGGCGCTTACCGGGAGAAGTGGCGGATCACTCGAGGAGAAGCACGCGCTCCTGATCGCACGGATCGAGGAGTACGTTCGCGTTGCCGAGATTCCCTCGCTCTCGCACTACTCGCTTACCGAGGATCTCGTTACCGAGATAGCGGCACACGGTTCGAACAAGAACAATCCCTATCTGTTTGAACAAGCCGAGCGAGAAGCGCTTCTCCGTGCCGCGCTGTGAGGCACTTTTTGATGCAAACTGAACAGGCTGCCCAGTCTGAATAGGCGGGCGGTAGTGGGGTGCTCTGATCCGAGAGCATAACTCTCTCCTGCAGAATGATTTACAGCGCCATATGAGCTTGGCACGTGGTTTGCTTATCTGTCTGGCCGGGTACGGCCAGGGAGTCATATGAACCACGAAGATATGATCTTAGGATGTGAGCGAGTTGCCAGGGATCTCTTGTACAACGACCAGCCGGGAACCAACGAAGATGCCGGGCAGTTTTCAAGTTCGGAAGAGTATCACTTCGCAGTCCAGGAACATCTGGCCTACACACAGATGATTATCGAACGACACTTAGCGGAAGCTCCCATCGCTCGTCGAGCGCAGGAGCGGGAACGGATCGACCGGTTTGTTCCAGCAATTCGAGAGCTCCGTCGCCGCTTGCTCGCGACGAACGGAGCCTTGTAGCGCGTGCGTTACGCGTTGCCCTCACGCTCGAGACGAAGGGTAATGCTCGGCTGGTCGCAGACCTCGGCCGGGCCGTAGTACTGGATAGCACCTGGGAAGAGGAACGAAGTCTTCAGCGCCCACTGATCACGGTGGGCAGCGAATCGCTTGAACGGGGCTCCGTCGAGTTCGACGAGCGCCTTTCTGATCACGGGTTTCATCTTCCCGTGTCGCTCCTCCATGTTCATCATCATGGTGAGCGGAATGCCGCCGGCCGACCACGATTCTGCCGGTTTGCTGAGATTTCGTACCGATGCCAGATAGCCGGTCAGTCCACCCGCGATCAAGAGCGATGCTGTGCGCCCGAGGCTGTAACAGTAGTCGGTGTCAAAGTTTGAGGGGAAGGCGCACCGCCCCTCGTATCCAAAGAAGTGAGTCAATGCGTTGAACTTGCCCTCGAACTCACCTCGGCTCTTGAGTTCGGCGAGCCGATCAGAGACCATTTCGACAAGCAACATCTCGGTCTCGATGCGGGACACCTGGACGTTACCGTGCGGGTCGCGGTCCATGAGCAGCTGCCGCTGGATTGCCGTCGGCAAACTACTAAAGACGTAGGAGCTATCTCTACTCAGGCTCTTGTTCACCCACTCCGACTGATCCTCGAAGGTGTTCAAGGTCGAGAAGTAGGCCTGATTGGTACCGAGTAGCTTGTTGAGCTCGCTGATAAGCGCACGCATCTCGGGCACAAACTCGATCAGTCCCTCCGGAACAAGGACCACGCCAAAGTCCTCGCCGTTCTCGCTGCGTGCCTTTACGACCTCGACAATTGCCTCGACAATGTCGCCGAGCGTCTGACGCTTTTCGGCAACCTCTTCGCTGATAATGCAAACGTTCGGCTGTGTTTGCAGGGCGCACTCCAGCGCGATGTGGCTCGCGCTTCGACCCATCAGTTTTATGAAGTGCCAGTACTTTCGAGCGCTCGCGGCGTCACGCTCGATGTTTCCAATAAGCTCCGAGTAGACTTTTGTCGCGGTGTCAAAGCCAAAAGAGACTTCGATGCTCTCGTTCTTGAGGTCGCCGTCAATGGTCTTCGGGACGCCGATGACACGCGTGTCGGCGTTGTGCTCCACGAAGTACTCGGCCAAGAGCGCGGCATTCGTGTTCGAGTCGTCACCCCCAATCACGACGATGGCGTCGAGTTCGCGCTGCTTCGCTACCTCGAGCGCCCTTTGGAATTGCTCGTCGCTCTCGATCTTCGTTCGACCCGACCCGATCATGTCAAAGCCACCGGTGTTTCGGTATTCATCGACAAAGCTCGGGGTGAGCTCGATTGCCTTGTCGTCGAGGATTCCGCCGGGACCTTTCAAGAATCCAAAGACCTTTGCCTCGGGGTTGAGTGCCTTGAGTGCGTCAAAGAGCCCCGCAATGACGTTATGGCCGCCGGGAGCTTGACCTCCTGAGAGCACAACGCCAACCGTCAGTGCATCGGAGGTGGGCTTTTCGCCCGTGGCGTCGGGAACGAGGGTAGCAACCGGCTTTCCGTATGTGTTTTTGAACAGTTGCTTGAGGTCGGACTGATTGTCGACACTCTCGGTCGCATCGCCAAACTCGAGTTTTGCCGAACCAATCGCACCCTGAAGCGCTTTTGGAAGCTTTGGCTTGTACTGGTATCGGGCTTGCTGTAGTGGTGATTTGCTCACGGTCTTCTCCTTGTAATCCTTAGTGTAGCGGGAACGCGATCGCGCCCACGTTTCGAATGCTCAAGTCGGTCACCGCCTCGCTGCCGGGATAGGAGGCAAGGCGCGATGAGATCTCGTCGAGGCTGTCGGTAGGCACGAGTAGCTGGATCGTGCCGGCAAACCCACCGCCGTGCACGCGACATGCGGCGGTTACTCCGGTGGTCAGACCAACCTCACGGAATGTACGCTCGCAGAGGGCAAGGGCCGTTACGACTGCCTGTTCATGGGCCGATCCCGTTGGAGCGCAGTTTTGGAGGAAGAGCCCCGAGCTGTGTCCCGAGGCGGTCATAAGCCTGAGGTAGGTTGAGAGATCCTCGCGACGTATTGCGTCGACCATCTCGGTCACCCGTCGGTTCTCTTCGAAAAAGTGAATGGCCCGGCTCACCGCCCGGTCGCCAACCGACGATCGCAGGGCTGCAATGTGCGCAAACAACTCCGCCTCGTCTACCTCCGCGAGAACGCTTCCGCCAAGCTCATTTGCCACCGCCTTCATCTCCGTGGTGATGCCTGCATACTCGTCGGTCAGGTCGGCATGGCTTCCGCCGGTGTCTACCACCGCGAGTGAGTAGCCGTGCTCTGCGAAGGAGAGCGGGACGGCGGTGATGTCCGGAGATTGTTGATCCTTGAAGTCGATTGCGACTGCACCACCGGTCGCACAGGCGACTTGATCCATGAGTCCGCTCGGCTTGCCAAAGTGAACGTTCTCTGCGTATTTGCCAATCTGCGCGAGCTCGGTTGCGGAGACCGCGCCGTCGTTGTAGAGCGTGTTGAGGAGGGCACCGATCATTACCTCGAAGCTCGCCGAGGAGCTCAAGCCTGAGCCTGAGAGCACTCGTGAACTCGCCACCGCCTCGAATCCGCCGACCGCACGGCCGTGGCGCACGAACCCCTCGACAACACCCCGGACTAGTGCGCTGCTCGTGCCCTCTTCATCGCGGACCGGCGTTGGGTCTGGGAGCTCGACCTCTACGGGCTCAAAGCCCTGGCTTCGAACGACAATTCGCGCATCGTCCCGTCGGCGGCAGACCGCGATGCTGTCGAGGTTCACACTTGCTGCGAGCACACGACCGAGGTTGTGATCGGTATGGTTGCCTGAGAGCTCGGTTCGTCCCGGCGCGCTTGCCAGTAGCAACTCGCGGGGTTCGGCCGGTTCGATCTCTCGGGCAAAGCGTTCGACGAGTTCTCGATACCGGTCGGCGCTCTGTGCAGGCAGACCAACTGCAGCAAGGCGCTCGGCGATCCGGTCGCGGCTGTCCGGAGTATCTCTATCCTTCATGATTGAGCGAACGGTAGCACAGATCGCGCTGATGTGTCACGGACCGCGCTTCGCGAACGACGCGCGGAATTGACCGGAAATGGCGCCATTCGTATGATCAGGTACATGCTCTACAAGATGGAGAACGAGGTACAGGCGTACGCCTGGGGGTCAAGGAGCGCTCTTGCAGAACTCTACGGCTTTGAAAACCCCGAGGGCGAGCCCCAGGCCGAGCTCTGGATGGGTGGCCATCCAAAGGCACCTTCGCGGTTGCTCATCGGGCAAGGCGGCGAGGATTTCTTGGCCGTCCCACTGACCGATCACATCGGGAACGACCCAGAGGGGGTTCTCGGTAGAGCCGCCGAACAGTTTGGACCGCGTTTACCGTTTTTGTTCAAGGTTCTGTGTGCCGGCGAGCCGCTTTCCATTCAGGTCCATCCGAGCAAGCAGCAGGCAGAGGCTGGATTTGCTCGCGAGGAGCGTGACGGGCCTGCGATCGACGCCCCGAATCGAAACTATCGCGACGACAATCACAAGCCGGAGCTCATCTGCGCGCTCACGCCCTTTTGGGGTTTGCGAGGATTTCGCGCTGCAGAGGAGATACGAGCAGAGCTAACCGGGCACGAGTTCACCTCTTCCGATATTTCCCTGCAACTGCCCGAATCAGATGACGATATCGCGACATTCTTTGCGACGCTCTTGACGCTATCAGAGGACGAACGGCGAAACCTCGTTGCGGCAGCGATCGCCCGCGCGACATCTCGGTGGCAGGGCAACGCTGGCGACGGGCTTCCTGAGGCCAATCATCCGCTGGCTCGTTACTACTGGGTGCTTCGGATTGCCGAAGTCCATCCCGGCGACATCGGCATCATCTCTCCGCTCATTCTGCACGTATTCTCGCTTCTCCCTGGAGAGGCGATTTTTCAACCCGCGGGCATCTTGCACGCCTATCTGCACGGAGTCGGGGCCGAACTCATGGCGAACTCGGACAACGTGCTCCGGGGCGGCATGACCGTCAAGCACATCGACGTGGCGGAACTCATGAAGGTCGGTAGGTTTCGCCCGGACCGACCCGAGCCGGTTGTTGCTCAACCATCGCAGAAAATCGCCGGACGTGGAGTAAACGCCGAGGCGTTTCCGACACCGTTTGCGGAGTTCGAGCTCCACCGGGTCGAGATCGATTCTGGTGAGGCGACGATCACCGGCGGGGTGCCACAGATTATCCTCTGTCATCAGGGCAGCGGTGAGGCACTTGCCGGTTCGACAAAGACGCGCCTGCGGCCGGGAGAGAGCGCATTCGCAGAGGCTTCCACCGACGAAGTCAGGCTCACAGGAAGTGGCGTCTTTTTTGTAGCACGGACACCCTAATGCGCATCTTGGTTGATGCTGATAGTATGAACGTAAGGGTGCGGGAGATCGTCATAAAGGCCGCTGAGCGAAATGACCTCGAGACAATCTTTGCGGCAAACCGCAAGATCCCGCTGCCTGCGAGCCCGCTTGTGACCGCCGAGGTGGTACCAGACGCGGATGAGCGCCTTGTGGAGATCGTCGAGCAGGGAGACGTTGCGATTACCCGCGACGTGCCGCTTGCTGCGAGGCTCGTCGAGAAGGGCGCCGTGGTGTTGAATGATCGTGGCGATGTGTGGAGCGAAGAGAACATCGCGGAGCGGTTGAGCATTCGCAACGCCGCCGCCGAGTTTCGCGAGGCGGGCGTAATGCCTGAGCGTGGCAAAAAGTTTGGTAAGAAACAGGTCTTCGCGTTTGCGAACGCGCTCGATCGCGAGCTCACGCGTCGCAGCCGCGACGATGTGTAACGCCTCAAAAGCTGCCGAGCGCTCAGCCTTGAAATACCTGAGTAATTCGGTTATTTTTATATCGATAAAGAAGGATGGTTTTTGATGAAAACAACACAGGTGATTGACGGCATTTTCCGGCTTTCGGCAAATGTTGATGAAATCCTCTTTGAAAGCATTTGGCCAATCCCGAACGGCGTCTCGATGAACTCCTACATCGTAAAGGGCGAGAAGGCAGCGATCGTAGATGGGGTGTGTGACTGGGACGGCGTTCCCGAGACGCTCTATGAGCAACTCGACGAGATGCAGATCAAGATTGACGACATTGACTACGTGATCATGAATCACCTCGAACCCGACCATTCC
>JBMCTC010000126.1:0-8963 GCA_048624115.1 Spirochaetota bacterium
CCTCGAACCGGGCATTTGTGTTCGCAATTAGCTCCTCAAACCGGGCGTTTGCATCCGCGCGCATCTCATCGAATCGGCGGTCGGCCTGTTCAAAGCGGGCGCGCGTGTCCTCGCGGGCCTGGTCAAAGCGTTTCTCCATGTAGGCAAAGCCTTGCTGCATAAGCTCGCGTTGGCTCTTGAGCTCGTCCTCTACTCGAACAATGCGTTCGAGAAGAACCGGATCTGTCGGCAGCGCACTTCGAGAGTACACGTCCCGCATCCAGCTTTCGAGGTTCTGTTTGACGTAGCCGCCGACTTGGTCGAGTTGACGATCCGATAACTCCATTGCTTCACTCATGAGCAGCCCTCCGTAGGTGTATACGGCGGCTTTTTCACTTCTGCTTCAGTATAGCAAGAATTTGGACTCGAATCACGGGTTCGCTTCTCGCGAGCTACGATCAATGATGAGGGCAGCAAGCGCTCCCTCCTCGCACGGTGGGCCGGGTGTGTAGCGCATCTCGACCGATTGGGCATTTACAACGACTTCCGTCAAGCTAACAGTGCCACCATCATCGCGATGTACGCAAACCGAGTAGGGCCCCTTTTGGGGCGCATGGCTTTCGTGGTAGTCGCGCAGTTCTTCCTGAGTGGGATTACGACCGACGGTGGCATGATAGAGCTCGATCCGCCCTCGCGTAACCTCAGGTCCTCGAAATGACGACGAAACGACCGGGGGGGAGGGGGTGTCGTGACTGAGCTCGTAGCCGTCCCAACGAAGCCGGCCAGGTGGTGAGTCCGGCTCGAAGGCCAGAAGCGTAAAGGCGGAGTAGGCTCGCAGGTCTGTCGTTTCCACAGCCCGCACGATGCTCCTTACATCAGCGTGGATAGCGAGCTTTCGAACCAAGAGACCTCTGCTTTCGGGGTTCGGCGCGGAGGGATCAGCGAGGTGTGAGTGCTCGTCCGAGGGTGGAACCCAACCTGGTTCGGCGTGCGGGTAGCGGTTGAGAAGGCAGACAGTTACCCCGCTGCCGTTGCCGGTATGGACGAGGTAATCACAAGGCCGATCACGAAGCAGGTGGTAATCGCCACGATTGAACGGGTTACGGACCCATGAGTTCCCGAACATTCCGCATCGTAGTAGACTAAAGTGGCATCAGAGGTTGTCATGAGTTCGTTTGAAGCACAGGTTGCAGGCATTGAGGAACCAATCGAAGGCAGAGCGCTTGTGCGCTATGTCCCCACCGATGGATCTGACCCGTACTGGGGAGCGATGCTTCGCACCACGGCCGCACTCCACATTCTCTACGGCTCCGATCCGGGCTGGTTCGGCAGGCTCGTCAACAAGGCCGATGCCGAACACCACATGCTGACTATTCCGATTTCACAGATCGAGACGATCGAGCTTCCACCCGAGACGTCCGGGCTCTTTGCTCGCCTCTTTGCCCCAAAAGAGGCGCGGGCGACCATTGTGGTTTCTGGAGGTGAGCCGGTGGTGCTCGACATGGACTCCGACGCCCAGCAGCAGCTTATCAAGACCGGCGCGCGGATCGATCGACCTGATCCAAATTGACAGCATCAGTCAGAAACAGTAACCTGCCGAGGCTACTCGAGAATTTGCAAGCCAATATAAGGATGGAGGCTCATGAACTACTTTAGTACGCTGCCGTTTCGGAGGCAGATTGAACAACTTGGAACGTGTCGGCTCTTAGACCCCTCGGAGTTCAACGGAGTCGAAGCACTCAAGGGTAAGAGGATTGTCATTGTCGGTTGTGGGGCACAAGGCCTCAATCAAGGACTCAACCTTCGGGACAGCGGGCTTGATGTCTCCTACGCGCTTCGCGAGGGAGCAATCAAAGAAAAGCGCCAATCGTACGTAAATGCAACCGAGAACGGGTTTGCAGTCGGGACCCACGAAGAGCTCATTCCTCAGGCCGATCTCGTCGCAAACCTGACACCGGACAAGCAGCACACGCAGGTAGTGAGCACGGTAATGCCACTCATGAAGAAGGGCGCGGCGCTCCTCTACTCGCACGGATTCAACGTTGTCGAAGAGGGCATGAAGATTCGCGACGACCTCACCGTGATCATGGTTGCCCCGAAGGCACCCGGGTCTGAGGTGCGCGAGGAGTACAAGCGGGGCTTTGGGGTTCCGACGCTTATTGCGGTGCACGAAGAAAACGATCCTGAAGGCGATGGATTTGAGTTGGCCAAGGCGTATGCGGTTGGTACCGGCGGTGATCGGGCAGGTGTTCTTGCAAGCTCCTTCGTTGCGGAAGTCAAATCCGACCTCATGGGTGAACAAACGATCCTCTGCGGAATGCTTCAGGCCGGTTCCCTCCTCTGTTTTGACAAGATGGTGGCCGAGGGCATCGACGCAGGTTACGCGGCGAAGTTGGTGCAGTTTGGGTGGGAAACCATTACCGAGGCGCTCAAGCTCGGCGGTCTCACGAACATGATGGACCGGCTTCCGAACCCCGCGAAGATCGCTGCGCACCGGATGGCGCAAGAACTAAAGGCAATCATGGAGCCCCTTTTTGTGGAGCACATGGACCGGATTCTCTCCGGTGAGTTCTCCTCGACCATGATGGAGGACTGGAAGAACGACGACGCGAATCTATTGAAGTGGCGTGAGGAGACGGGCGAGACCGCGTTCGAGAAGACCGAGCCGGCCGCTGTGGAGATCGCTGAGCAGGAGTACTTCGATCGCGCCGTACTGATGGTTGCAATGACCAAGGCAGGCGTGGAGCTCGCCTTCGAGACGATGGTGCGCTCAGGAATCAAGGAAGAGTCCGCCTACTACGAATCCCATCACGAGGTGCCGCTGATCGCGAACTTGATCGCTCGCAAGAAGCTCTACGAGATGAACCGCATCATCTCCGATACGGCGGAGTACGGTTGCTATCTCTTTGCGAATCGATGTGTTCCTCTACTCTCCGATTTTATGAGCAAGGTCGATGCCTCGGTGATCGGCAAGACCTACCCCGAAGATGAGACCGACAACGTCGAACTCATCGAGGTGAACCGAGCAGTCCGCACGCACCCAATAGAGATTGTCGGCGCCCGCTTGCGCGAGGCGATGAAAGGGATGAAGTCACTCAAGTAGCCCAACCAGCCCGATTCTCGAGAACGCCCGTTACCGCCCGGCTTCCGTACATGAGGTCGGGCTCGAGAAGGATAATGCGCGAAACCGACGGCAACCGCTCCTCTATGTTGTGCGTGACGTAGAGGAGCGTGCTGGTCTTCTCGCGTGCGATCTTCTCGAGAAGCGCCAACACCGAAGCCGCGTGCCGCTCGTCAAGGCCCTGGCACGGCTCGTCTGCGATGAGGAGCCTTGGTTGCTTCGCGACCGCCCTCGCGATCAGCAAAAGGCGTCGCTGCCCAAATGAGAGTTCCTTGAGCTTGGCCTCGGCCTTGTGCTCGAGCCCGAGCCTGCGCAGCCACGCCGCTGCTCTGCGTCTTTGAAGACCGGTGGGTTCATCGAAGAGGCCGATCGTGTCAAAGAATCCCGAAAGCACCGTATCGAACACTGAGGTCCGCAGCGGAAAGACGAGTTGTAGGTCGCCTGAGACGAAACCGATATTGCGCTTTATCTCTGCAACTGACTCGCCGCTTCCCCTGCGTTTCCCAAAGAGCTCGATCTCTTGTCCATACGCCTTTGGGTTGTCGCCCGTGATGAGGCTCAGGAGCGTCGATTTGCCCGAGCCGTTTGGCCCGTAGAGCATCCAATGCTCGCCCTCGACCACATGCCAGTCGACCGAGCGGAGGATGGGTGTGGCGCCGTAGGAGACGCTTACGTCTCGCATTGCGACAAGCGGCTCGGCCTTGCGTGGTAGCCGCTCGGGAGCCGTGTGCGCCGACGCAGCGTGGGCAGCGATGACTACGCCGGGTTCGTTTGCGGCTTCTCGAGACGTTTCTCGATCGCTTCGCGCGGCAGCGCCGACGCGAAGCCGCCCGGCGTAGACGACACGGCCCGAGTCGAGCTCGAGCTCGTGCGTAGCCGACGGGTTTCGATCGCGAGCGCGGTTTGCTACGACAACGATGGTTCGATCGGGTCGTCTTGCTTCTGTGATCGCCGTAGCGAGTTCCTCTTGTGACGCGGCGTCGAGACCGTCGTATGGATCATCGATAATCAGGAGACGCGGATCTCGCGCGAGCGCCCGGGCGAGCATGGTCTTTCGTAGTTCGCCGGTCGAAAGCATGCGCAGCCCCCGGTCAAGGATGTGGGAGATGTTGAGTCGGCGGGCGTTTTCATCGATGCGTTTTTGCACTTGCCTTGATGCACCGTCGCGCAAGAACGCACGAACGTTTTGTCCCGGGTCGGTTGCCCCGTGCATAATCGAACTCATATCGCGGCGACGCTCCTCTGCGAGGATCTGTTCAACTCGCTCGAAGGAGACAAGCTCGATATCGCGCGCGGGCTCCGCGAGAGCCGGCCACTCGACGCTCCCACTGTGGGGCTTGAGGAAACCGGCGATCAGTCGTGCAGCGAGCGATTTGCCCGAGCCGTTTGGCCCTGTCATCAACCAAGTTGCTCCGGCGGCAAGCTCTGCGGAAAACGGTGCAAGCACGCGCCGATACCCGATACGAATGCTCGCCTGCAATGCCCGTACTATCACCTCGCTGTGCATCCCTCTACTAGTCCCGGGATGAACTCTTGCGTCAAGCTCACTTGTCTCGCTCAGAAACCGGTGCTAGGTTAGGAGTATGAGCGGCATTTGGCACACGCTCCCGCGCCCGATCCACGCACTCGCGCCAATGGAGGATGTAACCGACACGGTGTTTCGAAGACTCGTGCAGCGTTGGGGACGACCAGACATCGTCTTTACCGAGTTCATTCATGCAGAGATCGTCCTTCGAGATCGGAAGGATCGGCCCGGACTTACGCCGCGACTGCAGTTCACAACGAGCGAGAAGCCTATCATTGCCCAGATCTGGGGGAACGACCCCGAAGAGTACAGCCGGGCAGCCGTACGGCTGGCTGGGCTCGGTTTTGACGGGATCGATATCAATATGGGGTGTCCTGTACGAAAGATCCGAAAGCGAGGAGCGTGCTCGGCGCTGATCGAGCAACCGGGGCTTGCCGCCGAACTGATCGCTGCGGCGAAGAGCGGAGGGCTTCCAGTAAGCGTAAAGACACGGATCGGCTTTCGTCGCGTACAGACCGAAGAATGGGTGGGGCACCTCCTCGAGCAGGAGATTGACGCCCTCACCGTGCACGGCCGCATTGCAATGCAAGAGAGTGAGGGCGACTCGAACTGGGATGAGATTGCCCGTGCCGCTCATATTGCTCGCGCCGGGGGCTATAGGACGGCCGTTCTCGGAAATGGCGACGTCACCACGCGGGAGCAGATGGACGCCTATGCCGAGCGGTACAAGCTCGATGGGGTGATGGTAGGCCGCGGCATCTTCTACGACCCGCATCTCTTTCGAGGGTCCGAGGGCAAGCGGTTCGCCGACCTCGATCCGGCCGAGAAGGTGACGCTTCTCGAGGAGCACCTCGAGCTCTACCAGGCCCATTGGGCAATGACACGCAACTACGAGATTCTCAAGAAGTATTACAAGATCTATCTCAGCGGTTTTCCCGGTTGCGACGAGCTTCGAGATAAGCTCAACGACACGCACACCTATGAAGAGGCCCGCGAGGTTTTGCGGGCGTGGCGGGTATCTCACCGCGATGAAGGAGCACACGATGAAGTTCGATTTTCTGCGTCATGAGGGCATCACAAGCTCGCGTGTGATCGAAGCACTGGAGGCTGTTCCGCGCGATCGGTTCGTCCCTGAGTCGGAGCGCGCCTCCGCTTTCGAGAACAGACCCTTGGCCATCGGATATCGACAGACCATATCTCAGCCGACAATCGTCGCCTACATGACACAGGAACTCGACATACGTCCCGGTGACCGTGTACTCGAGATCGGTACGGGAAGCGGTTATCAGACCGCTATCCTCGCCGAGCTCGCGGGTGAGGTTTTTTCCGTCGAGATTGTTCGGCAGCTCGCCGACCGCGCGCAACAACTGCTTCGCGAGCTCGGCTACGAAAACGTGCACACTCGCGTCGGTAATGGTCGCGAGGGATGGCCTGAGGAAGCGCCCTTTGATGAGGTCATTGTCACCGCTGCAGGGGAGGAGCTTCCCGAGACGTTTATAGACCAGTTGGCTCCGGAAGGTCGATTAATCGCGCCGGTTGGTCCAAAACATGCGCAGGTTCTCGTCAAGGTGACGAAGGAGCAGAGCGGTCGCGTGCGTCGCGAAGAGCTTTTACCGGTGCGTTTTGTGCCGCTGACCGGATCGGGACAATGATCATTCTCGGCGTCACCACGCCCGGCATCGAACGCCTCGCCTGCGAGGAGACCGCACGACTACTCGAAGAGGCAGGGTTCGAGGTGGTGCTGCAGCAGGGTCGCGCGCTTGATGTTCCTGGTTGGATACGCCTCGAGGTCAGAGAAGAGGTCGAGCCCCAAGCGTGGCTCGAGTCCGGCCCGCTTATGCAGTCGCATTCGCTCTATCGTGTTTCGATCTACCGAGCAACCCTCGACTGGGACGGACGCACGCTGGAGAGTCTGCTCGACGCGGCGCGAGCGACCCCGCTTCCCGAGCTCGAAACCGCCGCAAGCTTTCGCGTAACCTGCCATCGCGCAGGTGATCATCGCTTCCAAAGCCCTGAGGTCGAACGAGAGGTCGGGGCGGTGTATCATAAACGCTACCAAACACCGGCGCGAATGCGCGAGTACGAGCTGCGCGTCGTGATCGAGATTCACGAGCGCACCGCGGTCATAGGCTACTCGCTCATTAGGTCGAAAGGACTCGACAGGCGTTATGCGTGGGCGTATCACCCGCGCATAACGCTTCGCACTACGATTGCTTGGGCAATGCTCGCTCATGCTGGGTACGTTGCGGCGCCCGGCTCGCTCCTCGACCCATGCTGTGGTGCGGGGACGATACTGCTCGAGGGGGCCCTACTTGCCGCGCCGGTGCCGGCGCTTGTCGGCAGCGACCGGGATGAATCTGCAGTCGAAGGGGCGAGGGCGAACCTCGAGGCGAATGGAGTTACCGCAGCCCGCGTGAGTCTTCGTGACCTTAACGAGCTCAAGCCGCATCTCAAGGCGGGGGAATTTCGCTACATCGTTACGAACCCACCGTACGGCGCTCGGATCGGAAAGCGAATCGACTTTCACTTTCTCTACCAGAACTTGCTCGCCATTGCCTCTCACGCACTCGAACCCGGTGGAAGAATCGCACTGCTCGTGGAACGGAAGCAGGGTGCGTTTGAGGACGTTCGCAAGAACTTCACCAAACTCATCGACCATACGCGTGTACGCCTCTCGGTTGGTGGCCTTGCGCCGGTACTCGTCGTGCTCGAGCGCCGTTAGCTGTGTCCCCTTGGCTTGACTTCCGAGTGAGAACCCGGGTAGCGTTATCCCATGGCAGAAAAAGAGACAAAATTGATATTTAGCGTGCCCTCGATGCACTGCTCGCACTGCGAGTCCAAGATTAAGGTCATCCTCGAGAGCGTCGATGGAATCAGGAACGTGCAGCCCGATCTCTCTACGGGAACGGTTGCCGTAGATCTCGACTCTTCGGCACCCGCCGATGAGGAAACGATCCGCGCCGAGCTAAAGGCCTGCGGCTATCCGGCTGCGTAAGAGGTGAAAATCAAGCGCTCGGCTTCTCTCAAGGCGCGCCTCTTTCTCGTCGCGCTGTTGCCTATCGTGGGAATGATTGCCGCTTCAGGCGCGTTGATCTATCGGCTGCAGCTCGATGTCGTTGCTTCAAGCGGGGCGGCCGAGACGTTGCTTATTCGTAACGGTGCAATTGCGTTCACCGGAGCCCTGATCGTCGTGACGGTTGTGCTCGTTCTCATGGTGATACGACGGACCGTGCGCCAACTCGGAGCAGAACCTGACGTAGTCGAGCGGATGGCACGGGATCTCGCATCCGGCGATCTTCGTCACGCTTTCGGGGTAACACGGGACGCGCGTTCGAAGGAGCGCGGCGTGCACGCCGCCATGGTCGACACGACGCAGCAGTTGCATGAGGTCATCCGAGCGCTTGCGAACACCACAGCGGCAAGCGTGGAGGTCGGCTCGGCCCTGAGCGAGAGCGCGGCCGTCGGGGAACGCCTTGTTTCCGATATCGCGAACTCGATTGGCAGGGTAGACGCCGAGAGCACGCAGCTCGATGAGCGCATTCAGAATGCGACCGCAGCAATCGAGGAGATTCTGCAGACGGTCATCAACGTCGCTCGTTTGATCGAAGAGCAATCCTCCGCGGTCACCGAGAGTTCGGCTGCGATCGAGGAGATGGCTGCGTCAATTCAGAATGTGGCCAGGATAACCGAAGAGCGTGTGACCAATACGACAAAGCTGCAACAGGTCACTGATCAAGGTGGTAGCTACGTCGAGTCGCTCGAGGATGTCATTCGAAAGGTGAGCCAGTCTACCGACTCGATGATCGAGGTTATCGAGTTGATAAATCAAATCGCGAGTCAGACAAATCTGCTCGCGATGAACGCAGCCATCGAAGCAGCACACGCCGGCGAGGCCGGCAAAGGTTTTGCGGTGGTGGCAGACGAGATTCGCCGATTGGCGGAATCGGTCTCCGAGAATGCAACGACCATCTCTTCGGGTTTGAACGACACGGTTGAGAGGATCGGTGCAGCGATGGAAACGAGCAAGGCGACGGGTGAGACGTTTGACAATATTACGTCGGATGTTTCTCAGGTGACCGCAAGCTTTCAGGAGATTTCCGGAAGCATGAGCGAACTCGCCCAGGGCACCGGCGAGATGCTCGCCGCAATGGAGCGTTTGACCAACATCACCACGGAAATCCGATCTGCTTCAGAGGAGATGCAACAGGGAGCCACGGAAATCACCCAATCAATGGAGTCCGTGCAATCGATCTCGGGGAATGTTCGAAGTGCGGTCGCAGGAATTGCGTCGGGCAGTGGCGAGCTCGAGCGCGCCACTAAGCTCATCAGCGAGGCCGG
>JBMCTC010000127.1:0-8961 GCA_048624115.1 Spirochaetota bacterium
CATCGAGAATCATTCGACGCAACTCATCCATACGGCGATGCTCGCCTGCATGTGCTGCAAGCTGGGCGTCTGGGACAAAGCCCTCGCGGAAGCCATAAGCCGCGAACGGCGCGACAACCGACGCGTCTCTCGAAAGCACGTGCACCGGAACTGAGAACGTGGCGTCCGATTCGCTGACTGGAATCCGCGGCTGATGGTCTCCGATAATGACAGCCAACGGCGAATCATCGACCTGTGTCAAAAAATCGACCACTGACCTGAGCGTGTAGTCTATGCCCGTCGTGTAGCCTTCAGGATACTCCGCGCCAAAGACCCAGTTGTTGCGGAAGGTGCGAACGGGCAGCTCGTGAAAGATCGCGCCATTGCCAAGATCGCTCGCCTCGCTTACGTAGGGCGGGATTCGGTTCATCGGCACGTGAGTAGAGACGAGCATGTACATCAAAAAGAGCGGGCTTGCTTCCGGCGCCGCGAGCTCATTCGCGCGATGGATCAAATACTGGTCCGGGATATTCCCAAACGAGATCGGCGGCCCCTCGTACGAAAAATCGCCGCTAATCAAGTACTGGTCGAATTCGTGAAAGCGTCGCCAGTCTCCGCGAGCGCGGGTCGTTCCCGGCGCGGCCAAGACACGGTGATAGCCCGCCTCTCCGAGTTCCTTTGTTAGGTTGGCTCTGCCGGATCCCATCATTTGCTCGAACTCATGCTGTGAATCGAGGAAGACGCCCGAGAGCATGGTTGCGTCGGCAAGCCAGCTCCGCCCACCGAAGGCAGGTGAGACCATGAAGCTTGAGTAGGCCGTGTACCCCGCCGCGCGAACCCTCGCTTCGAGCTCTTCGTAGTATGGCCGCATGAGGCGACGATGCTCCGGATGCGTGAAGAGCGTGTGGCCGTAGCTCTCCACAACGAAGAGGTGGATGTCCCGATCCTCTATACCCGGCAGCGCGAACGCTGACTCTTCGTCGCTCTCACGCTCGTAGACAGAAGGCGCCCGCTCCTGCTCGCTAAACGAGGGTGTCACTCGAGGCGGAATGAGTTGATAGGCGAGGCGCACGCTCACCGGCAGAGCCGAGTCGTCATCCGGGGCGGGCGGTGCAGGCGTTGCAATCTCGACAACAGTTTGCGCAAGGAAGAGCGCGAAGAGGACGCTCGAGGCGAGAAGGATCGCTGATCGGCCCGCCGTTCGGAGTCGTGTGGTCAGGCGTCGGAAGAGCAAGAAGAGAAGACCCGCGACTGCGCCGATCAACAATGCGAACGGCAGAATCACGAGTAGCACGTCTTCAAAGAGGCGAGTCTCGAACACCATGTTGAGCAGCGCGGGTAAAAAACGAAGATCAGTTGCGGGGACGAACGACTGGCGAAACACCGCTTGGTAAAACCCCTCGCCAATCCCAAAGAGGATCAGTGCCGAGCAGAAGGCCGAGATGACGAGGATCGCGACGGTTTGAGGCGGTTGTGGCCCACGACGTGCAAGTAGGGTGAGCGCACCCAACCCCAGCAGGGCTTCGACAGGTGGGGCGAGTACGGTCAGGATGCCCGGGTCGGGAAGCCAGCGGTAGACGTTGAAGAACAACGCCACGAAAAGCGAGTAGGCGAGAAGCGAGGCTGCTTCGCGCACGGACGCTTGCTTCACGGTTCTGCCCGCAGCGCGTAGATATCACCCGAAGCCCCGTTGGGGGGCATTGCCCGAAGAATCGTCTCGAGCTCCGCGGCCGTGAGCCACGTGGGCGAGGCAAAGCGCATCGTCTCTACCATCGAGTAGTTGTAGCGGTAGGAGCCGAGGCGCTCGATTGCTTGCAGGCTCTCCACCGCCCGATCGATCGCCGCCGGCAGGAACTCGACCGATATCGCTCGAACCGGCCTCGAGAGCCCCGCGAGCACCTCCGGTTCAAATCCCTCTACATCAACCTTGATAAACGCTGGTTCGCCGTACTGCTCGATTAAGGAGTCGAGCGTGGTCGTCGGCACCTCGAGCTCACGGTCCCACCTCACGCCACTATCCTGAAAGTGCTCATCGATTGAGTGCGTCCAGCTCTCAGAGAGGGTAGAGAGGGTAGGGTGAGCCGATGAGACACGCAGTCGGGAGGTCGATACCTCGGCGCCGCACGCCGCACCGACAATGACGACGCCTCGATCATCGGCGAACAGCCTCCCAAGCAGCGTGACGAATCGCGGCTGAGGCTCAACCGCCACGACTGTGACACCGAGGCTTCGAAGCGCGGCGACCCGGTTCCCAACATGGGCGCCGACATCGACGGCAGTTTGCCCCTCTGTGACAAAGCGGCGATAGAATCGCCGAATCGAGAAGTGTCTAAAGGGTACGCCGTGGTAGATCAGCACCGACCGTAGCACGCCGCGTAACTCCCCAGGCGTGCGAGGCGGGAGGTCTGCTCGCGCGCGAACCCGCAACACCGCCTCGATTGAGAAGCTCGCCGCGAGCAGCGCCACTGCCGTCGCCGATGCGGCGAGGCGAAGCTGTGGCAAGAACGGTAGCGCGAAGAACCCCGCCGGAACGATCGCCACGATGAGCAGCACCGCGCTTATCGCACAGGAGCTCTTTACAAGCTGGGAGAACCAGCGGGGAAACGCCGACTCGGGAAGCACCAGGAAGGGAACGGCCGTGGCGTAACGAATGAGACCCGCGACGCTTACCCACCACGGCAACCCGTAGAAGCGCACCGCGACCAGAGAGAGCGAGAGCAGCAACAGCGCGTCGCTCTCCATATCGAAGGTTGCGCCAAAGGCTGTTGGGTTTCCGGCACGACGGGCAATTCGGCCGTCTGCGAAGTCGGTGAGCGCCGCGACGATTGCGACAACAAAGAGCGCCCAAGCCCACTCTGTCGCGAGAAATGGAAAGGCCAACGACGCGAGCATCCCAATCGCCGCGAGCGTCCGAAGACCCGTCACGAGGTTTGCCACGCCCCGCCTTGCAACACCGACGCGAGCAACGAGCCAGAAGAACGCGATCGCCGCCTCGGCGGCCAAAAGAAGTCCTGCCGGGTGGAGCCCCACGCCCGCTCCGCCGCGAGGCATGAGAAGCAGCGTCGAGAAGATGAGTACAAATGCGGAATGCGCAACGATCCAGGTCATGGTTTTTCCAACGTCGAAGGCTGTGAACCCGCCGGCCGCTACACCGGGCGCGCCGCCTGTTTGGTCGTTACGCCTGAATCGGCTCGTGCCGCCGGGTGTCCAACGAGGCGGCGAAGGAGCAAGGCTGCCACAACCCCCAAGAGCATAAAGACAACGCCAAGCGCAGGCCGGTCTACGATTGCCGGCAAGACCGCGTAGTCGGTCGAGCCGTGGATAAATGCAGTAAGCCAGAGGTTGCCGCTAACCAGATAGATAACGCCAAAGAAGAGCCAGGAGATAAGGTTGAGGCCGAGCGAGCCAAAGATGCCCCACGAGAGGGTGTCTGCGCCAAGGCCAATCGCGATGTATCCGGGAGCGTGCCAGAGGGCAAAGAGCGCCGCTACGGCCAACACCGTTGTCCACTCGCGGCCTAGGGTTTGGTGCTCCTTGGGGTAGAGGCAGAGGAGTGAAAATATCAACCCTGCAAACAAAAGCTCTTCCGCGACGCCGGTCAGAATCCAGTTGCTCGCGAATGCCCAGAGCGAGTACTCGGCCCGAAAGAGCGGCGCGCTGCCGCCCGCGGTTCGCGCCACCACGACGACCAGGAAAAAGACGATGTATACGGCAACGATCGCCGCAACTCCCTCGATCAGGGCGCGTCCGCCGGCGCCAATACGATAGAAGTTGAGCCCGAACATAATGACGAAGAGTATGCCCAAGACGAGGGTAACCGCCTGCGAGATGCCAAGCGTCACGTCGGAGTATCCGAGTGACCGATAGTAGAGGAACCAGATCACGATCTGCTTGATCAGCATGACAGTGTAAATGATAAACGCAGCGCCAAGGCGACGATTGCCCGGCGCTTCTTTTGGTTGAATAGGTGATGCCATGAGCGCTCCCTACACCACCTGCGGGTGATCGTTCTTTACGAGCGCACGGCCGATAAACTCCTCGGAGAGATGGTCGCCGAAGCACTCCGCCGCATCGATAAGGTTGACGCCAACCTCGCGCGCGGCGACAAACATCTCGTTTACCTCGCCCTGCTCGAAATCATTCCCCCACTCACCGCCGAACTGCCACGTTCCCATGCCTACGACGGAGACCTCTTCGCCTGTGCTTCCAAGCTTTCGGTATCTCATGGGTTCAGTGTAGCGTGTTACTTCCGGCCAAGGAAGTCGGCGATGCTGCTGGTTTGAAGATCTCGACCAAACAGGTTATATTTCGGACCGAAATGCTCAGAGATTCGGAGGATGTATGAGAATGCTCAATACGGCTTTGCGACTACTCGCCATTTTCGTTATGGCCGCAGTTCTCGCCGCCTGTCTCGGCGTCGGCGAGGACCCAACGGAGACGATCGACGACGGACCGCAAACCCCCAATCTGGCTCAGTTCGACGTTCGGCGCATCGCGACAGAGAGTGCCGGAGCTGAGCTCCTCGATGACTGGGAGGCCCAACACAGGGCGTACCACGAGAGTCTCAATCTCATGTGGTGGATCGACGAAATCCTGGCGGTCCTAACCGATTGGAGCGAGACTGATCCCGAGACGTATACACATGTCGGAACCTCTCTGGAAGTCTCGTGGGGTACCAATGGATCCACGTGGTGGTGGGACCTCTCCGGCGGTGAACTCGACTACCGTGCCGAGATCTCGGATAGCGAGGGAAACTTTCTCTTTCTCGTGTACGCTTCCGGAGAGAAACAACTCGAGGGAACGATCGAACCGAATGGTACTACGGGGAGCATTCGCATCAGTGATCTATTTAACGGCGACGAGAATCGTGTGTCCGACTTCTCCTGGAGGCGGAGCACCAAGTCGGATTACGACTGGCACATTTCCATTGCGTTCATTTGGACGGATGCGCAGATAAACGAGACGATGGAGATCTGGACAACCGCGGACGGTAGTGAGGGAGAGTACACCGGGGCCGTGTGGGGCGATCCCTACGACATCATCACGTGGGGACAGTAAGGAGCCACCGTCTCGACACGCCGGCGCCTTTTCTGTTTGGCATCTACCGCCCATTACGCCTCGGTTAACGCGAAACAGGGCACCAATTCATCGATAGCGTTCTCACGAGGAAGGTCACAGGGTGAGCTTCGGCCCGAGTCCCATATTGCCTAACCGAGTATCGTGATTTACAATGCTGCGGGATATCTAACAAAGATCTATTCTGCACATTTCTCGGGAGACCAGAGCACGACCTTCATGGAGTAGCGTATGGGATTACTGGACAAGCTGAAAGGTGAGCTGATCGACATTGTCGAGTGGCTCGAAGAGGACGATTCGACCATTGCCTACCGCTTCGAGCGCTACGGCAATGAGATCAAGAACGGCGCGCAGCTCACCGTTCGCGAGGGTCAGACGGCAATCTTTGTAAACGAAGGAAAGCTTGCCGACGTCTTTGAGGCCGGCATGTACGAGCTGACCACGCAGAACCTGCCGATTCTATCGACTCTGAAGGGATGGAAGTACGGGTTTGAGAGCCCGTTCAAGGCCGAGGTGATTTTTCTCACCCGGCGGATTGTAACCGGGTTTGGCTGGGGAACGCCCTCTCCATTTCGTATGCGAGATCCGGAGTTCGGGATTCTCGAGATTACGGCGCGTGGCCACTTCTCCTTTCACGTCATCGAACCATCGACCTTCCTCAAAAACGTCGTCGGGACCGACGGCGAGTTCACAAAGGAAGAGATCAGAGATCGTCTACGCAAGAAGTTTGTAACCGAGGCGATTACGGCGATCGCCGAGAGCGGCAAGAGCTTCTACGACATGGCGGGTCACATGTCAGAACTCAGCGAGATTCTCAAGAAGAAGGTCGAGGTTGCCTTCTTCGAGCAGTACGGGATCGCGCTCGACGATACGAGCATTCAGAGCATCGACCTGACCGAGAAGTCGGCGCAGAAGGTAGAGACGCGCGACGAGCTGATGTTCAACGACGGACGCATGAACATGTACGAGCGGCAGGCGCGCGCCGACGCGATGGTCGCCGCTGCGGGTAATCCCGGCGCGGGCGGCATTGCAGGACAGGCGATGGGTATGGGAATGGGGCTCAACATGGCGAATCAGATGGCCGGAGCGTTTGCGACCCCTGCCGGTGGCGCTCAGCCCGGAATGGCAATGGCCGCTCCGCCGCCTCCGCCGCCTGTGGGCTGGTACGTGTACGCAAATGGACAACAGCAAGGTCCATTCGCGCCTGACGCGCTCGCGCAACTCGCAGGCCAGGGACAACTCACCCCCCAGACGAACGTTTGGAAGCAGGGAATGGCCGGATGGGTTCCGGCAGCCAACGCTCCCGAGCTTGCCTCGCTCTTTCAGTCGGCAACGCCGCCACCGCCCCCGCCGCCGGCAGGCTAAGGAGCACGCATGGCAGACACACAACAAGCAACCGAGACAACCGTCTTTGCCTGCAAGAACTGCGGCGGCAACCTGGAGTTCCAGCCGGGCGCTCAATCGCTCCAATGCCCGTTCTGCGGGACGACGAACGAGATCGAGGGCGCGGCGCCTCCCGAGGTGCACGAAGAGCTCGACTATGAGGCGGCACTTGCCAACCTGACTCTATCTACAGGAACCGTGGAAGCGACAAACATGAAGTGCGGCGGCTGCGGAGCGGCGGTTACGATCACCCCGCCTGAGACCACCGCCGACTGCGCCTATTGCGGCACTCAGGTGGTGTCTACCGGGCCCGCAGAGCAGGTGCTCTCGCCGCAGTACATTCTGCCGTTCAAGCTCGATAAGGCTTCGGCGGCGAAGAAATTTAAGGCGTGGATCACGAGTCGCCGCTTTGCGCCGAACAAGCTCAAGGCGTACACGCGGATCAGTGAACCGGTTAAGGGAATCTACTATCCGTTCTGGACGTTCGATGCAAACACCGCGACCTCCTACACCGGCATGCGAGGCATCTTCTATCAGGAGACGATCCGAACTCGTGACGCAGAAGGAAAAACTGTCACGCGGACGGTGACGAAGACCCGCTGGTATCCGGCGAGTGGGCGAGTATCGAGAATCTTCGACGATATTCTCATCCCCGCGAGTGCTTCGCTCGAAGATGACGTCGTACGAAAGCTATCGACTTTTCCTCTCAACGAGATGGTCGCCTATCAGCCGAGCTACCTTTCCGGCTTTACCGGCGAGTCATACTCGGTGGAGCTCGAGACCGGTTTCGCAACAGCCAAGACCGACATGGAATCCGTAATCAGAAGCGACGTTAGGCGTGATATCGGCGGCGACACCCAGCAGATCCACTCGATGAACACTGCCTATAGCGATGTTACCTTCAAGTATGTTGTGCTTCCGATCTACGCACTCAAGTACAGGTTCAAAAAGAAGTTATATCCGGTGGTGATCAATGGCGTCACTGGAGAAGTGCAGGGCAAGCGCCCCTACAGCTGGATCAAGATCCTGCTCACGGTGCTCGGCGTTGCCGCAGTGCTGGTCGGTGGCTACTTCTTGCTCGACTACTTCGGAGCATTTCAATGAGTACATCAATAGACCTAACACCATCCGAGGCTGCGGTTGGTCTCGCTGCACTCGTGTCGTTTGCAGATGACGAGCCAAGCGAAGCCGAAGGCGTCGTGCTGCGTAAGTACTATCGCCACGCGACCGCCGAGTCGTTTCAGTTCAAGCTCGAGGCGGCAGGCATCGCCTATCCCTCAGACCTACGCCGACTCGAAGAGCCCATTGTCGCGGCGCTCAAGTCGGGGCCGGCTGAGTTCAGGCTGCGTACCACGGCGGTTTCGCTCGCGCTTGCGCTCGCAGACGGTCGGGCCGATCAGCAGGAGATGGCGCTTCTCACACGCGTGGCGGCGGCGCTCGAGGTGGAGATGAGCGAGGCCCAGGCCGCGCTTACCGCCGGTATTCCAGAGCTCGACGAGACGGTGAACGAAGAGAGTGCCGCAGGCGTCGCGGTTGAGACGAACCCGGTTCCAGACTCGCTCGAGCTAACCTTTAGCGAAGCTGGAATCGCCCTCGCCGCGTGGGTCGGCTTCTCCGACGACGATCCGAGCGACGAGGAGACTGCGATCATTCGCGAGCATTTCGGCGTACAGAAGGTAACCGACTTCCTGTCAAAACTCGAAGCGATGGGTCTCGACTACCCAACGGCGCTCTCCTATCTCGACAAGGCGATTATGTGGACGCTCACCCGTGCGGCACGGAGCGAGCAACTGCGCAGCTTGAGCATTGCCTACGCCGTGGCAAACGCCGACGGCGAGGAGGAGCCCGAGGAGATGACGATCATCAATCGTTACTGCGAAGAGTTCGGGATCGGGCTCGGCGAGCTTCGCGAGTACTTCAAGACGAGCATCGCGTAGCGGCGCCCGCGGACGCCGAGTGCCCGCAGACGCCGGGCACGGATTTTGATATCCTTCTGCGATGGCCGCAACTGTTGACGACAAGAAAATCATCTACTCGATGCACCGTGTCTCCCGTGCCCACGGCACGAAGCAGGTGCTCAAAGATATCACCCTTGGCTTTTTCTACGGCGCGAAGATCGGCGTTATCGGGCTCAACGGCTCGGGTAAGTCGACATTGCTCAAGATCATGGCAGGGCTCGATAGCGACTACACCGGCGACATCTCCACCTCTCCCGGCTACACCGTGGGCTTCCTCGAGCAGGAACCTCAGCTTGCGGCCGGCAAGACCGTCAAGCAGGTGGTGAGCGAGGGCGTGCAAGAGATAGTCGATCTGCTCGCGCAGTTCGACAAGATCAGCGAGGCGTACGGCGAGCCCGATGCCGACTACGAGAAGCTCGGTGAGCAGCAGGCGACGCTACAGGAGAAGCTCGACGCGGTGGACGCGTGGAACCTCGACAACCGACTCGAGCTCGCGATGGATGCGCTGCGCTGTCCGCCGCCCGAGACGGTGGTGGATGTGCTCTCCGGCGGTGAACGTCGCCGT
>JBMCTC010000128.1:0-8928 GCA_048624115.1 Spirochaetota bacterium
CTTCTCGCTGGATTTGAGCTTGAACGTGAACTTCTCCAACTTCGACTTTGCCCGCGACCGAGCGGTTGACGCGACAAGCCTACCCCCGAGTGACCTAATGTGGAGCGTTGGGGCATCAGGGACGCAAGAACTCGCGGAAGATGTCTTCGTGGACTTTGCATACCGCGATGATCCAGTTCTACGTCGTCAGTTCTTCACGAGGTTACAGTACACCGATGAGTTCTTCCGGTTCGTGTTCGGTCCATTTTTCGGCTTGTGGAACGCGCCCGACACGATTCTTCAATCGGGACTTTCTACAACCGTTGAACTCTTTGTGCCCGGACTGATCACCGTCGCCCTGCGCTCAGACACCAGCCTGAGCGCCCGCCTCGTTGTGCCAGGCGACTACATCCAAGAGCAGAGCGAGCTGTCGCTGGGGTTCTTTGTCTACAACGCAATCCCGAGGATCTATCTCCGCAGCAAACGGTACACGTACAAGACCTCGCTGGGTGAACGAATAGACTCACTGACCGAGTACGGTTTGCGGACCGACGTATTTCAGAAGAATATCCCTTACCAACTCATTCTCGACTTTGGCTACCAGCGAGGTATCAAGACGTTTATGGAGCCCACGACAGTCACCCATGGCTTTGGCGCACTGACAATTGCAACCGAAGTGGACGCGTCGCTGACGGACGCCTTTACGATCTTTGCTTCCCTCGAGGGTAGTATTTACACATTCGGGACGGATTTCCTCGTTGGAAGTGTGAACAGCGATCAGTTTATGTTCCGGACCACTGCAGGCGCTAGACTCCAATTGTAATCGCTGGACTGTTGCTTGAACCCTCCCGCCTGTCGAGAGGAGACCGATTCTCAGCCGAACAAAACGATTCTCAGCCGAACAAAACGAAAGGCCGCGCGAGGCGGCCTTTCTCAGTTATCTCACTACTCTGGGGGTTTATACCCCTACGTTCTACTACTGGCCAGCGTCCTGGTCTGGTCGAACGGTCTCTTCAGGATCAGCCTGAAGCTGACGCTCGATGAACTCGAGAACCTGACGATTACCGAGTCGGCGCAACTCAGCGGCGCGGCGATCTGCCTCACGCTCTTCCAAGATGCCCCACCAGTCGTCATGCTCGATCGCTTCCTGAAGCTCGAGACGCGCCTCATCGTAGACGATATCAACGCTACGAATATAAGTCACGAAGTCCCCACCTTGATGCAATGCATCGCGGTACACCCGGAATCCGACCAGCTTCATCATTGGCTGCAGGTTCGGATAGAGCGGCTGCGTGAACAGCTCACGATCGCGAACGTCCACGACGTAGTTTGGATTGTCCCATACCATCTGACGCCAACCGTCGAACTGCAGGTCTCCGAGCACAATCTCGTGCTCCTCGTTGTTCTCGTCCTGAAGGACAATACTCAGGCTATGGGGAAAATTGACTCCATAGACCCAAACACCGACCTGCTTCAGAACGCCAACATTCTTGACAACACCAAAGCCGTCCTCAAACTTGTCACCACGCTCGATGTCCTCGCCGTCAGCCTGAACAAGCTCGCCGTTGGCATCAAGCTCGGTCCGGTTCTCATACGCCTGAATCTCGAAAGGCGGTCGAATGAGTGCCCAAGCGTTATGGGGTTCCGTCGGGAAAGAGACTCGTGCGCCGAGCACAGGCTCACCGGGGAAGTTTGACGCGTCGTCGCGAACGCGAACGAGAAGAACCTTCGAGTTTGCCTGACTCATGGGAGTCTGGGCCGACGAGTTGAGATCAACCTGCCAGTTCTCGATATACAAGGACGACTTCATCAGGTCACGCTCTTCATCCGTGAAGCTCGTACCCGCAACCTCTGAAAAATCCACCAGCGTTCGCTCGTGCTGATCG
The DNA here is from genome assembly GCA_048624115.1 of Spirochaetota bacterium. Classification (GTDB taxonomy): domain Bacteria; phylum Spirochaetota; class Spirochaetia; order DSM-27196; family SLST01; genus SLST01. Next base: position 1,866 of record JBMCTC010000128.1, read on the forward strand.
CTTACAGTGTCGCCCGCACCAACTTGCGCATCTGCGGTCAACAGAGTGAAGTCGATGAGGGTGGCTTCTGCAGCGAAGGCAGCCGAGGCGACCGTCGCGATAACCAGTAGAATGAAAATCCGTTTCATCCTGCTCTCCTTTGCTATTCCAGCAGTAGTGCTAAGACTCGATATTCCAAGTATAGCGTCCGAAATTTCTTTGTCAACGATTTTATTCTGTTAAGTGTGAAATCTCAATTGCCGATGGATTGCGATCGGTACGCGGGAACGAAAGGAATGCTGCCGTCAATGGTGATCACGATGTCCTCGATCCCGCGAAAGTTGTACCGGATAGAATGTTCCAAACCGGCCAATGCCTGGTCGAGCGGAATTCGCACGTCATCAGACTCAACTATCGCGTCTTGGGAGAGATCGAGATAGAGCCTATCGTCTCGTACGAACAGCGTGTTGATTTGTGTCGCACGCGGAAGCAGGCGTCCGTGACTGATCCGAGCCGGCCCGAGAATCTGGTCTTCCACGAGGAACTCGATCTCACGTTCGCCGGTCCCGCGCGGAAGCATTCTGCGCTCTCCCCGAAGTGTGACCTCGGTCGTTCCGGGGAAGAACAACGTGCGATTCGTCCGTTCCGGCGGAAAGATGGCGAAGAATGCGAGAGACACCAGAAATGAGATGAGAAGCAACACCCCGGCGAGGTGCTTGCGAAGTAACGAATCAGCGATCACGGGAGGAGTATAGTAAATCCAACCGCACGACTCAATCGTTTCGAAGGGATTGAATCACGTAGAGGGCACCCTGCACTCCTCCACGCAACGTAGCGCGCATGAACAGAAGATCGATCAACGCGGGTTCGCCTGAAGGCGCTCGCTGTACGTCGATGCTTTCGCGCGTCTGTACAGTCTCCAGGGTTTCTTTGAGCGTGCGATAGGTCCAGTCGCGCTCGGACCGGTCTAGCATCCCGTCGGGAATTGCAAAGGAGACCGATTCGCGTCTCCCGCCCTGCTCGTTCAGGATGCTTTTCCAAGCGCCGCGATCGTCACGGTGCCGATGGTCAGGATAGAGCTCGTCGGCCACGCTCTCATATGCCCAGTACTGCGTTTCATTGGTGCTCGGGCCAAATAAGAACGCATCAGTTTCCTCGCGATCGGCCTCAAGCACCACCACGATACTCGAGACGGCTCGTTCCGCAGATTTGACGGCCGTTTGCCGGTCTTTATGGACGGAGATGACGTTGCCAACCTTCTCGACGTTGTTTTGAGGAAAGCGTACCAAATCTCCGACCCGCTTTGTGACAAAGATCTCCCGTACGTCGGCGTGCGAACGAGTATTCTCCGGTACGTCGATTGACTTTACCACTCCTGGTATTGAGATGATCGCTCGTTCGGCACTTGTATTGTTCCATGACGCGACGATGTGGCCGGGAGCTTCGCCTAGCGCAACTCGCAGCCCCACCTCGGAGAGATTCACGCCCGACGAGTAAGGATACGTCCAGCCGGACATGTAGCCCCCTGAGAGACGATTAGCGATCTCTCCGACGACTGGCCCCTGCGACGAGAGCTTCATGTCACCCTTCGCAGCGCCGGGGCCGAGATTGAGCGCCCGTATCCCTTTCTTGAACTCGGCAATCACAGCGGATTGCTCACTCGCGGAGAGAGTGGTCGGAATCGTATGTCCCGTTTCGATGAAGAAGGGAGGAAAGCAGATGTTTCGGTCGGCGAAGCCGGTGATCTGGATCTCATCGCCATACACAATCGCGTCGAGACTGAACTCCGGCCCGTCGATGTATCCCTCGACGACGGCTCGCCGAGACCGACTGTAGCTCACGGCAATCTCGAGATACCGATCGACATCTTCCCACGTGTCCGCGCGAACCACTCCTCGCGCCCCCATGCTGTCGGCAGGTTTCACGACGCATGGCAGGCCGAGCGCTCTCACCCGGTCGGGAACGCCTTCCGCCAGTTCTTCGTCCGCGACAAGCGCAAAGTCCGGGACCCGTACGCCGGAAGCCCGCAACCGTTCGCGCATTCGAAACTTGTCCGTTGCATCCATCGCGCATTCGTAGGGCGTACATGGCAGACCCAATCGCTCGGCGACGAAGGAAACCGAAGAGGAGAAGTCAGTGCCGGCGGTGAAGACTGCGTCGAGTCCTCGGGTGGCCCGGATCTCGCGGGCAGCCTCAAGCAGTTGCTCCACATCCTTTAGGTCGATGTGCAGAAACTGGTCTGACACCGCCTTTCCGGGCGCCGATTCGTTTCCGTCCGCGACGATCACGTACGCCTCGAGGCCGCGGGCTGCCTCTATCGCAGGGAGTTGCATCGTCCCGCCACCGAGTATCAGAACCGTTCGATCACGACTCGTCATTGAGCACCGTCCTTTGAGGTCATGCGCCGCGCATACAGCTCGAAAGTATCGCCCCATCCAAACAGTTTGCTGTGCAGTCGCGCCAGGCCGCTAGGCATCGCACCGGATATGACCGCAGGGTAGCGTTCCGGGTGATGACCAGTGACACGTGCGATCTCAAGCTCGAACCCGTACTCTCGTAGCAGGCGCTTCGCGGAGTTTCGTGTCCATATTGTGAAGTGGTCACGAGGACTCGCAGCGAAGAAACTCTCGGTGTTCCTCCGAGCCGAGACCCCCTGCCCATGAGGGGTAGCGAGAGCGAGAACACCCCCGGGGAGAACCAGGTCCGATAGGGCCGACAGAAGGGTATCGAGCTCCCAGAAGTGCTCAACCACGTACCAGAGGGAAACCACTCCGTAAGGCGCCTCGAGTTCGCGCCGGATCGACGGATCGAGGATACTCCCGGTTACGGCCGGAAAACCCAGCGTCTCTCGAACGTAGCCAACCGCTGACGGGGCCACGTCAAGACCCGTTACCTCATAACCACAATCGTTGGCCGCGGAGAGAAATGGACCATATGCGCATCCGACGTCAAGTAGCCTCCGCGTCGGCGGTCTCAATCGGCGGATTAGTCGCAGTCGTTCTTGACCCATTCGATAGATCGAAGGAACGTCCTCGAGGTATGTTCTGCCGTACTGCGCCTCGTACTCGTCCATGAAATACGAGCTATCGTAGTGCTGGGTGTCGGCGGTGAAGCGCTCGAGATAGATCATGCCGCACAATGGACAGACAAGGTAACTCTTGTTCACGTTTCGAAAGACCGAACGGCCGAATTTGCCGTGAGCCGGGCATCCACGACGGGGAGGTTGAGCGAGTTGCTCGAGCAGCGACGGGAGACTCCCCTCGCTGGATCGACGAACATCGTCGCCCAGAGACGCCGAAAGAATCTCTGGATTGGCAAGCCCGTGCGCAAGCTTCCGACGCGAGACTCTTCTCAGGCCGGCTGAATAGAAGCCCGTCTTCTTCGCAAGCTTTGCGTGATACGGTGTCACGGCTACCGTAATTACGCGGGCACCAGCTCTCACAGCCTCGAACGCGGTGAGCCCAAACGCAGTCAAAACAATACCCGAATCGAGCAAGAGCGGCTGGAGGCTTTCGACCGGATCGATCACGTTCGCCGGTGATAGGTCCTCTTCTAAAGGGCGGAGCCTCGGACGCACGACACACACCTCCTCGAGGTCGACATCGAGACGTCTCAGCGCCGCGATACTCTTCTCAGTGAGGCGCGCCGGATCCTCCCCGCCGAATGTGACGAGCAAACGCCGCCCTCTCTCGGCCGTGGGCCGCGCTTCCGACGAACCCGAAGCCGGCGTATAGACGTTCGGAGCGCTCTTATCGAGCCGAGGCAACGTATCGATGAGGTAATCGGCGCACTCGCGTCCCGGCCCACCGAGGTCGATTCCGACAGTCATTCCGAGCGCGGCAAACGTTTCGATCTCCTCGCGAGAGACTGAAAAACGGTCGACGACAATCGTCTCAAACCGGCGCGCCCCGAGCTCCGAGACGATCCTGGAACGATCGACCTGAGCCCCAAAACCTTCAAAACGGCTGCGCCCCGATGGAGGCACGTAGAGGAAGGCATCAGGGAGCGCGTTTAGAAGCGTCAGCGAACGTTTGAGGTGCCCGGTTCCCCGGTTGCGTTCAAGCTCAGGCGCGATCAGAGTAGGCATGCTCTCCCTCGGAGAAGCGGCCCGCGGAGCGAGTCCGTAGATGCTCGACGAGACGAAAGATCGACGTGGGCCCACCGTCGTAGACCTTCTCCATTACGCTCTGCAGAGAGAGATAGTCTTCGCGGGTATCAAGCGTAACCCGCGCTTGCGGTAGAGTGTACGCTCTCGGTGCCTCTTCGCGGATCGCAACAAAACGCGTATTCGTCCGGTAGAGGTATGGGGTCACGTGCTCGAAGTCGTATGGATCGCGGGTCTCGCGGAGCGCTGCCGACAACGCCTCGGCACGACAGACCTCTACGCCGGTGCCAAGCGGCGGCCCATCAAACCCGAAGTAGTCGGCGCCGTGTTCCCGGAGGCGAGACACCGCGAGCCGAGCAAGTTCCCAGCTCACAAGTGGATTGTCACCGGTAGCTCGAACAACCTCATCTACCGCGTAGCGTCGCGCCGCCGCAACGTAGCGTTCGAGAACATTCGTCGGAGAGCCAACAAAAAGCTCGAATCCGGCCCGAGACGCCACGCGCTCGAGAAATGGCGCGCTCTCGTCATCGGTCAACACCGCATGAACCGACGACGGAACCCGGCGAAGCGAGTCCATCGCGTGCTCAATGACGCTTTTGCCCGAAAGAGAAAGCAGCGCCTTGTTCGGCAGGCGGCTCGAAGCGAGGCGAACCTGCAGGAAGACACCCGTCATTCTTCAACCTCCCAGAGCTCGGTGACCCTCCGTGCGTCCTGCACAAAACGATACCGATTCTCGCGCACCCACGCGCGCGCCGCGCCGAATGTTCGAAGCGCACTCCGCATGCTCATCCCACTTCTCAAGAGGAAGGGCACCATGAGAAAGCGCGGCAGTCGACCCTGGTCTCGAACGAACCGAACCGCCAGATTCTTCAGGTGGAATCGAGCGTATGATTCGTCAGGCGTAGAATCTTCGGCCGGCAAATCCCGGGAGAGATGCACGCGCAGACTCGGCAGTGCCGCAATCTGCTCGCCCCAGAGATAGGCCCTGAATCCAAAGTCGAGCAACTGCCAATACGGGTTCTCAATCCGTTCATCGAAACCGCCGACCAGTTCAAACTTTGCTCGATCGTAGAGGCCGACCATAGCGTACGGATAGAGCGAGAGCGCACCCGTTGAGTTGGGTTGGACCGGAATTGTCCGGAGCTTTGATCCAAAAAACGCAGGCGCTACAACAGTCGGTGCGAGCTCGCCCTGCCGGGTCCTAAATGCCGGAACGACGCAGAGAGAGCCGATTTCATCTATCTGCGAGAGGACACGCGCCGTGAGCGAGCTTGGCTCCATTCCGCTCCACAGAACGAGGAAACGCGGTGTGGTCACTTCGCGTGAAGCGATATTGATCTGGTTACCAAGGGTGGTCGGACGGCTGAAAGTAACGAATCGAGCATAGGCTGAACGTGATGCGAGCTGTTCAATGTCGTAATGGGGAGCAGGATCGAGCAGCGTGATCACGTGCGCGACGCCGAGATCGAGCAATCGATCAAGATACTCGGCTCTACTCTGGCGGCCTCCACGGTTGAGAATGATTGCTGTGACGGTTCCGCGGTCTTTCAGGCGCCGCTCGCCAACAACCGTATAACTAATGTCAGAAGTTGAAGGTGTAGTACTCATCACACTCCTTGCAAATACCTTCGAACTTGCCGGCTACATGATCCGTCCATCGCGTCATGCCTCGCTGCCAGACCTTCTCGATCCCCTCCTCGACGAGACTTCCAAGAGCATCGCTGCTGTCGATGTCTTCCCTACAGAGTGGCACGCGCCCATCGATCATTACGTGTAAGTCGCGCTGAAGATGCCAGCACGGAAATCGCTTCAGAGGACTGATATCGCCGATCTTGCGCTGAGGCAAGCGGCCGCAGAAGTGGTCATACTTCTGAATTACAACGTTCTCGGTCTTTTTCTTCCAAGTCTGGTAAAACGCATGAAGCGTCGGTTCGGTGGCTTCGCATCGCACCGCCTGCACATAGGCTCGACTTCCGAGTGTTTGGACCGCCTCGTCCACAAACCGATTAGCAGTCTCAAAGCCCTGCCCTCGAAGGCTTTCATAAACGCTTGCATCTGCAGTATCGAGCCCCACGATGAGCGAGAACCGAGAGTCATTAATTGAGAACAATTGCTCTCGTTGCTTAGTGTCCCAGCCGACCCCAGACGTCTCGACGAGCACCGAGAGGTGCTGCGAAGCGAGCACTTTCTCGATCAGACCCAGCGGATCGGGATGCTGACTGATCTCACCCCAGAGCGAGAGGTGTACGACCGCCTCCGGAGCGAACGCAGCAAGCTCATCTATAATCGCGCCAAACTGATCCGGTGCCATGACGCGTCCGGGCGCGAGCGGGTCATCGCGCAGCAGGCGGTACGGAGAGTAGCTCGTGTTGTGAACCTCTTGTTCGACGACCTGAATGGATACAAATGAGGGCAACGATCGCTGACGAACAAGCGTTTGCTGTGCGTGTTCGGTCCAGGCATCGATACCTTCGGGCGCCCCCTCGGATAGACGCTGACAGATCAGGAGGCCACGTCGAGTTCCAACGTTGAGCTCAAGCCGCAGTAGGCGCTCATCTACGTGACTGAGTTCGGTTTCCACGTCGATGCGGTTGATATCGCGCTGCACCACCGGAAAGAGACCCGTCCGCCCGAGGCGCGAGTCGTCTGCGAGTGAGAGCAAATGCGCAATTACCCGACCGGTCAGTAACTCGGGAGCGAGCCCCAACGGAAAGCCGTCGGCGAAGGTATAATCTGCGTGGTAGCTAGTATGCCTCGTGAGCATCCTACTCGCGAGCTCTCGATTTACAAACGGCTGATCCAGAAACGTCACCAGATGCAACGTCTCGGCCGACACGTTGGCGTTAGCGATCTCGGCCAAAAGCGCCTTCTCGCTCACGGTTTCCACCGGCACGAGCGCCCAAGCCTCAGGCAACCCGCGCAGAGCTTCTAAGTCGGACGAGGAGCCGACAACCTGGACGGCCTCGACCTCCTGCAAGT
>JBMCTC010000129.1:0-8869 GCA_048624115.1 Spirochaetota bacterium
TTTTCAAGCCCCTTTCATCAGGCCACGCTTTTACAGAAAGAATCTTACACTACCGATACCAAGGTCACGAACACGATCCGAGAGCTGCGACATGCTAACGGAGATATGACGCAGGCTGAGCTCGCCGACAAGCTCGGCTTGACCCGGCAGACGATAATCGCGATCGAAAAGGGCAAGTACTCCCCGTCGCTCGAGGTAGCCTTCAAAATGGCACGCGTCTTTCGCGTGCCGCTCGAAGAGGTGTTCTTCTACGACGCCGAGTAGCGCAGGCTACGGCCGAGCGATGCCTTCAAAGCCGTTCGTACCTTCGCGCTGGAAGGGAGCGTCGATGCGGTACGGCTTCTCAAAGACGCTACGCCTGGCCGGGGCGTCGACCGCCGCGGCGCGGACGGCGGTCTGCGGCGGGACAGCGGCACCCGTGACGGCCGTCCCGTCGGTGCTCGAGTTGAAGGTAATCAGCCGATCACCTGAGAAGTCGGCCGTAGTGTCTACGTCACCGGTTGTTGTGTCGACCCCCTGGTGCACAATCAAAGATCGGGGCGAACCGGGCGAATACGGCGCGGAGATGCTCGAATAGACAGCCCCGCCGGCCGGCAGGTCGATGGTACCATCGCTTTCGGTGTGATCGCGGACGGTGGTCGAGAGCACATTTCGATACCCCTGCAAACCGATAAGTCTGTTTAACAGGTTCGCCTGGAGCCAGGTGGAGTAGACATCCTGCCAGCTACTCGGATCGGGCAGTCCCGCCACTCGCGCGGAGGCCGCAGCCGTAACCGCCTGGTAATCGGCAAAGCTCGAGTTAAAGATATCTTGCAGAACGCCCACGCCGCCGCCGGTTGCCTTGGCCTCGGCGTGCTGGTAGAGCCACTGAAAAAACAGGTACGCAGTCGAGTAGTCGGCGAGTACGTCGGTCCCGCTCTGGGAAGCATCGTCCCAGTCGTAAAAGGTATTTCCGGCACGAATGCTTGCGACCGGATCGCTGTTGAAGTACTCGATCCGGTCGGTCAGTTGCTCACCCAGGTAGAGATACTCGGAAGAGAGCGATAGACCTTCATCGATCCAAATGTCTTGAAGTGATCCTCGGTCAACCGCACGCGCGAAGCTCACCATATGCTGCATCTCGTGCACGATCGTGCTCATAAACTCCACGCTACCGGCCGTCAGCGGATTGACGTCCATAAAGAGCATATCTGCCTGATTCGAGTCCGGAAAGACGCTGGTTGAGTACGCGTGAGTAGCGTCGAAATACCCAGCGACGTAGCCGCCCGACCCCGAGAACCCATCCTGAATATCAAGGAGGAGCAGGATAATGCGCCCGTTGCCATCTACGTCGAGTTCGGGGCCGAACGTGGTTCGCACGAGATCGTAGATGTTGTCGTCAAACTCCGTCCCGATCGCGGCCGCAGTTGACGGCGAAACGGGTTGCCCTTTTTCGACGTAGATTAATGCGTGGTCACTCGCGTATAGGAGGTCTGCCTCGACTTGATACCACGAGTTGTCGGTTATTCGAACGGCATTGAAAAACGTGCCGGAAGTTGTCGGCACCGGCTGTCGACACGAAGCGAGCACCAACGCTACCACCAGGGCGACTATCCCGAAATACGAGGCTTTCCTCAATCCCATCACCTACCCCCGTTAAGAATGACTACCGACAAGAAGATATAACCAAAAACGTACCACATAACGAACTGCCGTCCAGTCGTGCCTGAGACCGTTCACCCATCCGACGAGCTTCGCTATCCTCAACAGGAGGAGAAGCAATGACGCGAAAGGTACGATGGGGAGTGTTGAGCACGGCGAACATTGGCCGAGGAAAGGTTATTCCGGCCATGAAAAAGGCAGAGCACGTGGAGGTGGTGGCGATCGCCTCCCGGAACGAGGCACGAGCAAGAGAGGTGGCGGGCGAGCTCGGCATTTCACGCACCCACGGAAGCTACGAGGCGCTCCTTTCCGATCCCGAGGTCGAGGCAGTCTACATCCCGCTTCCAAACCATCTCCACGTAGAGTGGTCGGTGAAAGCGCTCGAGGCAGGAAAGCACGTGCTCTGTGAGAAGCCGATCGGCCTTTCGGTTGCCGAGGCGATCACGCTTCAAGAGGCAGGCGACAGGCATCCTGATCTGAAGTTGATGGAAGCGTTTATGTACCGTCACCACCCGCAGTGGCAGACGGCAAAGAAGCTCGTGGACGCCGGCGAGATTGGCACCCTCAAGATGGTGCAGTCGTTCTTTTCCTACAACAACACAAACCCCGATGACATTCGTAACCAAGCCGAGATTGGCGGTGGCGGGCTCATGGATATCGGCTGCTACCCGATCTCGGCCTCGCGCTTTCTCTTTGGGAGTGAACCGAGAGCGGTATCAGCGGCAATTGAGTATGACCGAGAGTTCAAGACCGACACCTTTGGGAGTGCGATCCTCGAGTTCGAGCACGGCACTGCAAGCTTTGGCTACTCGACGCAGTCCCAGCCACACCAGCGCGTGCAAGCGATCGGAACAAAGGGACGGATCGAGGTGATGATTCCCTTTAACGCGCCGCCGGACCGTCCGTGCATCGTAAACCTCTATCGGGGCGCAGAGGTCGAGCGGATCGAGCTTCCCACCGCCGACCAATACACGATTCAGGGCGAGCTCATGTCACTCGCGATCCTAAACAACGAGGCGGTTCCGACTCCCTTTGCCGATGCGGTTGCGAACATGCGCGTGATCGAAAACTGCTTTGCCGCCGCAGAGGAGCACCGATCGGTCGAGACTCGAAACGGAGCTTGACATCGAGTCGCCATCGACCTATCCTGTACGTGCACGTTCAAGTTTAACAAGATATGCACGCGGACGTACATTTGCAGGAGGATCATGTCTGAACGTACGGTTGTAACAGAAGGCGAGTTGGCCGAGCGCGTCGACATTGACACCGCAACGCTTCGCGCGTGGATCGACGCCGGTGTCATCCAACCAGAGGGCAAGAGCTCGAATGGAGTGGCTTTTTTTGACGAGGCCATTACCGAGCGAGTCGAGCAGGTAAAGAACCTCTTTGCGATAGGCTACGCAGCCGAAGAGGTTGCAAAGATCGTAAAGAAGGTAGGCCTGCCACAGGACGGCCGGTCGGGGTCCGCACGGAGCGCCGGCGAGAATCTACTCACCGTCGGCGCCTTAGCAGAGAGCGTCGGCGTGAGTCCGCGTACGATCAAGCACTGGGAAGACAAAGGCATTATCGAAGCAGATGCCCGAAGCGAGGGGGGCTTCCGCCTCTTCAAAGAGCACTACATCTACTTGTGCCATCTCATTCAGGACCTCCAGCTCTTTGGCTACTCACTCGACCAAATCCAACAGGTCGCCGGCTACTTTCGAGATTTCATTGCGATGCGAGAGAGCCTCGAGGGGTTTCCGCCGGGAGCGGCGGCCGCAGAGCTCACCGAAATGCTCGCCCAAATCGACGGACTGTTCGCGAGAACGGCTCAGCTCAAAAACGGAATCGAACGGTGGGAAAAGCTTCTGAACAAACACAAGCGCCTCATCGTTGATCTAAAGAAGGCAAACGAAAAGCGATTGGAGGCCTCACCGTGACCACCGTCCCAAGCTACGAGGCGCTCTACGAGGGTCTTGGCGCGAGCTTCTCGCTCGAGGCAGAAAGGACAGACCTCGAGCCGATCTTTGGCGTGCCAATCGAGCTTCACACGATACCGTTTGTATCGGCAAACACCAATGTTCACCCACCAGAGAGTTACTCCTTCTCAGACCCGACCTATCAGGCGCTCGTTGGCTATTACGCCCAGCAGAGCCCCTTCTCCGACCGACACTTCTTCCAGCAGCTCCAACTCGCCGATCGTCACATTGAGGAGAACCAGCGCTTTCGCTACCTCATGTTCTCCCCCAAGCTTCGTGACACCTCCGCACACCGCCGCGCGACGCTTATGCTCCACGGATTAAACGAGAAATCGTGGCACAAGTACCTTCCGTGGGCGTTCCGTCTCGCACAGGAAACAGCCGCCCCGGTTATCCTCTTCCCCGCGGCGTTTCACCTGAATCGTGCGCCGACGGTCTGGTCCAACCCCCGCGAGATGGTGCAGGTCGCGCGCGAGCGACAACGCCTCTTCCCGGCACTGAAGGCTTCCACGTTTGCAAACGTCGCGCTGAGCCATCGCGTGCAGTTCGCCCCGCATCGCTTCTTGACCTCGAGCTTTCAGAGCTACTACGACCTGCTCGATCTCGCGCGGAGCGTTCGAGGCGGCCACCATCCGCTCCTTGAAGCCGGGACGACGCTCGACCTCTTTGGCTACTCGATTGGCGCATCGCTATGCGAACTGCTGCTGCTTCGGAATCAGGAGCGTCTCTTCTCCAACTCGCGAGCCTTTCTGTTTTGCGGCGGCTCGCTGCTCGATCAGTCGGTCCCGGTGTCGCGCGCCATTATAGACGACGCGGCATTCCGAGGGCTCGAGGCCTATCTCAGTCGGCTCGAAGACGACCCGCGTGCCGCCCTCCCCCGGGGAATCGAGGGCCTGACACGCCGAAAGAAAGAACTCAAGGTTTTTCAGAGTCTCGTGTTTCTCGAGAAGTTGCGCGGTTTCCGCGAGCGGGCGGTCCGCAAGGTGAGCGCGCGGGTGAGGGCTTGGCTCATGCGAGACGATGAAGTGTTTCCACCGGACGGATTCCGTTTGTCGTGGAGCACCGAGCGTGGTGAGCGCCTCCTTGCCGCTCGGGTTGTCGAGCCGAGCTACTCGTACAAGCACGAGCAACCCTTTCCGGTCAGGAGCCCGGTGGGCGGCGAAGCGGAAGCGTTCTTCACGGAGCTCGTCGCAGCTGCAGCCGAGCATCTTCACCTCCATCGTCGCCGAAACCTGACCCCGACGGTTGGAATCGGGATTGTGTGATAATGAGCCCTCGACGATTTGGAGTCATCGTGGCCCTTTTGCTTGTGGCGTTAGCTCCGCCGGCAGCGGCGTAGCGGCGATCTCTCCGTGAATGACATCGGAGCAGACGACTCCCTGCACGTCGGTGAGGGCACGGTTCTCGTGCGAGCCGGCTCACGAAGCGGTGATTTGTCATTCTCCACTGAGGATTAGCGGGGCAGAGTAGGTCACACGTTTCGAGCGTCGTTACCTTGAGGCGGTATACTTCCGCAGGAGGAGGAACAGTGCCCGAACTTTCAAGCTTTTCCAACTTTGGTGGGGCCTTCCCCACGACGAGCTCACTTGCCAACACACTCGCGACCGCCGGCTTCACAGCGCCGCACACAGGCAAACCCTACTCCGAGGCGCTTCTGATGGGCCTCGCCGGTGGTGCGGCCTTTGGATACTTCAGCTTTGCCTACAAGGGCCACGATCCCCAAGCGAACATCGTCACTCGCAATACGTTTGGGAGCTACGGATGGGACGCAGCCGTCGAACGGCTCGGCCTCGAGCAAGATGTCGTTCACTCCACAAGCGCATCGAAGGCGCAGGTGAAGCTGCGCGAAGCTCTCGAGTCGGGACACGCGCCTATAGTGTGGGTCGATGTTTTCTCGCTCGGCTACGAGAGCTCCGACTTGGGCGAGGGGATGTGGGCTTCGACGCCGGTTGTTGTCGCGAGATACGAGGAAGACGGAGTAACGCTCTCGGACCGGTCGAGTGCTCCCATCGTCGTCTCGAAAGAAACCTTTGACGCCGCACGAGCAAGAATCAAAAAGGACAAGTTCCGTCTCGTAACGGTAGACTTGCCGCAGGAACCCGACCTGACCGCAGCAGTCAAACGCGGAGTTCAAGACGCGCTTGCACTCTACGACGGTGATCCGCCACAGGGCTCCGGCAAAAACTGGGGTTTCGGTGGCATCGATCTCTGGCAGGAGCGGCTTTCGAAGGGCGGCACAAAAGAGAGTTGGGAGAAGCTCTTCCCTCCGGGGCGACCATTCTTCTGTGGTCTGACCAGCGCCTATCGATACGCGCTTCAGTTCTGGGAAGACGACTCCCGCTCGGCCGATCGCCTGATGTTTGCTCGCTTCCTAAGCGAGGCTGCCGAGACAACCGGACTCGAAGCCTTTGCGGAGGCGAGCGATGCGTTCTCGCAGGCCGGCGTCGCCTGGCAAGAGCTCGGCACGGTGCTCTTGCCCGGTGACGTAGAGATCCTCGCGCACGCGAGGGCTGCACTCGAAGAGCGAGATATGCTCTTTCGCGAATCAGGAAATGCAAGGATTGAGAAGCTGAAGGCCCTCGATATTCGAATCGAGAAAATGCGGGACGAGGCAGAGCAGGCGCTTGCCGACCCGAACCAGTGCGCGGCCGTGCGCGAGCAGATTGCCTCGCATCTCGAGACGGTCGGCGAGCGAGAAGCCGAGGCGGTAGAGCGCTTGCGGGCGGCGTACGAAGCCACAGCATAGAATGATCGCGCGCTGCACTTGGCCGCAGCGGGTCGCGACGGTATCATCGACCCATGGCCGTTCCCGCGCTGAGTGCAACCAGCCTCTCGAAGTCGTATACGCGAGGGGAACGCGCGCTCGACGACTTCTCGCTCGTCCTCGCCCACGGTGAGATCGTCGGACTGCTCGGAGAGAATGGCGCCGGCAAGACAACAGCGCTTCGAATCCTCTCAGGATTGCTCGCGCCGGATGCGGGGAGCGTCTCGGTAGCGGGATGCTTGTTGAGCGAAGCGCGTTCTCGCGCGCTTCGCGAGATCGGCGTGCTCTTCGGCGCCGCGCCCGGACTCTACGAACGACTCTCTGGGCGTGAGAACATCGAGTACTTCGCGCGATTGCAGGGGCTGTCGGCGCAAGCGGCCCGCTCTCGGACGCGCGAGATCTGCGCGTTGCTGCAGATGGAGCAGTACGTAGATGCGAGGGTTGCCACCTACTCTACCGGAATGCGCCAAAAGACTGCGCTTGCCCGAAGCGTTGTCCATGAACCACGCGTTCTTCTCTTCGACGAACCAACAAGCGGGCTCGACGTAACCGCAACCGACGTTATTCACGAGTTTTTGCTCGACCAGCGCGAACGGGGGCGGGCGATTCTGTTCTCGAGTCATGCCGTAGAAGAGGTCGAGCGGCTCTGCGACCGCGTAATCATTTTGGCCGGCGGTGCGACGATCGCCCGCGCCGCAGCGTTTGGCGATGCCGCATTGTTTCGAGATCGGTTCAAAGCACTTATTGGGGCGCGGCCGTGAGCATATCTCGAGCATTCGTCGTCTTTCGAAAGGAGGTGCGCGATCTCTTTCGCGACATCAAAACGATCATCGTCTCGATCGTGGTCCCGCTCGTGCTCTTTCCGCTGAGCTTTGGTCTCATGGAGACGGTTGGAGTTGCGCCTGAGAACGCATCGATCGATCTCTCGGTAGTGAATCTGCCGAGTTCGCTCGAGCAGTTTCTGAAGACTCAGCCTGCACTTCGCTTGCACCCCGGATCGCATTCGGCAGCGCGTCGAATGATGGAGCAGGGCCGCATTGATGCTCTCTTGGTGGGAGAGGAGAACGCGTTCACGATTTCGTTTGACTCGCGCAGGTCTGAGTCGGTTGGTGCCGCCGAGGCGGTCGCCGACTTGTATGCGCGGTTTTTGGAAGTGCAACAGCAGGCGATTGTCCCGCCCGAGGGCGAGCTTGCCGAGCTCATTGCGCGAGAGATCGTGCTCGATGATCGAGGCCCGGGATCCGGCGTTGCACTTCTCGCGCTCCTGCTTCCGTTGTTGCTGCTCGTAGCCTCCGCGGTGAGTGCAATGCCCAGCGCAGCCGACGTTGCAGCGGGAGAAAAAGAACGATCAACCATCGCACCGCTGCTCGCGACCAGCGCGGCACCCATCGACCTCATACTCGGAAAGCTCCTGGCAATTGCAACCCTTGCGGCGATCGGAACGGCCGCCTTCCTCGGTGGTATCGTTCTCTCTCAACTCGTGGCTCCAGATCTCTTTGGTGAGAGCGTGCCGGCGTTGGCACCCACCTCCAACGTGGTTAAGCTTGCCGCGTGTGCAATCTTGCTCACGCTATTCTTTTCCTCGCTCGAACTGTTGGTGAGCCTCTTTGCCGATTCGCCGAAGGAGGCCCAAGCGTATCTGCTGCCGATTCTCATTGTCTCACTTGGGTGCGGCTACATGGCCGCCACGGTCGATGCGCTGGCACCGCCTGCCTACGCGTTTCACATTCCGCTGGTGAACGTGGCAACCACGCTCAAGCTCTTGGTACTCGGGATCGATCCGGGCGTAAATCTGATCTGGACCGCGCTCTGGATGATGATTTACATCGCGGTGACTACCACAGGTGGGTTATTGAGGATCAAGAGCGAGCGTATGATCCTGTAAGAGAAGAGGCGGGAGGCGTCTTTTGATTTTTGTCGTCTCATCCGCTTATATTGGGGAGAGAGAGGAGGATGTTATGGGAATTGTCACTGCGCTGGTTGTTGTTATTTTGGTGCTCGTCATTATTCGGCTCGTCTAGTTACAACGAACTCAGCAAACGCCGACTCTCCAGTTCGCTCTGGTGGAGCCGGCTTTTTTTTGCGCACACGATCGCATAGAACTTTCGAGGAAGTGTGCCTCTCATGAGCAACCGGAAGACGCGCACACTCATTTTGACCACGACGATTCTCGCGAGCGGCCTCGGGTTCCTGATGAACTCGGCCGTCAGCATCGGGCAGCCTCGCGATCATCAACAAGAGTTTCGAAAAAGACGCACGAGTCGGAGTAACGAAAAGGCGAATCCGGTTGTATCGACGGTGGCGTCGTGATATCATTCTGCCCGTAAACGGATAAATTCGTTATTATGGAGATATGATGATCGCCTTACGCCGCCGTTGGCCTATCGTGCTCGGCTTCGCCATGGGTGGCCTTACCCTCTTTGCACAGAGCGCAATAGACCGAGACCTCCTTGACCAAATCGAACGCTCCGTCTACGAGGTGGTGAAAAAGAAGCCGATCGACGAT
>JBMCTC010000130.1:0-8868 GCA_048624115.1 Spirochaetota bacterium
CGGTCCCGGCGGCGCACCCTGAATTGCCTCGCGAGGAGCGGTAGCTACCCTTCTCATCGAACTGAACAAGACCAAATCGTTCGCCTCCGACAATGAGCAGCATTCGATCGGACGGAAACGCAAGTCGATGGATTGCGACGTGGGCCGAGAGCCAGTCGACGGGGTAGGCGTCTTTCACGATACGAGGCGAGCTCGCCGTGATCGCAAGCGGCGTGTCGGCGGGCAGGTCGAGTTCATCGAGCAGCGTGCGGGTGGTCTCTGCAATCAGTCCGTTGTGGAATGCGTACTTCCATTCATTCAGGCGACCGTCGGGAAAAACCGAGGCCACTGCGACTGAAACTGAACCTATGTCGACGCCAACGAGAGTAGTACTATTCACCGGCCCATTGTACCGAGACAGGCGTCGCGAAGGAAGGGGCAATCCTAACGTCGAGATGAGAACTCACGAGAGATGGTGCGCCCAGACCTCCCGATCAAAGCCAAAAACGTACTCGCCGTCTACTTCGAGGACGGGATAGGGAACGTGTTTTCCGTAGATGTCGCGGAATCGTTTGAGTGCCGGGCGTCGGATATCGGCCTCGAGAGTGTCGATGAGAGCCATCTTGAACGGCACACCGAGTTCTTCGAGATAGGTCTGCCCCTCTTTACAATGACCACAGTAGGAGAGACCGTAGAGATAGACCTCGTGGGTGGCATGCTGAGCGTCAATCTCGTTGTTTTTTGTTTCGTAGGGTATAGTTTCAAACATGCTATGCTCCGGCATTACACTTTTTGCATATATTAAGGTATTGCAATGTTAAACAATACGCAAGGGTGTCGAGGTGCACCTCTGTGCTAAAGATCGGCGAGTTCGCGGCAATCGCGCGCGTTACCGTGCGGACCCTTCGTCACTACGAGGATGTCGGGCTCATCGTGCCCGACCGAGTCGATGCGGAGAGCGGCTACCGATACTTCGTACTCGAACAACTTCCGCGCGTCCACCGCATCGTAGCCCTCCGAGAACTCGGAATGCCCTTGGCCGACATCCGAGAGATCCTCGACGGGCGCGTGGAAGAACAAATGCTCTCGCTTGAGGCAGAGTTACAGTCGCGGGTGGCCGCCGAACAGAGACGGCTCGATGAGGTTCGAGCGAGAATCGCGCTCTCCCGCGAGTCGCATGGCCGGCCCGTCGTAGACGTGACCGTCGAAGAGCGCAAGAAAGTCCGCGCGCTCAGCGCGCGTTACGTTGCCCCGACGAGCGGGCATTTGTGGGGGCTCGGGACCCATCACTCTGCACTCATGCATGACTTCCTCAACGCCGAAGGCATCAGGACACGAGCCGCGGACATCGTCATCTACCATGTTGATCGGATCGAGTCGGTTCACATCCCGACCGAGTTGCTTGTCCCCATTCCAACGACAGCGCAGCTGACAGAACTTCCGGCCGGCGTGACAGTCCGCGACCTCGAGGCGGTACCGACCGGTGCCTACACCGTCTACCGCGGAACGTTTGGCAAGATGACGGCGACGTACGAAAAACTCATCCGCTGGCTCGATCTGAACTCGGCCGTCCATGCCGGCCCTCCTCGAGAGATTCAGCTCAGCGGTCCTCTGCATGAGCTCTCCTGGGAAGATGAGGTCGTCGTGGGCGTGTTGATGCCATTTACAAAGAAGACCGAACTTTTTGTGGACTCGGACGTTACGGAAGACTCTACCCTTCGGTAACATGAAACATCACGCAAACACATTGGTGAAGCTCGCGGCAGTTGCCGCGCTTGCCCTGGCCATAGCCGCCTGCGGGAGTGCGCCGGCGACAGTTGAAGCAACCGAGGACATCCGAGTCGAACTCGTGGAATGGGGCAGACTAGCCCAAAACGCTCACAACGTTCAACCATGGCGAATTGTTCTCGATCCACAAGACGCAGGTCGATTTACCCTCTACGTCGAGGATGACCGACTGCTGCCGGAGACCGATCCACCGGCGCGGCAGGTGACGCTCTCGGCAGGAACCTTCCTCGCAGTGGTCGAGGCGCGCGCCGCGCAACTCGGCTATCAGGCAGACATCGACCTCTTTCCGCAGGGCGAGTACACGCTCGCGAGTATTGGCGAGCTGCCGGTTGCACGCGTCACGCTTCGCGAAACGAACAGTGCGCGCGCGCGCTATCCGGTCGCGGCGGCGCCCGACGCAATTACGAGCCCAACCATCAAGTTTCGCTACGAACCGGCAGAGCTCGAGCCGGCAGACATTGACGCGCTCACCGAGTACAACAGCGAGAACTTGCGGGTCGAGGTGATCACAGATAGAAGCGAGGTCGCCTGGCTCAACGACTCTATAGCCGTCGCACGTCCGCAGCGAGGTCGACACCACTTTGGCATTCGCCTTCCGACCGAGGCGCTCATCGACGGTATGGCAGCCGAGTAACCGGCGGCCCGAGGCGGTTGCAATCGCGTGGCTGCTGAAGCTCCCCGCGACGGTGGAGCCGGTAATCGGTACTACCAACGTCGAGCGACGCCGCCGGTAAGCCGCAGCCGACGCGGTGGAGCTCTCTCGAGCCCAGTGGTATCGCCTGATCGGGACGCGGCTCGGGCGGCCGGTACCCTGAGGCGTATTACATCATCTCAAACTGGGCTATGAGCCCCTCACCGGAGATCACAAGCGTGCCGTCGGTTACCTGATAGTGCCGAGCATCACGAAGCGCAGCAACGTACGCGTCGGAGAACGATTCACCGACGCACGCGGCGTCGGTGGCCCGGAGACTCGAGAGCGTTAGAAACGCGGCGATATCTGAGTATAGTCCGGTGACTCGATTGCAGTCCGCCTGACCGGTAAGCGTGCCGTTCTCGGCAAAGGTAATGGTGTAATCCCCTTCAGCCGACGGCTGATAGAGCTCACCCGAGTGCTCGAGTCTCATCAGGCGCCAGCTCGTCTCCGCCAAAAGCGGCTCAGCCGACGCATCAACCTCGCTGAGTTGCATTCCACCATCGCCGTAAAAGAGGGTATCGTAGTCAATTGCGGCGATCACCTCGCCCCGCATTTCGAAGAGAATGGGCCGCGGCTCGTCGTAATCGAGTCTGCGGGTCTGGGTGATGACAACGAGCAGCATTGCGTCACGCTGCTCCCACTCTCCGAGTTCGAGGAACGGCGGCGAGTCATCGGGCAACCGCGTCTCGAGACGCGCAGTACCGTCATCGTACAGCGCGAGTACAAACCGATGCGCGGAGTCGCCATCGCCATCGCCGTGAGTTTGATACACGGCGCTTAGTACCGGTGCGTCAAGAACAGGCTCAACCGGTGCCACCTCCTCCGGAGGTTCGGGAGCGCTCGCGCACGAGGCCAGGAACAGTAGTAGAACGATGCCAAGTATGTGTAGTCGGTCCATCTACTCAAACTACCGATAAATGGCGTGGAAATCTCTGCTTACGAAATCTCGAGCGGACAATTTAACAAAAAAGCCCATTTATATTTTTATCTCTTGTAAGACAAATGACTACAAAAAGTGTGGAAGTTTCCTGACCGACAAGATTGACATAGCTCCCTACTATGCACAGCAGGAGTAGATAATGAGTACGTACACCGGGAGTAATAGATGCTAAAAAACGTCAAGCTTGGGAAAAAGATGATCGGAGGCTTTCTTGTCGTCGCGATCATCGTGCTCGTAGTAGGCTTCTTTGGTTGGAATGGCGCTCGACAGCTCGAGAATCATATACACGAGATCGGTGAAGTCAACTTAGTGAGCATCGAAGACCTTAAAACGATCGAAGTCGAGGCCAATGGGGTCCGTACCGCGATTCAAACGATGCTCAACCCGCGGCTTTCACCCGAACAAAAGCAGCAACAGTATGACTTGCTGAACTCCACCCGTGAGCGCTATCAGGTGGCGTGGGACAATTACGAAGCGATTCCGCAAGACCCTGAAGAGGCTCGCCTCTGGGCAGAGTTCGAGACCGCGTGGGAGCAGTGGCGGACGGTGAACAATCGCATTGTGACGATGGCACAGGAGATTGATGCTACCGATATCCTCAACCCTGACGCTCTCGAGGCTCGGCTCATCGGCTTTACACGCGATCACCACGCACTCATGGCTCAAACGGTGCAAATGATGCTCACCGGCGAGAGCTTTGAAGGCGGAGAGGATCCGACTGCGTGCGCCTTTGGGCAATGGCTCTCCGGCTTCTCAACGACGAATGCTGAGATGACAGCCCTTCTCAACGAAGTGCACACCTACCACGACCCCTTCCACGCGACCGTCGCGCGGATTAAGCAACTCGTGAGCGCCGGCCAGACAGGCACCGCGCGAGCTGTATTTCAAAACGAGATGCGCCCGGCTGCAGACGGCGTCTTTCGCGTCTTTGGCGAACTCGAGGGCGAGGCGGACAGAGTCGTTACGCTCTACGACGACATGAACTCCCTTGCACTGGGCGAGGCCGCGCAGGTGCAGGCCGAGGCGCAGCAGTTGCTCGAACAGGTTGTGACGCTCAACTCGGACGCCGCCGAAGAGTCTTCGATAGCCGCCGAAGAAAATAGCACGGCCGTCCAGCTCATCGCCCTTATCGGGATGATCGCCGGAGTTGCCCTCGCTTTGGCTCTTGGCATCCTGCTTACTCGCGCGATCACCAAGCCGATCGGCAAGGGAGTCGGTTTTGCCCAGCAAATTGCCAAAGGCAAGCTCGATATCGAACTCGACGTTGATCAAAAGGACGAAATCGGCATCCTTGCGGACTCGCTTCGCGAGATGCTCGCCTCGCTCAAGTACAAGGCCGACATTATCGAGAGAATCTCGAAGGGCGATTTGACCGTGGACCCCCAGCTTGCCTCCGCCGACGATGGCCTGGGCAAGAGCCTGGTGACCATGGTGGACTCGTTGAACGACATCCTTGGGCAAGTCGACTCCGCAGTCGATCAGGTCGCCGCAGGCGCTCAACAGGTCTCGAGTGCGAGCCAGGATCTCTCGCAAGGGGCAACCGAATCGGCAAGCTCGCTCGAGGAGATAACCTCTTCGGTCAACGAAATCAACAGTCAGAGCAGACAGAACACCGACAACGCCGTCGAGGCGAGCGGACTCAGCAAGCAGGCCGCAACCGACGCGCAAGGCGGTCAACGTCAGATGCGCGAGCTTCGCGAGGCGATGGACTCGATCTCGAGTGCGTCGGACGAGATCAAGAAGGTTGTCAAAGTCATAGACGACATTGCCTTCCAAATCAACCTGCTTGCTCTTAATGCAAACGTCGAGGCGGCGCGTGCCGGTAAGTACGGAAAGGGCTTTGCAGTCGTTGCCGAAGAGGTCCGAAACCTCGCCGTTCGGAGCGCCGATGCGGTCCAAGAGACTACGGCGATGGTAGAGAAGTCGGTCTCGAGCATCGAGACGGGCAACGGACTGACCGACAAGACGGCCGAGCAGCTCGAGGCAATTGTCAGAGGAGCGGCGAAGGTGGCCGAGTTCCTCGAAGAGATCGCTGCTGCGAGCAAAGAGCAGTCGCTTGCGATCGAGCAGATCACCGACGGCCTGGGTCAGGTCGATCAGGTAACGCAATCGAACACGGCAAGCGCCGAAGAAAGCGCCGCGGCGTCCGAAGAGCTTTCGAGCCAGTCGGAGCAGTTGCGTCAGGCCGTCCGCGTCTTCAAGCTACGAAAGGGTGCGGCCTCCTCCACCGGGGGCGCTCCTCGCATCGTGCTTGACCACGACCACGGCCACGAGAGCGTAAAGCCGTCGAACAACGGCGGCAACGGCCACCACAAGCCGGCAACGAAACCGGCTGGAGGTCCGCGGGAGCGAGCCACGTCCTCAACTGCAGTCGCCACCCACGACGACGAGAACTTCGACCGATTCTAACGGTGTTGTGCGCCGGCGGTGCCACGTATACAATGGCACCGCCAGCTCATGCTACGCCGAATTGAACTAATCAACTTCATGTCCCACACCCACACCGTGATCGAGCCGAGCCCCGGCCTCACGGTGCTCGTGGGTCCGAACAACTGCGGAAAGTCGGCGCTCGTGGTCGCGTTGCAGATTCTCGCTCACAACGATGTCTCGACCTATGTACTGCGACACGGAGCCCGGGAGGCCTCAGTGCTGGTTGAGACCGAAGAGGGCGGCACGATCGAGTGGCGTCGGCCGAAGACCGGCGGACCGGCGTACGTGGTAGACGGGGTTCGATACGATCGGCTCGGCGGAGATGTGCCCGAGCCGGTGGAGAAATCGCTTCGTCTCCGCATGGTCACGCCCACGGCCGAATCGCGAAGTCGCGAGTTCGACCTTCATTTCGGTACCCAGAAATCGCCTGTTTTTTTGATCGATGAGCCGAGTTCGGTGGTAGCGCAGTTTTTCGCGAGTTCCTCCGATGCCGAGAAGCTCGTGGCGATGCAGCAGCTACACCGCGACAACCTTCGTCAGGCAAAAAGTGACCGCGGTAGGCTTGCCGCTGAAATCGAGGGGTTGCAAGAGAGCATCGCCACCCTCTCGCCTGCCAAACCCCTCGTCACACGCCTCGAAGCAAGCCAGACCCTCTTTGCTGCGATTACCAAAGGCGACGAGCTTCAAGCCCGGTTGCACCGCTCCCTATCCGCCCTTTCGGCTTCACGCGAGCGACTCTCGCTCGCGAGCTCTTTCGCAGATGCGCTCTCGCCCCTTCGAGCTCCCCCGCCTCTGCACGATGTTCCAACGATGCGCCGGCTCATTTCGGGGCTTCGCACCGCCACCTCTGATCAAACGCGTACAATCGCTGAAATTGCCGCGCTTGCCTCAATCAAGGCACCGCCGTCGCAGAATGAGACACCGCCGCTTCGCGAGCACATTGCGAAACTCCGTGCGGCAAACGAGCACGCACTACGGTGCGAAAGACTCGATACGCAGCTTCGCGCGCTACCCGTGCCGCCGGAAACTCGCGACCTCGCGCCACTTCGTACGACGCTTGCAAACCTCATGGCCGCACGAGACGCCGAGGCGCACGCCGTGGGGCTCTCAGCCTCGGCCGCAGAAGCGTTTGCTCTCGCGAAGCGAGAAATTGCCGAATGGGCCAAGGCTAATCAGAGCTGTCCAACCTGCGGCCGGTCGCTCTCGGCAGAGCAGGCGGTTGCGGTTGTCACCGGCAGCTCGACCGTTCACCGACACGAGCCCGATGGGGCACGCGATGAGTGACTACGTCGGCCTCGTGTGTATCGGGGATCCCCATCTCGAGGGCCGGCAACCCGGCTTTCGCAAAGACGATTACCCCACCGTGATCCTCGAGAAACTCGAGTGGATCCTCGGCTACGCGGCGGAGCATCGGCTGTTGCCGGCGTTTTTGGGCGATGTGTTCGACAAGCCGCGCGATAACCCCACCTGGATGATCGCGCGTCTCCTGGACATGCTCGACGGCAGAGCGTGCATCGGGATCTACGGGAATCACGACTGCGCAGACCCCGTGCTGAGCGAGCATGACAGCCTCATGCTTCTGTTCAAGTCCGGGCGGATCCGTCGCGTCACGGCCACTGCGCCGTGGATAGGCACGATGGCCGGCCGCGAGGTGGTGATTGGCGGATCGAGCTATCGCGAGGCGCTCCCGAAGCGACTCGAGCCGCGGAGCGAGACCGCCGGCGGGGCCCTCGGCGTCTGGCTCACTCATCACGACTTGCTTGTTCCCGGCTACGAGGAGCAGGGGCGCATCAAGCCGCGAGAGATTCCAGGCGTGGCGCTGGTGGTGAATGGGCACATTCATCGCCGACTCGAGACGGTGGTCCGGGGAAGCACCGAGTGGGTGACGCCGGGAAACATCAGTCGCCGGTCACGAAACGATCTGGTGCGAGAGCACATCCCGAGCGTGCTGCGGGTGAACGTCGGGGAGAATGGTATCACGCTCGAGCGAGTCACCGTACCACACCAACCATTTGATGAGGTGTTCCACGCCGCGGTTCCAGACGGCAGCGCCGCTGCGCCTGAGTCCGCCTTTGTGACGGGGCTTGCAGAGCTACAGGCGCGACGGACCGCCTCAGGCGCCGGTTTGATGAGCTTCTTGGACGCAAATCTCGGCCAGTTCGAGGAGGCAGTCGCAATTGAGATTCGTGCACTCGCACGCGGCGTGACCAGATCAACCGACGCAGGAAACGAGGAGAAACCATGAGAGTAACAACCATCCGGAATGCGGCCTCGGGGCCGGCGGGCGAGGCGGCTGCAGGCAAGCAAACTGCGAGCATCGAGGAACTGACCGAGCGCTACCAGGCGCTTCAGCAAAAGAAGATCCGAGCCGACGCGAACCGCGAGAACGCGCAATCGCGGTTGGCCGAGCTCAAGGCGGAGGCAAAGGATCTCTACGGAACCGACGATGTTGCGGAGCTCGAGAAGATGCACGCACGCATGGAGAACGAGAACACCGAGCGACGGGCCGCGTACCAGCAGGAACTCGACGCGATTGAGCGCGATCTCGAGGCGGTTGAGCGGGCCGACGAAGCATGAGCGACGTTCGTTCGCCGGAGAAGCTGCTCGAGCGTGCGCGGCGGTTGGAGTGGAAACGAGAGGAGCAGGAACGCAGGCTCGAAGCGAGCAATGACGAGCTCGAACGCATCGACTCCTATCTCGCCATTGCCGACGGTGTAAGTGATGCGCTCAAGCAGTTGAACGAGAAACTGCTCGAACAAATGCTCGCGCTGGTAGAAGAGAAACTCACGATTGCGCTACAGGAGGTGCTCGACCAGCCGATTAGCTTTCACACCAAGGTCGAGTTCAAACGTGGCACGACCTCGGTGCAGTTCTGGATCGAGCGAGACGGCAACGAGGAGGATGTCTACCGCGGGCAGGGTGGTTCGGTTGCCAACGTCCTGAGTGTCGGTCTTCGCATGTTCGCGCTCACCAATCAGGACGAGCGGGAGCACCGGCGCTTTATGGTGCTCGATGAGCAAGACTGCTGGTTGCGGCC